>JACDBB010000034.1 GCA_013695145.1 Euzebyales bacterium
GCCCCGCGGCGGGCGGGCAGAGGTCGCCGGTGTGCGCCGCGACGGGGGGCGGCTGACCGCGACCGTCACCTCCGATGGCGGCGCGATCCTGGTCGTGCGCGACGCGGCGCTGACGGGTTGGACGGCCACGGTCGGCGGCCAGGTCGCCCCCGTCGTGGTGGCCGACCACCTGTTCGTCGGCGTGGTCGTGCCCGCCGGGGGGCACGACGTCGCGCTCGACTACCGCCCGCCGGGCCTCCGCGCGGGCGCCGCGCTGTCCGCCGCCGGTCTGGCCGGCCTGCTCGCGCTGGGGTGGCTCAGCTCCCGGCGTAGCGCCAGACCGTGACCAGGTTGTCGGTAGCCGGCACCTCCACCTGCGCGCAGACCTCATAGCGGGCCTCGAGGTCGTCCACGATCGGCCGCATCGACTCGGGCCACCCGTAGGGGGTGATGATCGCGGGGATCTGGCCGGCGTCGGCCCGCGCGAGCACACTGTCGCCTTCCGCCGCGAACGTGTACCAGAACACGTAGTAGGGCGTGGGGTTGGTCAGCTCCAGCTCGTCGTAGAGCGTCAGCGGCGACGGCACGACCCAGGCGGCGCGCTCGGGACCCAGGCAGCCGTCCACGGTGCCGCGCAGCTGCGCGGCGATCGCCTGCGCCTGGCCGTCCCCGTCGTCGGCGCGCGCCTGCTGCACCACCCGGCCGCTGAGGCCGCCGACGACCAGCAGCCCCGCCGCGGCCATGGCGCCTGCGCTCGCCCATGGCCGGTCACCGCCCCATGACGCCACGACGCCGAGGAGGCACACGAGCGTGAGCGCGACGATCGCCATCAGCGACGTGACGCGGAAGCCCGCAGCGATGGCAACCGCGAACCACGTCGCCCCTGCGAGCGCCGCGGCGCCCGCCGAACGGGCGTGGCCGTCGCGCAGGGATGGCCATGGGATGCTGACACCCCTGGCGCGGAGCAGATCGCGGGCTGCCAGCACCGCCAGCACCGCCAGGAGGGTCGCGGCCGCCGCGACGTGCCCGTCGCCGGGCCTGCGGATCGGGATGAGCGCCAGGGCCAGGTGCAGGAACGCCACCAACCGGGTGGGCGTCGCCAGCCGCCGCCAGACCAGCGGCACGAACGGCAGCACCAGCGTCGCCGGGTACACCAGGACGCGGAACGTCTGCGGGTTGCCGAGCAGGTAGCCGAAGTGCAGGTCGTAGGCGCCGGTCTGGCCGAGCAGGATCTGATCCACCACCTCGCCGGGCGCCAGTCCCAGCCCCGCGTAGGCGGCCAGCTGCGATCCCAGGCCGACGGCGAGCCCGCCGCCGACGGCGGCCGCGCGCAGGATCCGCGCGCGCCGGACGACGTCGGTGTCCCCCAACAGGTCGAACAGCGCCGTGCCGGCGGCCAGCAGCACCGCGAGCTCCACGTGGAACCACCACACGGTCGCCGGGACGCCCAAGCGCAGCGCCAGGGCCGCGCCGTCCCTGCGGCCGAGCCCCACCGGAAGGAGCGCCAGCAGCCAGCCCATCGCCGTCGCGTACTTGTGGTGGGGCACGTGGGTCAGCAGCACCCATGCGGGGACCAGCGCCGCGACCCACGCCGCCTCCAGCCGCAGGCGGCGGGCGGCGGCGAGCAGGAGCAGACCCGCCAGCAGCCCGCCGGTCACCGGTCCCCACAGGAACGCCCACAGGGTGGGGTTGCCACCCGCCAGCAGGTACAGACCGGCGTTCCAGTACCAGCTCGCCGTGTTCCAGCCGTGCTCGAAGTCGATGAGCGGGATGGCGCCCTCGGCGGTGATGCGCGCCAGGTAGTGCTGGATGCCGAGGTCGTCGTTGAGGGCGGTCGGGCCGAGCGCCGCCACGCGCGCGCCGTACCACGCGACGAGGAACGCCCCCGCGGCCGCGAGCACCCACCACGGCGCTGGGCGCCCGCGCGGAGCATCCGGGTCCGCGGGCGCACGGCGCTCCTGCGCGAGCTCGGTGGTCACCTGCGCAAGGCTACGCCACGCGCCTCGCTGAGCGCTGTGGACAACCTCAAAGACCCACGGCCGTCACGTCGTAGTGTGTTCGTCGTGTGCCGACGAGGGGGAAGCCATGCGCACGCTCGCGACGCTCGCGACCGCGGTCCTGCTGTCGACCGGTTGCTCCGGCGTGGAGGAAGCCGCCGGCCGTCGAGGAGCTGCTCGCGGTCTGGCCGGGCCTGCTCGACGAGGCGCTGCAGGATCCGACCGCGGAGACGCTCGCCGCCTCCGCGCCAGCTGGTCGCCGGAGGTCACGACCACACCGGTGAGCGGCTGGTTCGACGCCGTTCCCGACGACGCCCCGACGCCTGACCCCGCCGACCAGCCGGTCGTCGACCTGCTCGGCGGCGACGTCGAGCGCTTCATGGAGTTCGGCGCCCGGACGACGGAGCCGCTGCACGAGATCGCCGAGGCCCGCGTGTCCGACGTGCTCATCTCGGATGATGTGGCCCGCCTGGAGGTGGTGTGGCGCTGGAACGGCGCGCCGATCGTCGATCCCGAAGCCGAGCGCTGGGCCGACTACGGTCAGAGCATCCCCTGGGCGGCGTCGGCGCTCGACTTCCGCCGCGGCGACGACGACGCATGGAGGGTGGTCCGCTTCTTCGCGCTCACGACAGCGCGCGGCTCGACGCCTACGGTCCACCGGCCGCGATAGCGTCACGGGCGGAGATCCCCGCCGAGATCGGCCCAGTGGTCGAGGGCTGGGCCGACGCCTGGCGGCGAGCGCACACCGCCCCGACGGAGGCGCACCAGCGGCAGCTGCGCGACCTGTACGCGGAGCAGCCGCAGGTCACCTACGGCGCCGCCGAGCTCGACCAGCCGGAGGGGCGGCCAGCCGCCGACCCCGAGCTCGAGATCGTCGGACGGGTGATGGACCCGCGGACGACCAACCGGCACTGGAGCGGGCCGGTCCTCGTCGTCGAGCGCGCCGAGCCGCTGCCGGCCGGACCGGCGGACCTGCGGATCCGCGTGGACACCACGACCCGCCGAGTCTTCCAGATGGAGTCCGGCGAGGCGGTGCCGAACACCAGCGCGCTGGCCGCACCATCGGTCACCGTGCTCGACGTGGTCGGCCAGGCGGATGGCGACTGGCGGATCGTAGCCGAGCATCGCACCGAGGTCGCCGGCCGCCTGGCCAACGGCTACTCGGGCCCGCGACCCTCACAGGTCGGCGAGTCTGAACCGTAAGAGGGCTGGCGCGCCCTCTAAGCGGCGGCGCGGCCGCGCCGCGCGAGGATCCAGGCGGCGGTCAGCCAGCAGCCCAGACCGGCGAGACCGGCCGTCAGCAGCAAGGCGACGACCACCCCGGCGCCCGGCACGCCGCGCTCGGCCAGCGCGTCCACCGCCGCCGGGGCCAGCGCGGTGGACGCCGGCAGGTCGTAGGTCTCAACGAGGAAGCCCCGCAGTGCGACGAGGTTGACGGCCAGCCACAGGCCGACGGCGCCCGCGGTCCACGCGAGGGTCCAGCCGTACGGCAGCCGGCCGAGCCCGGCGGCGATCGCGAGACCGATCACCGCGGCGGCTGGGAACAGGTACCTGGCGTGCTGGCTGCCGCCCACCGCCGCGAACTCGGCCACGCTGTAGACGATCACGGCGCTGTAACAGGCCAGCATCAGCCCCGTCGCCGCGCGTGCGAGGTCCGGCGTCTCGCCGTGCCGCCGCCAGCGCCAGGCGCGCCGCACCCCGGCCGCGAGCAGGGCGGCGATGGCGAGCAGGACCACGCCCCTGACGGCCAGCACCAGCTCCGCGGGGACGTAGCGTCCCTCCACGACCTGGCCGAACAGCTGCCCCTGCTGATCACGCCAGAACGAGGCGCCCGCGAGCCGCTGGAACGCGGGCGCGCGCGGCTCTCGCTGGAACATCCCCAGCAGCGCGGCGCGCCCGGTGAGGTCACCGTAGCGCTGGAGGTTGAGCAGGTACATCGGAGCGCTCACCGTCACGGCGACCGCGGCGACTCCCAGCGCCGCCCCGATCCCCACCGCCAGCCGCCATGGCCAGGCGTCCCTGCGGTGCAGCACGGTCCCGAGCCCGGCGGCGCCCGCCGCGGCGGCCACGGCGGCGGCGCCCGACGAACGGGTCGCCAGCGCGATCGTGGCGGCGGCGACGAGCCAGCCGAGCGATCTCCGGGTCGGACCGCGGACGAGCACCAGCGCGGCAGCCACGAGCGCCGCCGTGGCGGTCAGTGTCGCCCACGCGTCGTTGTAGAGGATGCCGGCCGTGCTCACGAAGTGCGGGATCAGCCCGCCCAGGGCGGCGGCGCCCACCACCACGTCGGGCCGGCGCGGCACCACCAGCGCGGCGAGCACGGCGGATAGCGCCACACCTGCGGCCGCGGCGGCGACACCGCTGAGCCGAGCGGCGTGAAACCCCGCCAGCGGCTCTCCGAGCGCGATCCCCAGCCTGAGCGGCACCGCCAGGATGAGATAGACCAGGGGAGGGTGGTTCGAGGTCCAGACGGAGAGCCCCTCGCGCATGCCGGGGATCGGCAGCTCGCCGGGGAAGTCGTCGATCATCGGGTACCGCCCCTCGCTCAGCGCAAGCGCGTAGGCGGTGTGGCTGGTCTCGTCCGGTGGGAGGAAGGGTGGCACGACCAGCGCGTGCAGCGTGCCGAGCGCGACGAGCACCGCGACGACGCCGGCGACGCCGAGACGCGCCGCGCCGGCCGCGGTCAAGCCTGTCGGCCGTCCGCGCGGCTCGTCGGCCGCCGGCGGCGTATCCGTGTCGGCGGTGGGCGTGACCATGCGGCTCCCGTAGGCGGATGTCGCCGGGCAGGCTACCGGACCTCCGTTGCCCGGCGGTCTCCGCGAGCTCGGGCGCATTCACGAGTCGGCGCTCAGCGGCGGGCGGCGGTCCGGCCCGAGTTGCGGCGACGCTGGTTGGGCTTGCGGGACTTGCCGCCGCGGTTGCCGGGACGCCCGCCAGGTCGCTCGGCGGCCTGGTGCGGGGTCGGCGCGGGCCGGTAGCTGCCCGTCAGGTGGGCGAGCTCGACCGCCTCGACGCCCGATGGCATCTTGAGCGAGCGCTGCAGTCCGCGGGCGTCGCCGGTCTTGTCCGGCGGCACCAGGCTCACCACGAGACCGGTGGCGCCCGCGCGGCCGGTGCGGCCGGAGCGGTGCACGTAGTCCTTGCCAGTCGCCGGCAGGTCGAAGTGCACGACCACGCCGACGTCGTCGACGTGGATGCCGCGCGCGGCGATGTCGGTGGCGACCAGGGTCGCGACGCGACCTGCGGTGAACTCCTTGAGCGCCCGCGTCCGCTGGCTCTGGGTGCGGTTGCTGTGGATCGCGACGGCCGCGACGCCGGAGCGCTGCAGCTGGCGGGCGACCCGGTCGGCGCTGTGCTTGGTGCGGGTGAAGACGATGGCCGGGGCCACCGCGCGGATGATGTCGCCTGCGATGCGGACGCGGTCGGACGCCTCGGCCCTCCAGAACAGGTGGCGCACGTCGCCGAGGTCTGTCGTCGGCGCGGCGAGCTCGTGGCGCGCGGGGTTGCGCTGGTAGCGGCGGATCAACACGTCGACGTCGCCGTCGAGCGTCGCGGAGAACAGCAGCGTCTGGCGGTCGGGCGAGGTCTTGTCGAGCAGGCGGCGGACCTCGGGGAGGAACCCCATGTCAGCCATGCGGTCGGCTTCGTCGACCACGACCATCTCGACGTCGCCGAGGTTGACGTTGCCGCGCTGGACGAGGTCGGCGAGCCGGCCCGGGCAGGCGACGACGATGTCGACGCCGCGCCGCAGCCGCCCCATGTCCTTGCCGATGGGTGTTCCGCCGTAGAAGGTCGCGACGGTGCGGCGACACTGCTCGGCGAGCGGGCGCAGCTCCTCGGCGACCTGGGCGGCCAGCTCACGGGTCGGAACGAGGACGAGGGCGCGGGGGCGGCCGGGCGCTCCCTTGCCCGCCCTGGTGGCCAGCGGCACGGAGAAGGCGATCGTCTTGCCCGAGCCGGTGGGGGCGCGACCGCACAGGTCACGGCCCGCCATGGCGTCGGCGATGGTCGCCGACTGGATGGGGAAGGGCGCGGTCACGCCGCGACGGGCGAGCACGTCGGCGATCCCGCGGGGGACGCCGAGCTCGGAGAAGGTGGACAAGTTGGTTGCTCCTTGCCGAGCCGCTCGGGGCTCGGGCTGTGAAGGCGCGCAAGGACAGGAGCCAGTGCGCGAGCACGAGCTCGCAGTGGTTGCGATGCAGGTGCGTGGCGAACACGCACGAAACTTCAGCGGGCGGCGAGTGCCGCACATCGAGTCCGGCGCCGGGAGGTGACCTCAACCCCTGATCGTGAATCCGTGATCTTGCTCGGGGTCGACGCCGCGTGGCGCGCGCGTTCCACGACAGGGTGGACCCGCCGATGGACGCAGTGTAGCCGAACGCGGCGCCGCTGGCCGCCAGACGCCGTCCCGGCCGCCGAGTTCGGTCGCCGCGGCCGACGATCACTAGGCTCCGGTGGCGTGGAAGAGCTGCCGTACCTGCGACTGCTGCTGCGGAACGCGCCCGTCACTGCGTTCGAGGATCTCGTGCGCGCCGCGGAGGGGCAGGGCCTCAGCGCCACCGACGTCGAACACCGCAGGGAGGCGATGCTGCTGGCGCTGCAAATCCGTGAGGTGCTCGCCGAGCGTCGCCGCCGCGAGCAGGAGCTGTCCGCGCTGAACGAGACCGCAAGCGACCTCACGGCGACCCGCGACATCGACGCGGTGCTGCGCGCCATCGTCCGCCGGGGACGCCAGCTGCTGGACAGCGACACGTGCTACCACCTGGCGCTGCGCCTCCGGCGCCTGGCCGACGCCCTGAGGGCCGACTGAGGCCACACCGCATGGAAGAACTCTCCATGCGATCGCAGTCGATTATGGAGACCTTGCACCTGTCGGCCGAGCTCGGCGGCTCTTAGGTTCCGTCCCAAGCCAGGCGTCACCGAGGCCTGCGGGGAAGGAGCCGAGCCGTGCTGTCCCACGCCAGGGGAGCGACCTACGACGAGCTGCGGTCCGGCTTCCGGTGGGGTCTCCCCGAGCGGTTCAACATGGGCACCGCGTGTGCGGACGAGCAGGCGCCGTCCGCCTTGGCGCTGGTCGAGCAACTGCCGGACGGCACGGTCCGCGAGCACACGTTCGGGCAACTCACCGACGGCTCCGACCGGCTGGCCAACGCGCTAGTCGGCCTGGGCGTCGGCCCCGGCGACCGCGTCGGCGTGGCGCTGCCTCAGCGGCTGGAGACCGGGCTGGCGCACCTGGCGGCGTGGAAGCTCGGCGCCGTGAGCGTGCCGCTGTCAGGGCTGTTCGGCCCGGATGCCCTGCGCTTCCGGCTGGGCGACGCGGACGCCAGGGTGGTCCTCGTCGACGAGGCCGGGCTGGAGCGGGCAGCCGAGGTGGCTGCCCAGCTGGACGGCCTCCAGGTCGTCGTCGTCGGCGGGTCCCCTGCGGCCCCGTATCGCGGCTACGACGATCTCGTCGCTGCCGCCGCCGGCAGGCTCGAAGCCGCCGAGACGACGCCGGACACCCCCGGGCTGCTGATCTACACGTCCGGGACGACCGGCCAGCCCAAGGGTGCCCTGCACGGTCACCGGGTGCTGCTGGGGCACCTCCCTGGGTACGAGCTGATGTTCGACTTCTTTCCTCGCGCCAACGACCGGGTATGGACCCCGGCCGACTGGGCGTGGATCGGCGGGCTCATGGACGCGCTGATGCCAGCCTGGTTCCACGGGGTCCCAGTCGTCGGAGCGGCCCGCCACCGCTTCGACCCCGACTGGGCGCTCGACCTGGTGCGCGCCCACCGGGTACGCGCGGCGTTTCTGCCCCCCAGGGCGCGATGGCCACCGTCTTCGTCGTGATGGTCGCCGTCCTGATGTGGCGTCCATACGGCCTCGCGGGGGTGGTGGAGCGATGAGCGCCGCCACGTCGGCCAGCCGCCGCGTGCGTCCCGCCGCCGTGCTGTGGACGGCCGGGTTGGTGGCGGCGCTGGCGGTTCCGTTGTTCGCCAACGAGCGGCAGGTGTTCGTCGCGATGAGCATCGCCGTGTTCGCGGTGTTCGCGGCCAGCTTCAACGTGCTGCTGGGCTACACAGGCATGGTCAGCTTCGCCCACGCCGCCTACTACGGGTCGGCAGCTACGCCATCACCCTGTTGTGGTTGCACTGGGGGGTGCCGCCGCTCGGCGGGTTCGTGCTCGCGCCGTTGATCGCCGGCGCCATCGCCTACCTGACGGGGCTCATCGCCCTGCGCGCGGTGCAGCTGTACTTCGCGCTGCTGACCCTGGCGCTCGGCCAGCTGCTGTACGTGGTGTCGTTCCAGTGGCGTGGGGTCACCCGCGGCGACGACGGCATCCACGGGCTGCCGCTCCGGAGTGGCTGCTGCCGACGGTCCCCCGCTACTACCTGCTGGTGATGCTGGCCGTCGTCGCCCTCGCGATCCTCTACGTGGTCCTGCACTCGCCGTTCGGCGCGACCCTGCAGGCCATTCGCGAGAACCGCGAGCGCGCTGGGTTCCTGGGCGTCAAGGTCAAGCGCTACGAGCTGGCCGCGTTCAGCCTCGGGGGCGCGTTCGCCGGCTACGCGGGCGGCATGTTCGCCCTGTTCGAGCGCAGCTCGTTCCCCCTGCTGCTGCACTGGACCACGTCTGCCGAGCCGATCTTCATCACCCTCATCGGCGGCCTGAACAGCTTCGCCGGCCCGCTCGTCGGTGCCGTGATCTTCGGCCTGCTGCGCGACTGGATCACCCGCAACTTCGTGTACTGGGGCGCGGTGCTCGGCGCGGTGCTCCTGCTGATCATCCTGGGACGACCGGGCGGCACCGTGGAGGCGGTGCAGCGGCTGGTGGCCCTCCTGAGGCCGGGCGCCCAGGCCCCGACCCAGACACCCGTCGACGCCGGCAGGCCCGAGGACGCGGACCGCGACGATGCGCCGACGAGGTCCGGCACGAAAGGCGCATCGTGACGGCACTGCTGGAGGTCCGCGGACTGTCCAAACGCTTCGGCGGGCTTCAAGCGGTCGGCGGCGTCGACCTCGATGTCCAGGTCGGCGAGCGGCGGGCTGTCATCGGCCCCAACGGCGCCGGCAAGACCACGCTGTTCAACCTGATCACCGGTCACCACCGGCCCGACGCGGGGACGGTCCGCTTCGACAGACAGGACCTCACCGGCAGCTCGACCCACCGGGTCGCCAAGGCCGGGATCGCCAGGGCGTTCCAGATCACCAGCATCTTCGGCGGCCTGTCGGTGTTCCGTAACGTGGAGCTCGGGGTGCTCGCCCGGCACGGCGAGACACGCCGCTTCTGGGGCGCCGCCGAGCGCCGGCACGCGCAGCAGGTCGAGGCCATCCTGAACGACGTCGGGCTCCACCCGCTGGCCGGTGAGCGCGCTGGCAACCTGTCGCACGGCGACCAGCGGGCGCTCGAGCTCGCGATCTCGCTGGCGATGGCCCCGAAGTTGCTCCTGCTGGACGAGCCCACGGCCGGGATGGCCCCGGCGGAGACCGTCCAGACGATGCGACTCATCGTGCGCATCGCCGACGAGCAGGGCCTGACCGTGCTGTTCTGCGAGCACGACATGGAGGTGGTGTTCGGCACGGCCGATCGGGTGCTCGTGATGCACCAGGGCAGACCGCTGGCGGAGGGCACGCCCGACGAGGTGCGAGCAGATCCCGAGGTGCGGCGCGTGTACCTCGGCGACGAGGAGGTCGCGTGATGCTCGTCGTCAAGGGACTCGAGGCGTTCTACGGCCGCAGCCACGTCCTGCCCGACGTCGCGCTTGAGGCCCACGCGGGGGAGCTGGTGGCGCTGCTCGGCCGCAACGGCGCCGGCAAGACGACGCTGCTGTCCGCATTGATGGGCGTGGTCGAGCACCGCGCCGGCATGCTCGCGGTCGGCGGCGCCGACCTGGGCGGCCGTGGGTACGCACCAGCGGCTGCGCCACGGCCTGGCGCTGGTACCGTCCGGCGCCCGGGTCTTCGCCAACCTGACCGTGGAGGAGAACCTTGAGATCGTCCGGCCGCGACCGGACTCCCAGCCGTGGACGGTGACCCGCGTATACGAGCTGTTCGTCAAGCTGGCCGAGCTGCGCGGCGCGATGGCGGGCAACCTGTCCGGCGGCGAGCGCCAGATGCTCGCCGTCGGCCGGGCCCTCGTGGCCAACCCTCGGGTGCTGCTGCTCGACGAGCCGTCCGAGGGGCTGGCACCCGTGGTGGTGCTGCAGATCGGCCGACTGATGGCCGAGCTCAAGGAGACCGGCCTGACCATGGTGCTCGCCGAGCAACAGCACCGCTTCGCGCTGCGCCACGCGGGCCGGGCCTACCTGATCGAGAGGGCCAGATCCGCCATGAGGCCGCCGCGGCCGGCCTCGAGGGCACCGACGTGCTGCAGCGCTACCTGGGCGTCTGATGCTGACGCCCGGGCCGGGCGGCCGGCCCGGGGCCCCCTGTCAGGATGGGCTGCCCACATCTATCACGCGTCGGTGGTGAGAGGGCCGCCGCGAAGGGGCAGGTCCTGTGCCACTCGCTGCTCGTTGTCGCGCACTCGGGGCTCGTAGTGGGCGAAGAAGACCTTGCCGACGAGCTCCCGGCGGCTGCGGACGCCGGTCTTCTCGAACACCTTCTTGAGGTGCTGTTGAACGGTGTGGGTGGAGATGAACAGGCGGGCGGCGATCTCTGCGGTGGAGCTGCCCTGGAGGACCAGCCTGGTGACGGCTTGCTCGCGGTCGGTCAGCTGATAGGCGGCCATGAGCAGCGGGATGATGCGTGCTGGGTGAGCGGGCTCGACGATGACCGCGGCGCGGCGTGATCCGTCGGACACCAGCGCGGCGCCGTGGAGCACGATCCACCGACCCGCTCGGGAGAGCACGCGCGCGAAGGCGATCTCGCCGGGTGAGTCCGCGCCCGCGGCGGTGCGCAGCGCCTGGCCGGCCACGGCCTGCACGACGGAGGGGAGACGGCCCTGATCCCAGTCCGCATCGTCCCAGTCCCCGTCGGGCAGCTCGGCGAGCCAGCGTTCGACGCCGGGCGTCATGGACTCGACGCGCCAGTCCGCGCCCAGGACGATGAGGCCGGGCGCCTCGGGGCCTTCGGGCTGGGTGGCCTCGCCCAACAGCAGGGCGCGGCGGGCACCCTCGGCGAGAGACGGGGCGAGGGCGCGGACGAAGTCGAGGTCGTCCGCGTCGAACAGCGGTCTGCCCTTCTCCCGGTACAGGCCCAGCGCACCCCAGACCTCACCCGAACAGGTGCGCAGACCGGCGATCATCTCCTGCTCGCCGCCGTAGGCGACGATCGCCTGCTGATAGCGGGGGCTGCGGTTCGGATCGCCGCCGGTCGCCTCGTGCAGCGTGGCCACCCCCCGCTCGGAGCGGGCGACATCGGCCATCTTGTTGTAGTCGTCGGAGTAGTACTCCTGCGCGAGCCATTCGCGGGGGATCTCCTCCATGCCTTCCTGGAAGTGGCTGGTGACCAGCAGCGACGCCGGGTCGAGGGTGAACCAGCACGGCCCCAGATAGTGCGGCACCGCCGGAGCGATCGCCGCGCTGCACTCCCGCCAGAAGGTCGCGAGGTCCAGAGCCCGCCCGGCGAGCTCGGCGATCCGCTCCTTCGCCATCGCTTTGGCGTGCACGCCCATCAGCTGATCCTACGGCGATCCGCGGCGCGCGAAACACCACTTTTCTGGGATGGGCGAGCGGCGCATTCGTTCGTAGCGTGTCCCGTCAGGAAGGCCGGGCCGGCGGGCGCGGGGAAGCGTCCGACGGGCGTCACCGAACGGACCGGCCTGCGAGCCGATCGACCGAAGGGGAAGCCATGAGCACCGCGCAGGCCGTTGTCCGACAGCGTTCCGTGAGCAGGGCGTTCGCCGCCATCACCCTCGGGGGCGGGGTGCTCGCGTTCCTGTTCGCCCCCCAGGCCCCGATCGGCCGGATGCTGTGGCCCGCCACGGTTGCGCTCGATCCCGCCCCGGTCGGAGCCCAGATCGGGCTGTTCATGCTGCAGGGCGCGATCAGCGCCCTGGCCTTCGGCGCCGGTGTCGCGTTCCTGCTGCTGGGTCGCGAGCCGCTGCGGCGGCTGTTCGGGCTCGGCCGCGCCGGCCTCGCCACGGCGACCCACCTCGCGGTGTTCTGGCTGCTGTGGAGCTGGTGGCTGCACGAAGGGCTGCACATGGTGGCGGGGCTTCACGCGGGACGGCTGCTGGCCATCGAGTACGCGTTCCACGTCACGCTCATCGTCGCCGGCGGCGTGCTCGCCCACGCGCTGCTCACACTCGGAGGCGGCGCTGCGCGCGGCGCCGGCCGGTAGCACCGGCCATGCGCCAGGGTGCCCACACGCCGGAGGAGCTCGAGACCTTGTTCGAAGACGCCTGCATCGTCGGCGACGCCGAGGGTCTGCTGCCGCTGTTCGAACAGGGCGCTGTCCTGGTCGCCGGCGGAGACCGGGAAGCGCGCGGCAGGGAGGAGATCGCGCGGGCGGCCAGGGCGATGTGGGGGCGGGATCGGTCCTACATCGCCGACCCGCGGCGAGTGCTCCAAGCTCGTGACACCGCCTTGAGCGTGGGCAGCAGCATCAACGTGCTGCGCCGCGGATCCGACGGCGCATGGCGCTACGCGATCGCACTCATGGACCTCGACCAGCTGACGACCAAGAAGGAGCAACGATGACCGACCACACACAGGCAACCGCGGGCCCGCGCGTGCTCGGGCCTCGTGACGGCGAAATCATGGGGCCCGAGGAGGGCGTGCGCGATCGCTTCATGATCGACGGGAAGGACTCCGGCGGACGCCTCGCGCTCGTCGAGCATCTCATGGCCCCGCGCGCGCTGGCCGCGCCGCTGCACCGCCATTCCCGCGAGGACGAGTACAGCTACGTGCTCGAGGGCCGGGTGGGCGCGCTGCTCGGCGACGACGAAATCTTCGCCGAGGCCGGCGACCTGATCTTCAAGCCCCGCGCGCAGTGGCACACGTTCTGGAACGCTGGAGACACACCCGCGCGCATCCTCGAGCTGATCGCGCCCGCCGGGCTTGAGGATCTCTTCCGTCAGTTCGGGGCCGGCATGCCCGACACCGAGACCCTCATGCCGATGGCGGCTGGCTACGGGTGCGAGCTCGACTTCGAGCGCACGTTCCCGATCATCGAGCGGCACGGGCTCAAGCTCTAGTCCGATCGTTTCGTCAGCGAGCAAGGAGAGTCGACATGGCCTTTGGGCGAATCGTCTTCTACGCCGGAGGGACGGAGGCGCAGTACCAAGCCGTCATCGATGAGATCGGCCCCGCCTTCTCCGATGTTCCGGAACGCATCCTCCACGCCTCCGGCGGCTCAGACGACGGCTGGCTGATGATCACCGTCTGGACGTCGAAGGCGGCGTTCCAGCGTTGGGCGCAAGAGCACATCGGGCCGGCCCACCAACGGGCCGGGGAGCGTGGATGGCAGTCGCCGCCGGAGACGACGGACTTCGAGACGTTTCACGTGCTCACGTAGCGCTCGGTGGGCGTGACCGGCTCGGCGGCCTGTGGACACCCCGCCTCGGCTACGGGTTCGCGGCGTAGCCGATGTGGACGTGGCGCTGGTGGTAGGGGTCCGTGAAGTGGCCAGGGCTGCCGGTGCGGAACGGGCTGCCGACCTCGGCGGGGCGCAGCACCCCCGTGATGGTCGCCAGCCACCCGACGACCGCGCGGGCGGTGGTCGACCCGGGGCCAACGTGCTCGCCGTCGAAGGCGTAGATGTCGACGGCCCTGTAGTGGTAGTGGTGAGACTCGCGGCAGCCGGGCCGGTCGCCGCCGCCGACGCAGCGGGAGTGCCCGGTCTTGAGCACCGAGACCGCGAACGCCCAGCTGGCCGCGAGCGCCTCCATGATCGCGAGGACCCGACCGTCCATGGCGGGGTTCCGCAGGTCGCCGCGCTCGCGGTCGGTGAGGACGATCCTGCCATCGTCGGCCAGGGCCAGGACGCGCGCCGGATCCCCGTTCGCGTCGCCGGGCGGCTGGCCCGGCGCGCTGGCGCCGCCCGCGTAGCGCGCGGCGCGCTCCAGCACCGCCGCCACGTAAGCCTGCGTCTCGCGGTACGGGGGGATGCCGCCATGGCGCTCCACTGCGGCGGCCCCCGCGTTGTAGCCGGCGAGCGCGAGGTCATGGCGGCCGAACCGCCGGTGGAGCTCGGCGAGGTAGCGGGCGGCGCCGTCGATCGCCTGCGCGGGCACGCACGGATCGACGCCCAGCTCCGCGGCGGTGCCGGGCATCAGCTGCATGAGGCCGCGCGCGCCCGCGACTGAGTCCCGCCTGCACGCGATCACGTCCGGCGACCAGCCCGACTCGCGCCAGGCGACGGCGGCGAGGATGTGCCAGGGGTGGCCGTGCGCGGCGTCGGCGGCCAGAAACAGCGGCAGCAGGTCGGCGGGGATGTCGTCCAGCGCCCCGCCGGTCACCGCGCCGGGCGAGCCCGCCGCGCCCGGGAGTGCCGTCCCTGCCAGCAGCGCGACGGCGGCGGGTCCTGCCACGAGCGCGGTCACCGCCAGCGCTCCGGCGCCCGCCAGGACCGTGCGGCGGTCGACCAGGCCTGCGCCGCCTTCGCCGCGTCCGTTCACACGACGACCTCGGCGACCCGCCATTCGCCGTCGCGCGGCACGACGCGGAGCGTCAGGCTGGGCCGCAATTCGGCGACCCCGGCGCCGCCGGCCACGCGCTGGCGCAGCAGCACCACGAGCACGACGGCGCCCGGCTCGCTGCTGTGGGCGTGGACGTGCTCAACGGCTGCGTCGACGGTGCGGCCGCCGTCGGGCGGCGCCGCCAGCCGCAGGTCCCGTTCCAGGCGGGTCGCCAGCGCCGGGGTCACGTGCGGCTCGACGCGCCGCACGACGTCCCGCACCTGCTCTCCCGGCTCCGCGGTCGCATAGGCGACCGCGAACGCGCGCGCGGTGTCCTCGGCCGCGGCCAGGTCGGCCGCTGTCACGGTGCGCTTCCTCGTGCGCGTCGGACTCGATGCCGTCACGGCGGGTGACGCGCGGTCGAAGCCATCGAGCCAGGCGCCGCGCCCCGATCCCACGTCAGGCGCGCCGACCGCGGCCGACCGCCGGCTGGGCGCCTCGGAACCCGGGAAGGGTCCGGCTACCGCCAGGAGCACCGCGCCCGCGAAGCCCGCCACCACGGCGACGAACACGGCCACCCGCGCCCGCCCCTCAAGGCGGTCGAGCCATACGTGGAGCCTGGTCACGGTCGACTCCCCTCGCGGCGCTCGCCCGATCGCGGCGCCGGAGGCGCGCGTACGGGCGGCGGCGGTCGGGGCAGCGGGGCTGGCGGCGGGGGTGATGACGGCGGTGGCGGGAGCGCCGGTGGTGGTGGTGGTGGCGGCGGTCGCAAGGGTGATGGTGCTGGCGCCGGTCGCGCCGTCGGGCGCCGCGCGGGTGGCGCGATCGTGCGCGCGGCGGCACCGGCTGCGAGCGCGGTGGCCACGCCGGCTGCCGCGGTGCGCAGACCCCTGCTGCGCTGGGCGTGGAACCCGCCGCCCAGGTCATCGCCCGGCCCCTGGCGGGCGCCGGCGATGTCGAGCTGGCTGAACATCCGGGAGAACGGTCGTCGGTAGCTGACCGCGGCGTAGCCCAGCAGCACGATCAGGATGACCGACAGCCCCCAGCCCTGGTCCATCGACGCCTCCAGCACCAGCCCGTACGCGACCACCAGCACCGCCAGCAACGCCGACAGCACCGCGCGCTTGAGCAGCGTGCCGGCCAGCAGCTCGAGCCAGCGCAGCGCGATCCTGCGCCCGGCGCCCGGATGGACGCCCGCGAGCAGGAACAGCGGGCTCAACAGGACGAGCAGGAAGGTGGCCAACTGCAGGACGATGACCCCGGCGGCGACGACCAGCAGCACCACGCCGGTCGCGGCCGCCGCGATGAGCGACAGCGTGGCGACCCCGATGCGCTGGCTGGGCTGCTCGCCCCGGAACCACCCCGCGACCTCCGGATGCTCCGCGACGACGCGCCTGGAGATCTCCTCGCGAGCGGCGGCCTTGCGCGCGATCAGCTCCGCCAGCGCGTCCGGGTCGCCTGCCAGCGCCGCCCGTTCCGTGGCGGTGACGTTGCCGGCGCGCAGGTACGCCTCGCCGTAGCGCTTGCCGACCTCGAGGTCGCCGAACTGTCCGATCAGCCACGGCTGATGGACGAGCACGCGATGGATGCGGTCCGCCGCCAGGCGCAGGCTCCCGTCAGCGCCCTGCGCGGTCGCGCCGGACTGCCCCGCGCCGTCGTCGGGCACCGTCCCAGGGTCCACGACGGCGATCACGCCCAGCACCGACCTGCCGAGCCCGCCCACGGTCGTGTTGGCGCCGTCGAGGATCGCCGCGGGGCGCGCCATGAACCACATGGCGAACACCAGCGCGCACAGCGTCCACACCCAACCCTCGGCGGCGATCGTCGCCCGCCTGCGCACGATCCCGTGCCACGCGCCGTGGACCCCCGCCAGCACGACGATGGCGAGCAGGTACGGGTTGAACACCTTGACGCGGACCATGCCGACGACGGCGTCCACCTGGTCGGTCAGCCCGGCGAGAAGGTCCGGCGCGAACGCCCACTGGAACACCGTGGTGACCACGCCCACGAGCAGGGCGGTCTGCGTCAGCAGGAAGTCGGCGATGCCGTTCAGCGACTTGTCGACCATCGCATTCCATGCGAGGTCGTGCGTGAACACGTAACCGGAGGAGCAGAGGTCCTCAGCGAGGGTGCGCGCGCCTGCGGGCGGCAGCGGCGGCCGCTCGAGCAGTTGGTCCAGCCCCGCGCAGGCGATGTTCACCCCGGCGCGGTCGTCGCCGGCCGGCGGTATGGCGTCCGCGGCGTGCGCGGGTCGGCCGGTCAGAGCCGGCGCGGTCGCGGCGACCAGGAGCGCGGTGAGCGCCACCGCGGTCAGGACGGGGCGCATGTGGGATCCCTGTCTGGCATGACCGCCCGCGGTGTGGTGTCGAACGCGCGCCGGAGCTCATCGCTGATCGGGTCGATCGCGATCGTGCCGACGCGGCCGTCGAGGTCGGCGAACACGCACTCCCCGTTGGCGAGCCCGCGGACGACCGCGCGGTGCTCGTCGGTGACCGCCACACCGAGGAGCTCAAGGACCCCGTCGACCTCGGCCGGGTTGGAGGAGCGGAACGCCAGCTTCGCGGACACGCAGTTGAGCACCCGCTCGTCCAACAGGTCGTGCGCGTTCTGGCTGACCAGCACCACCGCCGTGTTCCGGGATCGTCCCATGCGGGCCAGCGCGGGGACGAGGTTGCGGCCCTGAGGCGTGCCGGTCAGCATCCATGCCTCGTCCAGCACGATGGCCTTCGGCTGGTGGCGGCCGCGCCCCTGCGCGAGACGCTTGGCCAAGTCGGCGATCAGGAACATGACCGCCACCGACAGGCGCTCGTGCCAGCCCTGCTCCTGACGCGGCACGCCTGGCTCCGGCATCGACAGGCCGGCGACCTGCAGGATCGTGAGGTGCTCCTCCGGGGCGAGGAGCTCCACCGCGCCGCGGGCGAAGCACAGGGTGGCCAGGGGGTAGTCCTCGACCGCCCGCAAGGTCGGTGCGAGCGCCGCCACCGCCGCGTCACCGCTGCCCGCGACGGCGGTGACGACCGCGTGCAGGCTGGGCGCGGCGGTGCCGGCCACCGCCTTGCACACCGTCAGCAGGGCGCCTTCGCGCTCGAATCCGAGACCGGGCGGAAGCAGGAGGCGGAGCGTCTCCATGGCCAGCATCGCGCCCTCCTCCGCGTCGTCCGCGAGCCCGAACGGGTCGAGGAGCCCCGCCTCGGCGGCCGACAGCCGCAGGACGCGGGTGCTGCCCACGCCGGGGAGCTCCGCCATCCTCCCCGCCTCGCCCTTGGGGTCGATGAGCAGCGTCCAGGTGCCCCGCAGCGCCATCTGGTAGGTGAGCAGCTGGGCGGCGAAGGTCTTCCCCGCCCCTGGCTCGCCGGTGACGCTGACGACCGTCGGACGGTTGCGGCCGGCCGCGGCCAGCGGATCGAAGTGCACCGCCCCGCGGCCGCGTCCCGTGGCGGCACCGATGTAGGGCCCGGTCGCGTCCCCGAGGTCGGTCGTCGCCTGCGCCATCCCGCCCGCCACGGTCAGCACGGACTGGCGCTGCTCATAGGCGCGGACACGGACCCGGTCGCCGGGCAGCGCCTCGCAGAACAGGTCGAGCTGGTCGCCGCTGGGCCATGCGACGTCGATGCCGAGGTCGCGGTAGCGATCGACCAGCAGGGCGACCCGGTCGCCGAGCCCGTCCTCATCGGCGGCGGCGACGACCAGTCGCGGCCAGCCGTAGACGAGCGGGACACGCTCCTTGTTGAGCTGATAGTCCAGCACCTTCGCCGTCTCGGCCTGCTCGGCCAGCGCCAGGGGGATCTCCGCGCCCGTGTCGGCGATGTGGCGCTCCTGGTCGTGCACCTCGGCGAGCTTGCGGCGCACGTCGTGAGCGGCGGCTCTGCTGGGAACCAGCCGCAGCCGCAGGGACACCTCCACTCCGCCGTCTAGGTCGTCGACCAGCTGGAGCCACTCGGCCCCGGGGAAGGGCAGCGCGTCCGGGAAGCGCGCCGCGGCGAGGGTCGCGACGCAGGAGCCGCCGCCCGGCTGCTCGAGGCGCACGTGACGGTGGGAGTGGCGCAGGACGCCCTCGCCGAGCAGGACGAGCTCCCCGGCGCCCCACGGGCGGGTCGAAGGAGCCAGCGGTCCCGGGTCGGCCAGACCACGGTGGAACGCCCGGCGCACCAGCCAGCAGACATCCTCCGCGGTGGCGTGACGGGCGCGCAGGGCGCCTGCGGCCAGCAGTCGGCCGAGCGCCTCGGCCTTGCGGTGCCAGGCCTGAACCTCGGCGAGCGGGACCGCGTCGTCGAGCAGACCCGCGACGTGCTCGGCGCGACGCAGCGCCGCCAGCGGCCCGGTGGGGGTGCGTCGCCGCCCGAGCGCGACCCCGAGGTAGACCTTTTTCGAGGTGAACCCCGCCCCCGCGAGGTGGTCGCGCTGGAGCCGCAGGTGCGCGGCCCATCCCGGGGCCGGCCGCGCGACCGTGTCGTCGAGCGCGGTGGCCCACCGGTCCACGTCGTCGACTCGCGGAACGGCCACCAGGTGCGCCTCGGCGTCGCGCAGGCCGGCGAGCGCGCCGGCCACGCCGATCGCGAGCGCCTGCCGCTGCTCGTCGGCAAGGAAGTCGTAGGTGACGGTCGGCACCTGGAAGTACGCCCACGCGGACCGGTCGCTCAGCACGATCCTGTCGTCGACGTAGCGCACGGCCAGGCGGGTGGGTCGGATCACGACGGGCTCCGGTGCGGGGCGGCGCCGCCCACGGGACATGCCGGCGCGGCCAGCCGGCCGATCACCGCCGCCGCCAGCCGCAGCGCGGCATGCCGCGTCGCCGGGGACAGCCCCTCGAGGGCGGCGCCAGCCGCCCCCTCACGGCGGGCCGGCGCGGGCAGCGGTCCCGCCAGTCGCGGATCGTGGGGGACCGCGAAGGTCCGCGCCCGCACCGCGGTCGGGACGATCTGCGACGCGGACGGGCGCGGAGCGGCGCGCACCACCAGGGTCCGTGCGGCCGCGCCGGCGTCCACCGCCTCGAGGCGGTCGAGCAGCGCGGCGCCCGCCCGGCGTTCGGCGCCATCGTCGGTGACCACGAGGATCAGCAGGTCAAGACCCGTGACGGCGTCCTCGACGTCGCCGGCGGCCACCGTGGTGACGCGGACGCTGTCGCGACCGTCGGAGGAGTCGCACTGGCGCCGCTGTCTGTCCCGTCCGCGCAGCGCAGCCACGAGCAGCCGCGCGATCGTGCGGGCGCCAACCCCCGGCGACGCGCCGCACACGCCGACCTGCCAGCGGCCGGGCGGCGGGCTGTCC
>JACDBB010000045.1 GCA_013695145.1 Euzebyales bacterium
AGGCGAAGCGGTCCTCGCCGGTGGCGCACAGCAGGCGCAGCACCGTCAGGCGCTGCATGACGCGCTCGGCCGCTGCGAGCTGGGCGTCCAGGGCTTCCAGGATCGCCTGCACGACTATCCCACCCCAACGGTGGCCGGGGCGATCGAGGCGCCGGCGATGCCGGCGACCTCCGCCCGGAGGTCCACCAGCCGCTGGCCGAGTCCGGGAACGTGCTGCATGCCCCTTCCTGTCGGCGTGCCGGTCGGGCGCTGAAGCATCGGGTCGGGACTTCCGACCGTCCGGAACTCGAAAAGGACTAGCCCGCCCTGACCCTTCAACAGGCGGGATGGCTACGGCGTGTAGTCCGATCGGGGGAAATCGGACCCACTCGATCAAGGCGCCCCCTCCCCCGCCCGATGCACTCACGGGGCCAGCAGTGCGGCTCCGGCACAAACTTCCGAACCGATGACACCACGGGGCAGCGACGTGGAGATGGCGGGACGAGCGATGAGCATGCAGTCGACGCACGGTGACACGGGGCGGGTGGCGAGCAGCGCCCCCGACGCAACCGGCCCGGACGCGCTGGTCACCGAGCACCTCTACCTCGTCCAGCACGTGGTGAACCAGCTCGCTTCCCGCTACCCGCGGCATATCGACCGCGGCGACCTGTGGAGCGCGGGCGCCCACGGCCTGGTCGAAGCCTCCCGCCGCTACGACCCGTCGACTGGTGTGCCGTTCGCACGCTTCGCGCAGATCCGGATCCGGGGCGCCATGGTCGACTCGACCCGGACCCGCGACTGGGCGAGCCGCGGTCTGCGGCGGGGTCTGCGCGCCCTGCACGACTGCGAGGCCAAGTTCGAGGACCAGCACGGCCGCCAACCGGAGGCCGCCGAGCTCGCCGACGCGCTCGGCATCGAGGTCACCGAACTCGAACGTCGTCGCGCTGCCGCGGTGCGGACCACCCTGCTGCACCTGGACCAGCCGATCGCCGGCCCCGACGCTGATGAGACCACACTCGGCGAGATGGTCGCCGACAGCGGCGACGACGGCGACCCCGAGGCGGCGCTGGCCCACAAGGAGCTGCTCGGGACAGTGCGGACAGCGGTCCAGTTCCTGCCGGCGGTCCAGCGTGAGGTCGTGGAGCGCTGCTACTTCCAGGGCGACCTGTTGCGCGACGTCGCCGACACCCTCGCAGTGACCGAGGCGCGCGTGAGCCAGCTGCGGACCGAGGCGCTGAACGCCATCCGCGCCTACCTGTCGACCACCGACGACACCGTGCCCGCCGTGCCCGCCCAGGCTCCGGGCGTACGGCGCCGCGCCGCGTACGTCGCGGAGCTGACAGCCCAGACCAACTGGCGCTCCCGCCTGGACGCCGCCCCAGTGGCACGCGCCGTCCGCCGGAGCGCCTGACCGGGACGTCCAGGTCCCGCCCTCCAACACAAGCCCAGCTCAGAGCGGAATTCCACTCTGGGGCATGAGCCCGCGGCGCCTTTGCGGCACCGCACCCTGACGGGCCTACAGGGCTCAGGGGCGTCCAGTATGGGGTCCCCGCCGCCTGTCGCCGCATACAGCGCGAACGCTCGCGTCGAGGGGCGGCTGAGCGGACCCACTGGTTGGGTTGAAAAGCCTCCGAGGGGTTCGTACGGAGGACGGGGCCTCGACGGCCCGGTCACCTCCGGACAGCGTAGCGGTCAGCGTCCGAGACGCCACTCTGGCGCTCCGCTCGGCTCGGCACCCCGCAGTCTCAGTCGGAGCTCAGCAGGCCCATGCGCATGGCCGCGGAGACGGCCGCCGTGCGGTTGCGGGCACCGAGGCGGTCGAACACCTCCTGGCAGTGCGCCTTGACGGTGCGCTCGGTGACGCCGAGGCGGACCGCGATCTCCGGGTTGGTGAGGCCCTCCTTGAGGTAGGCCAGCACCTCCTGCTGCCGGGGGGAGAGCACCGGCTTGTCCTCGGCCTCGGGCAGCTCGATCATCTGCGTCTCGTCGTCGGCGGACATCAGCGAGCTGCGATCCTCGAAGCGGGTCTCGACGGTGCCGAACCGCACGACGTCCCCGTGCTTGAGCGCGTGCGCACCCTGCACCTGGCCGCCGTTGACGAACGTGCCCCCCGTCGAGCCCAGGTCCTCGATCCAGATCGCGCCGCTCTGCTTGCGGACCACGGCGTGGGCGCGACTCACATGAGGGTCGGACAGCTGCAGGTCGGAGCCGTCACGACGGCCGAGCACGCACTCGTCGCCCTCGACGGTGAGCACGTGGCCGCGCAGCGGCCCCTCGCTGGTCACCACGAGCATGGGCAGGGGGATGAGTCGCTTCGCGGGGCCTACCACGTGGTGCCCTCCCTGTTCGTGGTCGCAGCCGTCACGGACGGGCGGCGCTCGGCGAGCGCCTCGAGCGCCCGCGCGGGTGTCGTGTGCTGTCCGATCCTGAGATCCGTGCGCTCGCCATGGAAGTCGCTGGAACCCGTCACCTCGAGCATGAGCGCTGCCGCCACCTCTCGCCAGGTGTGCCGCTGCTCCTCGTCATGCCCCGGATGGTCAGCCTCGATGCCGGCCAGGCCCGCGGCGGCCAGCTCGACCGCGAGGGGACGCAGGTCGCCGCCACCGGGCATGGCCGGATGAGCGAGCACCGCCACGCCGCCCGCGTCGCGGATGAGCCGCACGCCCGCGACCGGGTCGATCGCACGCTTCGCGACGTACGCCGGGCCGCCGTCGTGGAGGAACACGTCAAACGCGGCGGCGCTGTCCGCCACGTGGCCAGCCTCGACCAGAGCGGCAGCGATGTGCGGGCGGCCGATGGGAGCGCTCCCGGCGAGCTCGTCGACCCGCTCTCGACGCACCGGCGCCCCGAGGGCCGCCAGCTTGGCGACCACCTCGTCCGCCCGCCGCGAACGCTCGGTGCGCAGCCGCGCGCACTCCGCGGCGAACTGAGGGTGATCCGCGTCGACCCAGTAGCCCAGCAGGTGCACGCTCGCGCCGGCGCGCTCGGTGGACAGCTCGACCCCGGGGACGAACCGGAGGCCATGACGCGCGCATGCGGCCTCGGCCTCGACCCAGCCAGCGGTCGTGTCGTGGTCGGTGAGCGCGATGCCGTCCAGCCCGGCGGCGGCGGCGAGCGCGACGTTCTCCGACGGGCTGGTGGTCCCGTCGGAGTGGCGCGTGTGGGTGTGCAGATCGACTGCCATCGCGTGCACGCTATCAGCACCGCGAGACGGACGCGCGCATGCCGCGGGCGTTCAGGTGAAGGCGTTCTCGCCGGTCAGGTGCCTGCCGAGGAGGAGCCGCTGGATCTGACTGGTCCCCTCGTAGAGCGTGGTCACGCGCGCGTCCCGCAGGTAGCGGCCGACCGGGTACTCGTCGGAGTAGCCGTAGCCGCCGTGCACCTGCACAGCCCGGTCGGCGCTGCGCACCGCGGCCTCGGAGCAGAAGGTCTTTGCGACACTGGACTCGATGGTGTGCCGCTCGCCCTTGTCGTGCTTCCACGCCACCTTCCAGTACAGTGCACGAGAGGCCTCGAGATCGAGGTAGATCTCGCTGATCAGCTGCTGGACCAGCTGGAACGAGCTGATCTTGCGGCCGAACTGGATGCGCTCGTCGGCGTAGCGCACCGCCTGGTCGAGGCACGCCTGCGAGATGCCCGTGCAGCCGGCGGCCAGCGAGTAGCGGCCCGAGTCGAGGGCGTTCAACGCGATCTTCAAGCCGCCGCCGACGTCCCCGAGCCGGTTGGCGTCAGGGACCCGAACGTCGCGCAGCGCCACCTCGGCGGTGTCGCCGGCGCGCAGGCCCAGCTTCCCCTTGAGCGGCGTGCCGGTGTAGCCCTGTTCGTCCTGCGGGACCAGGAACGCCGTGATGCCGGTCGATCCCCGCTCCCCCGCAGCCTGGCGGTCGCCCTCGCCCAGGTCGGTGCGCGCGAACACGATCGTGACGATGCCGGTGCTGCCGTTGGTGATCCACATCTTGGCGCCGTTGAGGATCCAGTCCTCCCCGTCGCGGCTGGCGCCCGTGGTCATGCTGGACGGGTCGCTGCCGGCTCCTGGCTCGGTCAGACCGAACGCCCCCAGCCCGTCCGAGGCCAGCCGCGGCAGCCATTCCGCCTTCTGCGCAGCGGAGCCCCACCGCAGGATCGTGAGCGCTACCAGCCCGACGTTGACGCTGACCATGGATCGGATCGACGCGTCAGCGCGACCGAGCTCCTCGACGATCAGGCCGTAGGACAGGTAGTCCAGACCCATCCCGCCGTACTCGGTGGGGATGGGCGCGCCGAGGAACCCGACCTCGAACAGCTTGGGCAGCAGCTCGTGAGGGTAGCCCTCTGTGCGGTCGAGCTCCCGTGCCCCTGGCGCCACCTCCGCGGTGCAGAAGTCCCGTGCCAGCTTGCGGATCTGGTCCTGCTCAGCGGTGAGGTCGAAGTCCACGCGGCCGGCCTTTCAGTGGGCGTTTGGGCGACGCTTCAGCCTAGGCGTTGGCAGCGGGTTGGTCGGCCCGGGAGGAATGCGGGTTGGTCGGCCCGGGAAGGTGAACGCTAGCCTGCGGCGCGGGACCCCACAGGAGGCAGCCGATGAGGGACCTCGCAGTGCTGGCGCTGGACGAGGCGGTGGCGGCCGGCGCCCGCTACGCCGACGCGCGCGCCCTGGTGGAGGAGACGGAACGGATCTCGGTGCAAGGCCGCCAGGTCGAGGGCGTGGACCGCTCCACCACCCGCGGCGTGGGCGTGCGGGTGCTGGTCGACGACGCGTGGGGGTTCGCGGGCACGGTCCGTTTGGACCCGGAGGCGTTGAAGGAGGCGGCGCGCCACGCCGTGGCGATCGCGAGGGCGTCAGCGACGGCGCGCCACACGCCGGTCCGTCTCGCCCCGGTCGAGGCTCGTGTGGACAGCTGGACGACGCCGCACGATGTCGATCCGTTCACCGTGCCCTTGGCCGACAAGCTCGCACTGCTCCTGGCGGCCACCGAGGCCGCCGAGACGGTGCCCGGCCTGGCGTTCGCCAAGGCCTCGACGGACGCCTGGCGGACCGAGAAGTGGTTCCTGTCGAGCGACGGCGCGGACCTCCACCAGCTGATCATGCACACCGCCGGGGGTGTGGAGTGCCTGGCGGTCGGTGACGGCGAGGTCCAGCAGCGCTCCTACCCCAACTCCTTCCGCGGGCACTGCGGCTCAGGCGGCTGGGAGGACGTGGTCGCCCTCGACCTGGTCGCGCAGGCGCCGCTGCACGCCGAGCAGGCCGTCGAGCTGCTGACCGCGCCCGACGTGCCGGCCGACGTCACCACGCTGATCCTCGACGGCAGCCAGGTCGCTTTGCAGGTGCACGAGAGCGTCGGCCACCCGCTCGAGCTCGACCGCATCCTCGGCCACGAGGCCGCGTACGCGGGCACCTCGTTCGTGTCAGCCGCCGACCGCGGCTGGTTGCGCTACGGCTCTCCCCAGGTGAGCATCACCCTCGACTCGACGACGCCGGGGGCGCTCGGGACGTTCGGCTACGACGACGAAGGCGTCCCTGCGGGCCGCCACCCGCTGATCGTCGAGGGCGTCCTCACCGACTGCCTGTCCAGCCGCGAGACCGCCGCCGCGCTGGGCGAGGACTCCGTGTCCAACGGCACGATGCGCGCCGACTCGTGGGCGCACCAGCCTCTGATCCGCATGTCCAACATCCACCTCGAGCCGCGTGAGGACAGCCTCGAGGCGCTCGTCGCGGGGACCGAGCGCGGCTTCTACCTGTCCACCAACCGGTCATGGTCGATCGACGACAAGCGGATCAACTTCCAGTTCGGCTGCGAGGTCGCCTACGAGATCCGAGACGGGCGGCTCGGGCGCATGCACCGCAACGGCACGTACACCGGCAGGACCACCGAGTTCTGGGGTTCGTGCGACGGCGTCGCCGGCCCTGACGAGTGGCGGGTGTACGGCACGCCGAACTGTGGCAAGGGACAGCCGGGTCAGGCCATGCGCGTGGCACACGGCGCCGCGCCCGCCCGGTTCCGCGGCGTGCAGGTGGGGGTGAAGCGATGAGTGCTGGCGCGCCGGCTGCCGGCGGGGGGCGGGGATCTCGGGCGCCGTTCGACGAGCGGTGGCTGGCACGGCTGGCGGAGGTGGCGCTGGAGACCGCCGCGCGCGCGGCCCCCGACGGGGTCGCCATTGAGGTGCGCGTGGACCGGACCGTCGAAGGCTTGACGCGCTTCGCCAACTCCCAGGTGCACCAGAACACCTGGAGCGAGGATCTCGCCGTCGCCGTGCGCGCGGTGACCGACGACGGCCGGGTCGGCGTCGCGACGATCCACACCGACGATGAGGCCGGCGCCGCCGAGGCGGCGGCCCGAGCGGCGGCGCTCGCCCGCGTCGCGCCGCCCGACCCCGCGTTCCCCGGGCTGGCGCCAGCCGCAGACGTGCCGACGGTGCCCGTGGACGAGGCCACAGCGGCCGCAGACCCCCGGGACCGAGCGGACGCGGTGCGGTCGGTGCTGACTGAGGTGCCGGACGCGTACGAGGCTGCCGGCGCGTACGCGACCACCGCGTTGGAGCGGCTGATCGTCACCACCGCAGGCCAGCACGCGTACGTCCCGATGTCGACCGCCGACCTCACCCTCGGGGTGACCGGCCCGTCGTCGTCCGGCTTCGCCCAGGACGGGGGCCGCTCGGCCGCCGAGGTCGATCCAGCGGCTGCCGGCCGCCGGGCGGCCGCCAAGGCGCTGGCCGGGACCGAGCCCGTCGACACCGCCGCCGGCGACTGGACGGTCGTCCTCGAGCCGGGCGCCGTCGGCACGCTGCTGGTCTACCTCGGCTTCATCGGCTTCGGGGCTCGCACGGTGGCCGAGGGGCGCTCGTTCGCCTCCGGGAGACTGGGCGAGCGCGTCATGGACCAGCGCGTGACGCTGATCGACGACGCCACAGGCCCGCAAGGGATCGGGGCGCCGTTCGACTTCGAGGGAACCCCGGCGCGGCGCACGGGGCTCGTCGCCGACGGCGTGCTGCGGGGGGTCGTGCACGACCGCGCCAGCGCCGCGGCGGCTCACACGAGCTCGACCGGCAACGCGCTGCCCGCCCCCAACCCGCACGGCCCCATCCCGCTCAACCTGCAGCTGCTGCCCGGCGACGGCGGGTCGGCCGACGACCTCGTGGCCGGATGCGAGCGCGGCCTGCTGATAACGCGACTGCACTACGTCAACGCGCTGCGCCCCGCGGAGACCCTGGTGACCGGCATGACGCGCGACGGCACCTTCCTCATCGAGGACGGGAAGGTGGTCGCCCCGGTGCGCAACCTGCGCTTCACCCAGTCGATCGTCGACACGCTGGCGCGCATCGAGGCGGTGGGCAGCGAGATCGGCTACTGCCCGCTGCCGCGGCTGGCGGGCGGCAACCGGCAACCGGCCGTCCGTGCCAGCGGGTTCTCCTTTACGGGCACGACCACGTTCGGCTGACGCCGAGGTCGGCTAGCCCGCGCCGCCGCCGAAGAGCAGGAAGAGCAGGAAGAGCACCGCGATCGCGCCGAGCACCACGAGGACGACCGTGGCAGGACCGATCCCACCGCCGCGCCTGCCCGAGCGGCCCCGCTCGACGACGACCTCTTCGCGTACCT
Organism: Euzebyales bacterium; assembly: GCA_013695145.1. Classification (GTDB taxonomy): domain Bacteria; phylum Actinomycetota; class Nitriliruptoria; order Euzebyales; family Egibacteraceae; genus JACDBB01. Next base: position 7,550 of record JACDBB010000045.1, read on the forward strand.
CCCGCTCGCGGCGGGGCTCGACGACCTCTTCGCGGACCACACGTTCGCGGCGTGGCTCGACGACCTCCTCGGGCACCTCGCGGCGCCGGGGCTCCTCGGGGGGTGGCAGTGGCGCGGTCATGCTGGTCTCCTTGTGGGGCCCGCCCGGGCAGGTCAGGCGGGCGACGTGCAGGGCAGCGATCGGGGCTCCTACCCTGTCGAGTGTGCCCGGTAACCCGCCCGTTCGTCCGGAGGTCGCAGTCGGCGCCGTGTGCGTGCGCGACGGTCGACTGCTACTGGTTCGTCGTGGTCGCGGCGTGGCGATCGGCCGGTGGGCACTGCCGGGCGGCAGGGTGGAGGCGGGAGAAGGGCTCGCGGAGGCCGTGCTCCGCGAGCTGGCCGAGGAGACCGGACTCGGCGGCACGCTCGGCGCGCTGTGCGGGGTAGCGGAGCGCATCGGCGACGGCCGTCACTACGTGATCCTCGACTTCTGGGTGGAGCCCGGCCCCGGCGAGGCCGCGGCTGGCGACGACGCCGACGCCGTGACGTGGGCGGCGCGCAGCGACCTCGCCGGCCTCGATCTGGTCTGGCGCCTCACCGAGTTCCTCGCCGACCACGGAGTGCTCGACCGATTGGCCTAGCCGAACAGCTCGGGCAGCGGCAGGCGGAAACCGGGCAGAAGCGCTCCGCCGTCGAGCGTGTCGTCGCCGCGGAGCAGCCGGGCCGCGCCGTCGGGGTGGTGCTCGGCCACCATCCGCCGGTCGGGGTAGACCACCCACACGAGCTGGACACCGGCGTCGAGCCACGCCGTCGCCTTCTCCGCGACCGCGGTGGCGCGGTCGGACGGGGAAACCACCTCGACGGCAAGATCGGGTGCCAGCGGGAGGAACCCGCTCCGGTCGCGGGGCTCGGGGAGCCGCTCCCGTCGGACATAGGCCGCGTCGGGGGCGCGCACAGTGTCGGGGTCGCGGGCGAGCAGGAAACCCGTCTCTGCGGCGAACGTGCTGCCCGTGCCAGCCGCGAGAGCGAATGCCTTGAGGTGGTAGCCGATGGTCGCGGCGATCTCGCCGTGCGTGCCTCCCGCTGGTGACATCCTGTGGAGCTCCCCCTCGACCAGCTCGTAGCGCCACCCGTCATCCGGCAACTCGAACAGCGCCGCTGCCGTCATGGGCCCGACGGTCGCCGTGCGTGGCTCGCCGCTCATCGCGCCAAGGGTACGCCGCAGCGGCGGGATCGGCGTGGGGTGGTGCGACTGAACGATCGGAGAAGTCGCTCCGTCGGACCAGTGCAGGCTCCGGCACTCACGGCTCAGGCGGCGCTGCTCCGAGGTGGCGGAGGAGGAAGTCGGCCGCAACGGGCACGAACGCCCGATGGTGCTCCAGCAGCAGCTGGTGGCCGCCGCCCGGCAGCACCCACAGCTCGTGCGGGCAGGTCAGCCGCGCGACGAACGCTCGCGTGGTGGTCTCGGGCAGCACGCGGTCGCCTGACCCGACCGCGACCAGTGTCGGCGCGCGTCCGGCGGCGATGTCGGGCTTGTCCTCAGGCGCGAGCAGGATCGACGCCAGGCCGGCGAGGTCGTAGGTCCGCACCGCCTGCGGGTGGTGGCGCAGCGCGCGCGCCAACTGGGGGCTCGCGAGATCGGTGTCGGCGACCACGGCAGGCGCAGGGACCGGCACCTTGGTCTGGGCGTCGAAGGTCAACCCGCGGGCGAGGCGGGCGGCCACCGGAAGCAGCGTGGCCTGCCGCCACCGCTGAAGGACCGGCCGCACGTCGCGGAGGTCCAGCACGTTGTGGCACACCGCCGCCCCGACACGGTCGTCCTCGAGCGCCGCGTAGAACGCGAGCACGCCTCCCAGGGCGGTGCCGAGCAGCCCGACCGGCGCGCCGGGCCAGCGGTCCAGCGCGGTGTCGACGGCGGTCGCCGCCGCCTCCATGGCGAGGCGGTACGTCAGGTGGCCGCGCCGCCCGCCGCTGCGACCGTGACCGGGCCAGTCGAGGGCCAGCACGTGCAGCCCCTGGTCTGCCAGCGCCGCGAGCGGGTCCACTCCTGGCACGCTGCCGGAGAGCATGTCCACGCTGGTCTCCAGGCCGTGGAGCACCACCACGACCGGCGAGGCGGAGCGCGGCGCGTCGTGCGCGAGCACGCGCAACGAGGTCTGCCGGCTGGTCGCCCACAAGTCCTGCGACACGTCGCGGTCCGTTCGGTCGGCGGTCTTGGTGCCTGGTGACCGCGGCAGCCTACGTCGCTTCCGGGCGCACGAGCACGGCCATATACTCCCGGCGAAGCGACCGTCATGGGACATGGCAACGCCAGGAGCACACCGGATGGCCCGCGCCGACCTGCACAACGCGCTCGTGATCGATCACGAGATCTACGAGGCATCCCAGGTCGACCCGACCCTGCTCGACCCGATCGTGCGCACGACGGGCGGGCTGCCAGGCCCTGCTCAGCCGTTCACCGTCGTGCGCGCCTACCAGGGGCCGCAGGGCTCCTACGGTGAGTACTTCACCATCACCGACCAGACCGGCAGGGAGGTCGCCCGCTCCCATGTTCGCCGCATCGCCCTGCGCGGCGAGATGTTCGAGGACGACTTCTCCACCACGCTGCGCGGCGTCCAGCTGCACGACGGCGGCGAGCACACCGCCGCCTTCTACGTCAACGACCGCCAGGTCGGCGCCATCCCCGTGTTCGTGGAGTCCGCGCAGGGCGGCGACCCACGTGTGGCGGCCGAGGAGACCTTCGCCAAGGCGTTGCAGAAGGGCGCCGTCCTGTGGCTGACGGTGCCGCAACGGGCGGCGCGCCGCAAGCGGCAGCCGACCGAGCACACCCAGGCGGTCTGGTTCGTGTTCGACAAGGGCAAGGTCTACGTCCTGTCCGGCCCGACCGAGCAGGAGGTGCCCGACCTCGCGCAGGCCGAGCAGGTGGTCGTCACTGCGCGCTCCAAGGATCTGCGGTCGGCCGTGTCGCGGGTCGAGGCGACCGTGCGGGTGGTCGACAAGGCCGACGAGGAGTGGGAACGCATCGCGCGCACCGGCCTGGGCAAGCGGCTCAACCTGCGCGACGGTGACGGCGCGCTGGAGCGCTGGAAGGAGCATTGCCTGCTCGTCGAGCTGACCCCGCGGTTCCGCACGGCGGAGGCCAACGGCGCCGCTGCTGGCAGCGCGCCGGCCACGTCGGTGACGCCCGCCCAGTCCGCGGACCCGGCCCCCGCTGCCAAGAAGGCCGAGGAGGACATCCACGTCGAGGCCCAGGTCGACCAGGAGGTCTTCGACCGACTGATCGCGGAGGGCAAGAGCGAGCGGGTCGCCCGGGCCAAAGCGAAGGCCGCCTACGTGCGACGGGAGAAGGCGCGCATCCGCGAGGAGCAAGCGGGCGACAGCGCGTCAGCGAACCGGGACGCGCGTGAGGACGCCAACGCGAGCGGGGGCTAGCTCGGCGGGCGGCGGACCAGACGCAGCCCGATGAGCAGGGCGGCCAGTCCGCCCGCGGCGGCGAACGCCGCGAGCAGCAGAGCGGGCGGACCAGGTCGCCGTGCGACTGCGGCGATGGCCACCGTTTCGCCGGGAGCCACCGTCCAGGTCACCGTGCGAGCCTCGGTGTCCACGGCGCCGCTGGACCGCAACACCTCGCCGGGCAGCCCGACGCGCACCTCGTAGACGAACGCGTCCGCATCGGCGATCAGGGCCACCGCCTGTTCCGGCTGCAGGCCCAAGGACGTGATCGCCGGGGTGGGCACGAGCGAGGCGGTGCCCGTCACCGCGACCGTGTCCTCTTCCACCGCGACGGCCAGCTCGTCGAGCAAGGTCAGCTCCGGCGCATCCAGCGCGCCCTGCAGCTCCGACGCCAGCGCGGCGAACGCGGCAGGGTCGGCGAAGGGCGCAGCCAGCGTCACGCGGCGGGTCCCATCCGGGGCCGTCCGGTCGGCGACCTCCCAGCCAGCGTCCTCCAGCTGCTCGCCGGTGCGGGCCAGGTCGTCGAGGGGATCCGCTCCAGCTTCCTGTGCGCGCCGCCGCAGCTCCTCGTCGGCAGAAAGGGCCACAGCCAGGCGCCCGGCGCCGTCACCGGTGACCGTCACGTCGACCGCCAAGCGCGCCTGACAGCCGGCGCAGACGACCACCGCGAGCAGGAGCGCCGAGAACCACGCCCTGGAGGCTCCGGCGGGCCCAGGTCCGCGGCGTGCCGTCGACACCCGCTCCTCCTTTGCCGTGGTCCGCCACGGGTCGCGGCGGGCGCCGCGCAGGCTACCTTCCTCCCCCGCTGTCACCTGCGTCGCGCAGGTGCCACCGGTACGATTGGGCTGCGGGGTTGACGGCCCCTCCACGATCTTTCCTCGACCCCCTTGAAGGAGCGAACCACACCGTGGTGACCAGCGAAGCGGTCATGCAGGCCCTGTCGACCGTCGACGACCCGGAGATCGGCAAGCCGATCACCGAGCTCGACATGGTCCAGGACGTATCCATCGACGGGGGCGTGGTGACCGTCGACCTGCTGCTGACGGTCCCCGGATGTCCGCTGAAGGACAAGATCAACGGCGACATCACCGGTGCGGTGGGTGGCCTCGACGGCGTCGACACCGTCCATGTGCGGTTCGGCTCCATGACCGAGGAGCAGCGCACCGCCGTCGCCGAGAAGGTGCGTGGCGGGGCGGCGAAGGCCCCCAGCGGCCAGCCGGTGATCCCGTTCGCGCAGATGGACTCCGACACCAAAGTCCTGGCGGTCGCCTCTGGCAAGGGTGGGGTCGGCAAGTCGTCGATCACGACCAACCTGGCGGTCGCGCTCGCTCGTGACGGATACCAGGTCGGCGTGCTCGACGCGGACATCTGGGGGTACTCGATCCCGCGGATGCTGGGCGTCTCCGGCCGGCCGGTCGCGTTCAACAACATGGTGATGCCGCTGCAGGCGCACGGCTGCAAGGTGATCTCGATCGGCTTCTTCATCGACGCCGAGCGGCCGGTCATCTGGCGCGGGCCGATGCTGCACCGCGCCCTTCAGCAGTTCCTCGCCGACGTTCACTGGGGCGATCTGGACTTCCTGCTCTGCGACCTGCCCCCCGGGACCGGCGATATCGCCATCTCGCTGGCGCAGATGCTGCCGAACGCCGACATGCTGGTCGTCACCACTCCGCAGCAGGCCGCCCAGCGGGTGGCCTTGCGAGCCGGGCAGACCACCGCGCAGACGGGCATGAAGGTCCGCGGCGTGATCGAGAACATGGCGACCTTCGTCGCGCCCGACACCGGCGTCGAGTACCGCATCTTCGGCGAGGGCGGTGGCCAGCTGCTGGCGGCTGAGCTCGACACGGAGCTGCTGGGGTCCATCCCGATCGACCCCCGTCTGCGTGAGGGTTCCGACGCCGGCGTGCCGCTGGTCGTCGGTGATCCCGACGCCCCCGCCAGCAAGGTGATGAGCGAGATCGCACGGTCGCTGGCCAAGCAGAAGTCCTCCCTGGTCGGCAAGAGCCTGCCGCTGCAGTTCTAAAGGGCGGCGCACCGGTGCGCGCGCTGGTGGTGGTGCCGACCTACGACGAGGTTGACAGCCTCGCGACCGTCGTCGAGCGCCTAGGGGCGTGCGACGCGGACGCCGACGTCCTGGTCGTCGACGACGCCTCCCCCGACGGCACCGGCCAGCTCGCGGACCGCCTGGCGGTTGACCACGCGCGTCTGCAGGTGCTCCACCGCGCCGGCAAGGGGGGACTCGGCGGCGCCTATCGGGCCGGGTTCGCGTGGGGCATGCAGCGCGGCTTCGACGCGTTCGTCGAGATGGACGCCGACCTCTCCCACGACCCGGCGGACGTCCCGCGCCTGCTGCGCACGCTGGCAGGCGCCGACGTCGTGATCGGCTCCCGCTACGTGCCCGGCGGCCGGGTGCTGGACTGGCCGCCGCGGCGGTTGGCGCTCTCCAGGGGCGGCAACCGCTACGTGCGCCTGGTCACGGGTCTGCCCGTCGCGGACGCGACGGCCGGGTTTCGCGCCTACCGGCGCGCCGTTCTCGAGGAGGTGGACCTCGGCACCGTCAGCTCGGACGGCTACGGCTTCCAGGTCGAGATGGCCCTCCGGGCATGGCAGACCGGCTTCCGGGTCGTGGAGGTCCCGATCACGTTCACCGAGCGGCGCGACGGCGCCAGCAAGATGAGCCGCGCCATCGTCGCCGAGGCGGTGCTCAGCGTCGCCCGCTGGGGCCTCGCCGGTCCGCGCCGCGCCGGCGCGCCACACCCGCGCAGCGTCGCAACCAGCCGGGCGCCGAGCCCAGAGGCCGCAGGAGCCTAGCCTAGCCTGCGTGAGCGGCCTCGGGGATCGCGAACTCCTCGGCCGGCTTGCCGCCGCGGGCGGCGCGCACCGCCCGGTCAGCCAGGAAAGCGACCGCAGCGAGGCGCGCCTCGGCCGGTAGCACCTTTGGGAGCAGCCACACCAGCGGCCCGGCGACGAGGCGGCCGGCGCCCGCGACGGGGCCGCGCCATGCCGCGGACAACCCCAGCCCCAGACCGGCGCCACCGAGGACGTCGGTCGGGTAGTGCACCCCGACGTACACGCGGGTCAGCCCGACGTAGGCGCCCACGGCGTAGGCCAGCGCGCGCCCGCGGCGCGTGCGACTGCGCTCTCCCACCAGCGACATGACCGCCATGCTGACCGCCGCGTGACCGGACGGGAACGACGACCCTGCGGGCGAGCGGATCAGTCTGCGGACGTCGTGGGCGTCGAAGGGTCGCTCACGCATGACGCGACGCTTGGAGCCCTGAGCCACGACCCAGCCCAGCGCTCCCATCGACAGCACGTCGGCGGCGGTGCGTCGGCGACCGACGGCAGCGAGCACCGCGGCGATGCCGCACACGGCGTACACCGACCCGAGGTCGGTGGTCCCGGCGACGATGCGGTTCAGAACCGGCCCTTCGGCGCGGCGGATGGCGTCGCCCGCACGGACGTCGGCGCGCTGGACCGGGGAGCGCTGCAACCCCCACCAGGACCCGGCGACCAGCGCTCCGCCCAGGAGCGCACGGCGCGGCCAGGGCAAGCTCACGTGGCGTGCGGGTCGAACGGCGGTGGTAGGTGCGCCTTGGTCGGCGGCTTCACGTCACCGGCAGCGACGGCTCCGCGAGGCGAGGCTACGGGACCGGACAGGTCAGCCTGCTTGCGCAGCTCGTCACCTGTGGATTTGAGGTCCTTGGCGACCTCTCGGAGGTCGTCGAGGTCGGCGGAGCGCTTGAGCTCGTCGATCGTGGACTGCGCCTCACGCTTGAACCGTGTAACCGTCTGGCCAACCGAGCGAGCCATACCGGGAAGCTTGTCGGGGCCGAAGATCAGCAGCGCCAGCATGGCGAGAAAGGCGAGCTCCCAAGGTCCCGGCATGCTCATCGGTGCGTCCCTCTCGAGCTCATTCGGTGGTCTGCGACGGCTTCTCGGCAAGTGTGACCTCGACGGTCTCCTCCTGGCCGTCCCGAATGTAGGTGATCTCCACGACGTCGCCCACATCGAGGTTGAAGATCTCGGTGATCAGGTCATCCATGGCATCGATCGCCTCGTCGTCAACGCCGACGATCACGTCGCCCGCGCGCAATCCGGCGTCGGCGGCTGGGGTGCCCGCGACCACCTCCTCGATGATCGCGCCCTCGTCGACGCCCACGCGCTCGGCGATCTCCCGGTTGACGTTCATCCCTGCGACACCGAGGAACGCCTGGCGGACGAAACCCTGTTCGATCAGCTGGTCGGCGACCTCGACGGCCACGTTGGCCGGGATCGCGAACCCGACGCCGGCGTTGGTGCCGCCCCCGCCCTGGGTGAGGATCGCGGAGTTGATGCCGATCAGGGTCGCGTCGCCCGCCACCAGCGGGCCGCCCGAGTTGCCGGGATTGATGGGCGCGTCGGTCTGGATGACGTTGGGCAGGTTGAACTGCTGCCCTCCGGGACCGGTCACCGGGATCAGCCGGTTGAGCGAGCTGACCACCCCGGCCGTCACGCTGCCCTCCAGCCCGAACGGGCTCCCGACAGCGACGGCCAGCTCCCCCACCCGGACCTGCGACGAGTCGCCGATCTGGATCGCGGTGAGGTCTCCGGTGTCCTCGACCTTCAGCACGGCCAGGTCGTTGTCCGGGGAGGAGCCGACGATCTCCGCGTCGGCCCGGCTCCCGTCGGAGAACACGATGCGTACGTCGTCCGCCCCGGAGATGACGTGGTGATTGGTGATGATGTGCCCGTCGCTGCGGTACACGACCCCGGAGCCGTTGCCGCTCAAGCCCGGGGCGCCCGCGGGCCCGCCGCCGTTGACCTCGATCATCACGACCGTGGGAAGGACCGTCTCAGCCACAGCCGCGACCCGGTCGAGGCCGTCGGACGCCTGGATCTCCAGCCGCGGCGCGACCCGCTCCTCGTCATCGTCGACCCTGACCACGGGCTCGGCCACCGGGACGGGATCGTCGTTGCCGCCGAGCAGCGCGAATGTGCCAGCCGTGCCGACCGCACTTCCGAGGACGGCGGAGAGCAGAGCGACCACGAGCACCCTCGATCGCCGATCGCGGACCGGGGCGCGCGGCGGCCGTCCCGAGGGGATGGGCGGGTAAACAGACGGCGCGGGCGGGGGGGCCGGCAGGCGGAGGCTCCCGCCACCCGGCGGTGCCTCGCTTCCCAGGTCTGCGTTCACGACTCGCGGTCCGATCGTTAGCCGGGCTCTGTCAGCATCTCGTGCCATACCCCTCGGCGCCGGAGTGCTCACTCCCAGGGTGACACCGCGGACCACAGCCTGCCCAGGCCGCGTCCGACACGCTCCCAGAAGCCCGGCGCCTCCGGCTGTGGCAGCCCGGCGACGATCGCCTCGAGCTCGTCAGCGGGAGCGTCGGACACCAGCGACCAGGTGCGCCCACCTGTGGTCCACACGTAACGCTGTGGGATCGCACCCGGCCACGCGTAGACCAGCCCCTCGAGGCCGCCGAAGTCGTCGAGCTTCTCGGCCCCGGCCGGGAGCGACGACCAGTCCGGTGTGCCCGTCTGCTGGAACAGCGACACCGCGTACAGGCCGTCGCGATAGACCAGCTGCAGCGGTTGGCTCTCCTCGGCGGCGACGGCGAACACACCCACCGGTTGGAACCCCCCTGGCAGCGTTTCGGGAACCGTCCAGCCGGCCTCGCGCAATGCGGCCAGCCCGCGATCGTCCACTCGTGTCACCGCATGGCTGCGCTCGGGCAGCGCCGACGGCTCCGTCCGCGACGCGCGACGGCCACCCGGGTGGACATCGCGCAGGTCGAGCGACAGATACGTGACCAGGCGGACCACCTCCCCGGTGCCGTCGTAGGTCTCACGGCGCAACAGCAGGCCGGAGCGATCGTCGACCCACAGCCGCTCGCGGAGCGTCCCGTCGTCGTTACGGCGGATCTCGAGCGTCCGGCAGCGGCGATCGAGCAGCCGGTCGTCCGCGGCAAGGCTCACGTCGTACTTGGCCTCGAGCAGGTCTGCTCCGCCGGGAGCCGAACCGACGTCCGGCAGCGTCAGCGCCCAACCCTTCTGGACGTCGGACACACGCCCTCCGGGCGCGGAGTCCTCAACCTGGACGTCGGACACACGCCCTCCGGGCGCGGAGTCCTCAACCGCATCCAACTCGACGGTCGGGCCGCCTTCGGAATCGACCACCAGCCCGCCTCTCGGGGTGTTCCGCACCGCTGCACGGGTGACGTACGGCCGGTCATCGGCGTAGTTCACCCAGAGCAGCTCACCCGCGTAGGCCTTTGTGCGCGCCATCTCCGCGGCGCGCTCCAGCACCTCGCGCCAGTCATCGGTCGCGACCTCGGTCACCCGCCCGTCAGCCGCGGTCGCGGTCAGCGAGCACAGCGGCAGGAGCAGAGCCAGCAGCGCGACTGGCGACGCGCCGAGGCGGGCCGCCCGCACGCCTCGGCGCGTCGGGGCCCGTGGCCTGGCTCGGTTCACGGCTGCGCGTCGGCCAGGACCGGGATGCCCACCGGGGCGTCGACGGTGTGGACGACATGGTCGGCGACGAAGGCGTCCATGGGCACCTGCACGACCGCATCGGAGGCAGGCCGGCCGCCGAGCCCGAACGCGGCGCCGCCGACGAGCCCGGCAGCGACAGCCAGTGCGGCCAGCGCGCGCGCGGCCCGGACGCCGACCTGCTCGAGCCCGGCGTCGTAGGGCGAGACCTTCCGGGACGTGCGGGGATGGTCGGCCCGGTAGGAGATGTAAAGCGGCAGATCTGCGCGCAGGGTGGGGGGCAGGCGGCGCACCGGCATGCTGCGGACCAGGCTGCGAACCGCCGCCAGACGGTCGAGCTCATCGCGGCAGCGGGCGCACCCGTCGAGGTGGCGCCGCACCTTCGGCGCGGTCGTGTCGAGCTCACCGTCAAGGTAGGCGGACAGGACCGGCTCGACGTCGTGGCAGCCCAGCGTCACCGTTCGCCACCCTGCTCAGTGTCAGCGTTCGCGTCGAGATAGCTGCGCAGCTGGCGGCGCCCGCGGTGGATGCGCGAGCGCACCGTGCCCAGCGGCCAGCGGGTGGCTGTCGCGATCTCCTCGTAGGTGAGGCCCTCCACGTCGCACAGCACGACCGCGAGACGGAAGTCATCCGGAAGCTGACCCAGGCCCCGCTCCAGCCGAGCCTCCAGCGTCCGGCGGTCCACGATGTCGGCGGGGCCAGGCTCCTCCGAGACCGGAGCGCGCCAGTCCTCCTCGGGCAGGGGTTCCAGACGGAACCGCTTGCTGCGGCGCACGTGGTCCAGGAAGAGGTTCTTGGTGATCCGGTACAGCCAGCCATCGAACGTGCCCGGCTGGTAGCGGTCGAGGTTGCGCAGCACCCGTACCAGGACGTCTTGCGAGAGGTCAGCCGCGTCATCCGGATTGCCCGTCAGCCGGTAAGCGAGTGAGTAGATCTTGTCGCCGTAACGGTCAGCGACCTCCTCACGGCTGGGACGGGGGTCGGGCTCGCCCGCCCCGCCATCCACCTCGCGTCGCCGCGCCACGCGCGCTCCCCTGCTGGCCGTTCGCGAGCGGACCGGCCGCTCGCTCAGGGTCGCCTGGACAACCCTGCGGCCCGGTCTGGGCCGAGAAGCGAGTGTAGTGGGCATCGGGGCGTCCTTCCGCAGGCATCGCAGTCGAGCTGTGGCGGGAGACCGCAGGTCTAGGGCGTGGCGAACTGGAGGGTGGTCAACGAGCGCTGTTCGTCCAACGGGCAGCGGTCTGGCGCGGGTTCCCGTGGCACTAGGAGTTTCGTCAGGCACGTCGACGTGGTTACCTTCACGCGCGCCCCACCGGGGGCACCAGGGAGGACGTGCACGCCGTGAAGACTGATGACCGCACCGCCAGCTACCTCGAGGGCTTCACGGAGACCGAGGACGAGCCGCTGCGCGCGGCACGCGCCCGTAGCGAGGAGGGTGACCTCCCTGCGGTGTCGCTCGCCACCGGCGCGCTGCTGCGATGGTTCGCTCGTCTGCTCGGCGCCCGCCACGTGGTGGAGGTCGGCTCGGGCGGTGGCTACAGCGGGCTGTGGCTCATGGGGGGGATGGATCCGCGGGGTTCACTCACCACGATCGAGCTGGATCGCGACCACCTGTCCCTGGCGCAGCGCGCGTACTCGGAGGGTGGGGTGAGCGACAGGGTCCGCGCGATCCTCGGCGCCGGCCTGGCGGTGCTGCCCAAGCTGGCCGACGCGACGTACGACATCGTCTTCCTCGACGCCGTGAAGGCGGAGTACCCGGATTACCTCGAGCACGCGACACGGATGCTGCGCCCTGGCGGTCTGCTCCTCGCGGACAACGTGCTGTGGAGCGGCAGGGTCGCCGACGCGAGCCAGACCGACGAGGACACGGAGGGCCTGCGCACGTTCAACGCCGCGGTCCGCGACGACCCACGGTTGTCCCAGACGGTCTTCACGGTCGGCGACGGGCTGCTGGCGGCCACCTACCACCCGGAGGCTGCCGCGCGATGACCGTCTGGTGTCTCACCACGTCGCCTGAGAACTTCGCCAAGACGGCCGAGCACGGATGGACCGTCCAGGGCATCAAGTCGCGGCGCGAGAAGACGGCGGCCAAGATCCGACCAGGTGACAAGGTCGTGTACTACCTGACCAAGGTCGTGGCGTTCGGCGGAGTCGTCGACGTCATCAGCACCTACTTCGAGGACCACGAGCCGATCTGGACGTCCAAGCCCGGTGAGGACTACCCGTGGCGGTTCGAGATCGCCCCTGACGTGGTGGTCACCGACCCTGGCCGCTGGGTGGCCGCCGACGAGCTGCGCGAGCATCTCGAGTTCCCCAAGAAGTGGCCGGCCGAGCACTGGAAGCTCGCCTTCCAGGGCAACGTCCGCGCCTGGCCCGAGCACGACTACCTCGTCGTGCGCAAGGCGCTGGAGGAAGCCGCCGGTCAGCCAGGGTAAGGGACGGGTTGCTTGAGCGACTGCCGAAAGCTGTACGTCGACGTGCCACCGGACAAGCGCGTCCCCGGTCCGCCCCGCGACCGTCCCTGACCGTGAGTCGCCGGAGGCTGTCGGGATCCCGGCCTTGAGCCCCCGGACCATGGCCAGGAGGGGCGGCACACGGCGTCAGTCCGCGTCCGAGTCGTCGGACGGGCGTCGGATGGGGAACGCCGCCAGTTGCACGGTGACGCGCGTCTGGCCGGGGAGCGGCTCGCGGGCGCGAGACGCTGCCTCGTGGCGAACCGCGACCTGGTTGATCTCGCGGTGCAGCGCCGCCAACTCCTCTGGCGTCATCGTCGCTCGGTACTCGGACTCGCCCGAGGCGTCGCGCCACTGTTCCGGCCAGGTGTGCCCCTCAGCCATCCAGCGCTCCAGGCGGGCCTGACGTCCGCGGGAGAACTCCCGCAGCAGCAAGCCGGCCTCCGCGGCGGTGGCGGGGTTGCGGAGGAAGTCGAAGCCGCGCACGGAGATGCCCTCGACGGCGCTGCGCCACCAGCGCTCGCGTCCGGTCCCCCGCTCGGGGTCGTCGGCCACGAAGCCGTGGCGCTCGAGCTGGCGCAGGTGGTAGCTGGTCGCGCCCGAGGTCTCGCCCAGGCGGCGGGCGAGGACGCTGGCCGTCGCCGGCCCGTCCTCGTGCAGTGACTCCATCAGCTGCACCCGCAGCGGGTGGGCGAGGGCCTTCAGCGACGTCTCGTCCAGCCAGCGCGTCTTCGCGAAGGGGTCGTCCCCCGGCGCGGTCGCACGCTCCGGATCGTCCCGCGTCTGGCGGTCTCCGTCCTCCCGCACAGCTCGCCTCCTTCACGACGAGCGGAGCGCTCGAGGTGTCCCGGCCACTCGTCGGCTACCACCCTGCCACACCCGCAAGCCAGCTGCAAAGAAATACTTGCATAGAACGCTTTGCATAGTTATCTTTGCAGCGATCCTTTTGCATGGCGGCGACGCCGTCGCCGCGAGGAGACGCCCATGACCGCCCCGAGCACCTCCACCACCCGCTCGACCGCCGCCGGCTTCGGACGCCGCTTCCACCACCTCTGGGCGGCCTCGGCGGCCTCGAACCTGGCCGATGGGGTGATCCTCCTCGCCGCTCCGCTCCTCGCCATCCAGCTGACCCGCTCCCCCGCGCTGGTCGCGGGGGTGACGGTGGCCTTCACGCTCCCGCAAACCGTCGCGGCGGTGCCCGCAGGGGTGCTCGCCGACCGGGCTCCACGGGCGCGGGTCATCGCCGTCGCCAACCTCCTTCGAATGGTGGCCGCCGGCGGGCTCGCCGCCGCCGCGGGGACCGGAGGGCTCACGCTGGCGATCCTCTACGCCGGGGTGGCGCTGATCGGTGCGGCGGAGATGACCGCGGACACGACCACCCACGCGGCGATCCCCCAAGTCGTCGAGCGCGGCCGCCTCGCGGCGGCCAACAGCCGCATCCAGGGCACCCAGATCGCCCTCAACGACTTCGTTGGCGCGCCGCTCGCCGGCCTGCTCGTCGCGACCGCGGCGGTTGCCGCCCTCGCGCTCCCAGCGGTCCTCTTCGGCCTCGCGGCGCTGCTCGTCCTCCGGGTGGCCACCCCGCGGCCCGCACCACGGCCCGGGTCATCGCTGCGCGGTGACGTCGTCGAGGGCATCGCGTTCATGTGGCGAAGCCACCTCGTCCGCGACCTGGCGGTGGCCGCGGCGGTGTGCAACCTCGCGAGCACCGCGTTCTTCTCCGTCCTGGTGCTCCACGCGGTCGCGCCAGGACCGATGGGCCTCGACGAGTCCGCCTACGGCTTGCTCATCGCCGCGGTAGCACTCGGCGCGATCGGCGGCGCCGTCCTCGCCGAGCGGCTCGAGCGCCTCCTGGGGCTGGGGGTGATCTTCCGCGCCGGCGTGGCGCTCGGCGCGGCGGTGTTCGCCCTCCCGATCGCGACATCCCAGGCGTGGGCGCTCGGGGGCGCCTTCGTCGTCCTCGGCGCCGTCGGCATGTGCCTGAACGTCGCGCTCGCCTGCTTGCGCCAACTCCTCATCCCCGACGCGCTCCTCGGTCGGGTCACCGGGGCGGCCCGCCTCATCGCGATGGGTTCGGTGCCCCTCGGCGGCGTCATCGGCGGCGTCATCGGATCCAGCGCCGGCCTGCCCGCCGTCTTCGCCTTCGCCTCGCTGACCCTGTTGGCCGCCCTCGTGTTCCTGCGGCGCGTCACGTCGGAGGTGGTCGCCGCCGCCCGGCGCACGGCCGAAGACCAGGCGGCGGACAGCGCCCGAACGCCCCGGCCTGACCGACGAGGAACGCCGCCCGCGGCGACCGGGACCTCATGACGACCTCGCTGCCGCACCACATCCGACGACCCCACCCCCACCCCACCCGCACCGAGGAGGACCCGCCATGATCCTGCACGACGCCGTCACGACCATCGCCTCCGACCGGCGCCGGGCGCTCCTGGCCTCCGGCCGGCGCCGCCGCGTGCGCATTCCTGTGGAGCCGGCCTGCCGTCCAGGTGGCGGCGGTCGCGAAGCGACCGTCGTGGAGTTCGAGGTGACCCCAAGGGGTAGGACCCCCGGAGACCCACCGCGACCAAGAGGAGTCCCGGAGCATGCGTGTGCTGGTTGCAGGAAGCCACGGAAAGATCGGGCGGCGCCTGACCAGGCGGCTCGCGGAGGCGGGCCATGAGCCGGTGGCCATGATCCGCGATGAGGAGCAGGCCGACGAGATGGCCGCGCTGGGAGGTCATCCTCTGGTCGCGGACCTCGCCGGCGACGTGGCCCACGCGGTGGCGGCCGTGGATGCCGTCGTGTTCACCGCCGGCGCGGGTCCGGGCAGCGGTCCCGGACCGAAGCAGACGATCGACCGCGGCGGAGCCGAGAAGCTCGTCGACGCCGCGAAGGCGCAGGGCGTGCGCCGCTTCGTGATCGTCAGCTCGATGGGCGCCGACGACCCCGCCAGCGCCAGCGAGCAGATGCGCCCCTACCAGGAGGCCAAGCGCCAGGCCGACGACTACGTCGCCGCCAGCGGGCTCGACTGGACCATCGTCCGGCCGGGCGGGCTCACCGATGAGCCCGGTGACGGTCGCGTCGCGGTCGCAGGGTCGCTCGGGCGCGGCGGCAAGGTCTCCCGCGATGACGTGGCGGCCGTGCTCGTCGCGGTCCTCGCCGACGACCGCACGATCGGGCTGACCTTCGAGGTGCTCGACGGCGACGACGACATCCCCGCCGCGCTGGCCGCGCTCGCGGTTGAAGGCGACCGCTGATGCGCGCGATCCGTGTCCACGAGGCCGGCGGTCCCGAGGCCATGCGCGTCGAGGACGTCCCCGATCCCGAACCTGGTCCTGGTCAGGTCCGCCTCCGGGTCGCCGCGGCGGGCGTCAACTTCATCGATGTCTACCAGCGCACCGGCGCCTATCGGATCCCGCTCCCCTTCACTCTCGGCGTGGAGGCGGCGGGGGTCGTCGACGCGGTCGGTGACGGGGTCACGAGCGTCGCGGATGGTGACCGTGTCGCCTTCGCCATGGTGGGCGGCGCGTACGCCGAGGCGGTGTGTGTGGACGCCGACCGCCTGGTCTCCGTGCCCGATGAGGTCGAGCTCGAGACGGCCGGGGCCGTGCTGCTGCAGGGCATGACCGCGCACTACCTGGCGACCACCACGTTCCCCCTGGCAGACGGGCAGCGCGCCCTGGTGCACGCCGGAGCCGGTGGGGTCGGCCTGCTCCTGATCCAGATCGCCAAGCGGCGTGGCGCCGTCGTCTACGCCACCGCGTCGACCGCCCGCAAGGCCGAGCTCGCCGCCGCCGCGGGCGCGGACGAGGTGATCCGGTACACCGAGACCGACTTCGCCGAGGAGGTCGATCGTTTGACCGACTCGGACGGTGTCCACGTCGTCTACGACTCCGTGGGCAGGGACACGTTCGACCGCAGCCTCGACAGCCTGGCGCCGCGGGGGCTGCTCGCGCTGTTCGGCGCGTCGAGCGGGCCAGTGCCCCCGTTCGACCCCCAGCGCCTGAACGCCGCCGGGTCGGTGTTCCTGACCCGCCCGAGCCTGGCCCACCACATCGCGGAGCGCGACGAGCTGGAGTGGCGCGCCGGCGACCTGTTCCAGTGGATCACCGACGGGCAGCTGGAGGTCCGCGTCGGCGAGCGGCACCCGCTGGACGAGGCGGCCGAGGCGCATCGGCGCCTGGAGGGTCGCGCCACCACCGGCAAGGTCCTGCTCTTGCCCTGACACGTGAATCGCCCTGAGCGCCCAGGGGCGAGCCCCTGGGTCGACACCGTGTCGAGATTCCTGCGCTATGCGTGGCTGTTCCGACACCGTGTCGGACCAGCCGCGACAGGCGATTGTCATCATCCGGGGTGGGGGCGCCAGCCCCCATGACCTGCTGACACGTGAATGCGCCCGAGCTTGCGAGGGCGATTCTCACAATCCCCGGTTTGTGGCCATCGCGCAGCGACGGCCATGAGGCCGCTGACGAGCACGGACAAGCGACGCGCGCGAAGCCGCCGCTCACCTCATTGCGGATCTTCGTGACCCCCCGGGCACCTACTTGACGGGAGGTGCCCAGCTGGTCAACAGTGGCCTCGATCGGCCAGGGGGTCTTCACTCGGGAGCGTCGAACCCCGGCGGCATCGACCGCCAGGCGGGAGCCGATCGGGGAGCGGGATGAAGTCGTCACGTGTCGACACGCGCATTGTGGTAGGCGATGAGGTCCGCAGGCGCGCGTACCTGATCGGGTTGGCCATCGGCGTCCCGACCGTGCCCGTGATGTGGCTGCTGCGCCAGCACACCGACCCTGGCGTGCGCTGGGGCTACCCCGTCATGGCCCTGCTTCTCGGCGCGCTGTGGTGGGCGCTCGCGCGACGCCGTGTCACGGTGGTCCGCGCCGAGCGCCAGGTGCTGGCGCTCGTCGCGACGTTGGCGCTGGGTCGGCTGTCGGTCCAGCTGTTCGGCACGCCGGACCTCGCAACCGCGCGTCTCCAGGTAGCCGAGACGACGTTCGCCAACCTGCACCTGCTGTTCGTGTTCGCCTTCCTCGCCTACGAGACGGCGAGGGCGCTGCGCATCTCCATCGCCCTGTACTGCGTCATCGCCGGGCTCATCGGCTCCCGTCTGCTACCAGCCGCCGCGACCGGCGCGGACCCCGACATCGCTGTGACGTTCATGCGCCTGCTGGTCGGCCTGGCCGCCGGCATCGTCCTGTTGTTCGTGCTTGCCCACGCCAAGGAGGAGGTGGCGGACGCGCGCGCCCGCACCGCCGCGCTCGAGCGCATGGCGTTCGCCGACGCGCTCACCGGCCTGCCGAACCGGCGCGCGCTCCGCGACGCGCTCGAGCAGCGCATGGCCGAGGCAGCCCGGTACTCCTACGCGCTGTCGGTCGTAGCCATCGATCTCGACAGCTTCAAGCAGGTCAACGACCAGCACGGGCACGCCAGCGGTGACCTCGTCCTGAAGGGCGTGGCCAGCACCATGGCCGAGGAGCTGCGCGGCGTCGACGCCTTCGGCCGCTGGGGCGGTGAGGAGTTCCTCATCGTCGCGCTCGGCATCGACGCAATCGCGGCCCAGCATCTGGCCGAACGCTGCCGCGAGGTGCTGGCCGACAGCTGCGCCCGGACTGCGCCTGCGGTGACGGCCAGCTTCGGTGTCGCGTCGCACCGAGCCGGCGACACGATCGAGACCCTGCTGGCTCGGGCCGACGCGGCGCTCTACGCCGCGAAGGACGCGGGCCGCAACCGGGTCATGGTCGCCGCCTCGGGCTAGCTGGCTGGCGAGAAGTACCGGAACTTGGCCGCGAGCTCGGCGGAGAAGGCCATGATGACCGCCAGGTAGAACATGCCGGTGGCGGCCTGGATCGACCTGCCCCCCTCCTGCGCCAGCTTCCACACGAATCCCGCGATCAGCGCGCAGATGGCGACCAACCCGGCGCCGAGCAACAGCGAGAACCCGGGGATCGCCAGCAACGGCGACGCGACGGCCGTCACGTCAGGGGCGGGGTTTCGCGCGCTCAGCGCCAGCGCCACCGCGGACGCCACCACCCCGGCGACGTAGAACCACGAGCTGCGGATCATGTGGGTGTTGGGCAGGCGGCGCTCCACCAGGTACCAGTGGCCAAGGAGCAGACCGTGCAAGGTCGAGCCGAGGAACAGGGCACCGAGCGCCAGCTCGGCGATCGCGAAGGCGGGATCGAGGCCCCGGGCCAGGCCGAAGGTCACGAGGGCGACGACACCGGCGATCGCTGCGAGGAGCCCCACGCCCCGCGCGAGCGCGCCGTCCCGGATGAGCAGCAGCACCTGCCAAGCGATCATCAGCCCCGCGAAGATCGCCAGCGCGACGAGCATGCGCGCGCCCGCTGGACCGGTGACGGCCGCGACGGTGGGGTCGCCCGCGGGTCCGACGGCAGCGGCCTGCTCGACCGCCGAGCCGGTGACCGCCCACGCCCCCCAGGCGCAGAACGCCAGCGTGATCCCCGCCAGCAGGAAGAACCCCCGCCGCACGTTGCCGTACACCCCGCTGGCCCACAGCACCACGCTCCCACCCACGGCCGTCTCCAGCAGCACGATGGCCATGACCCCGAGCGAACCGCTCACGAGCACGCGCTCCTGGCGGGGTGGCGGGCGAGCACTCGCGGCCCTCCTGTGGCTGGTCTCGGGGAGAGGGGACGTGGCGGCGGGGCGTGACCATAGTGCCGTAGCGACGCGAGAAGGGCACACTGCGGGGATGCAACGAGTCGAGGGCTGCAACCCAGGACGTCGAGCAACCGTGGAGCTGGTGGTCGGCGACGCCGACACCGCGCTGGCCATGGGGTCAGGCGACGTGCCGATGCTCGCCTCGCCGCGGGTGGTCGCGCTCGCCGAGCAGGCGGCCATGCGCGCGCTCGGCGAGTGCCTGCCTGAGGGCAAGACCAGCGTTGGGGCGTGGGTCGAGCTGGAGCACCTGTCCCCCACGCCGCTCGGGCGCAAGGTCGAGGCCGAGGCCACCCTCCTCGGCGTACATGGTCGGCGGTTGGAGTTCTCCATCGTCGTCCGCGAAGGCGGCGAGGAGATCGCGGTCGTGCGTCACCGGCGCGTGCTGGTCAGCCGGGAGCGCTTCCTCGACGGCGAGCGAGCCGAGCGCGCCTAGGCGGCATCTACGGAACGGATGGTGTTGCGCCAGTGTCTGATGACGCCTATGATCGTCGCGACCGAGGAGGTCGACCATGGCGCTGCGCGAACCCGTCGTGCCCGCGCGGGAGCGGCTCGAGCACCTGATCGAGGGGTTTGGGAACAACCGTGTCGCTCGGCTCCTCGATGTGTCGCCGTCGACGTCGTCGCGCTGGCGAGCCGGTCTGGATCGCATGAGTCCGTCCAACGAACGGCGTCTGGTCGACCTGGACTACCTGGTGACCCGCCTGCTGCAGGTTCTGCCGAAGGATGTGGCGGAAGTGTGGCTCACGTCGTTCAACGCGCATCTCGGCGCGATCCCGGTCGATGTGCTGCGCACCCGTGGCGCGCTGCCTGTGGTGGCCGCTATCGAGCTGGAGGCGCAGGAGGCGTACGCCTGAGTCGTGAGTGCGCCCGAGCTTGCGAGGGCGATTCTCCCAATCGGAGGTTGTGGCCATCGCGCCAGCGAGGGTCATGAGATGCTGACGTGAGCGTGAGGTTGTATCGGGTCTATGCGGGCATCGCCTCGGCGTCTCCCGGACGAGCCGGGCACCCGCTGACGGTCTCGCCGGTGCAAGGCGCGGGCAGGATCGACAATCCTGGGCGCTATGGGGTGCTGTACGTCGCGGACACGCAACCAGCGGCGGTCGGTGAGCGCTTCGGCGACCTGCGCGTGTGGTCGACCTCGATGCTCGCCGGACGGCCGTACCTCCCGGGCAGCCGGATGATGCTCGCAGTGCTGCGACTCGACGGCGCGGTCTGCGATCTGGACGACCCCGATGAGCTCAGCCGCCGGGGTTTGCGGCCGTCGCGCGTGGTGACGCGGGACCGGGAGACGACGCAACGCTGGGCGCGTGAGATCCACGACGAGGCGGCGTACGCCGGGGTGCGCTGGTGGTCGTTCTGGAATCCTGACTGGGGCTCGGCGGGCGTCTGGCACCCCGCGCGGTTGACGGTCGTCGGTTCCGAGCCGCTCACACTCGCGCACCCCGCCGTGACGGGCGCGGCGATGGCGCTCGATCGGCCACTTCGTGACGAGAGGTGATGGCGTCCGGCCTCAGGCCTGGCGGGCCTCCAGGTAGCGGACCAGCGTGCGCACGGGTGCGCCGGTCGCGCCCTTACCCGTGTAGAAGTCGTCGCCCTCCTCGGTGAACGCGGGCCCGGCGATGTCCAGGTGCGCCCACGGCACGCCGTCGGTGAACTCCTTCAGGAACAGGGCGGCCACGATCGTTCCCGCCTGCCGCGGCTTGCCGATGTTCTTCAGGTCGGCGATCTCGCTGCGCAGGTGCTCGCGGTACTCGACCGGCAGCGGCAGCTGCCACAGGCCCTCGCCGGCCTGCTTGGCGGCGGACAGCAGCGCCGCGACCAGGCCGTCGTCGGTGCCCATGAGGCCCGAAATCTTGGGGCCGAGCGCGACGACCTGCGCGCCCGTGAGGGTCGCGATGTCGATCAGCGCGTCAGGCTTGGACTCCGCCCCGTAGGCCAGCGCGTCGGCGAGCACCAGCCGTCCCTCGGCGTCGGTGTTCAGGACCTCCACGGTCGACCCACCACGGTGTGTCAGCACGTCCGACACCCGGATGGCCGTGCCCGAAGGCATGTTCTCGGCCAGGGCCACGAGTCCGGTGATCTTGGTCCTGAGCCCCAGCCGGTCCGCCGCCAGGAGGGTGGCGACGACCGCGGCCGCGCCGCCCATGTCCGACTTCATCGTGGTCATCGCGGTCGGCGGCTTCAGCGAGAGGCCGCCCGAGTCGAACGTGATGCCCTTGCCGACGAGGGTGACGTGACCACTCGCGCGGGCGGGCGAGT
Source organism: Euzebyales bacterium (assembly GCA_013695145.1). Taxonomy (GTDB): domain Bacteria; phylum Actinomycetota; class Nitriliruptoria; order Euzebyales; family Egibacteraceae; genus JACDBB01. The sequence continues at coordinate 28,825 of JACDBB010000045.1, forward strand.
GCGTGAGCTCGACCAGTCGCGGCGGCGCGGAGGATCCCTGGCCGACGCCGAGGATCCCGCCGAAGCCACCCTTTGCGAGATCGCCCTCGTCCAGCACGGTGACCTTGATCCCGGTGCCATCGGCGAGGTCGCGGATGCGGTCGGCCAGCGCCGGTGGACGCTTGTCCTGGGGCGGGGTGTTGACGAGGTCGCGAGCCAAGCTGGTGGCCTCCACCACGACTGCGCCGGCCTGGACGCCCGCCGTGGCCTCCTTGGCGCCGACACCCTCGCCGGCCAGAAGCTCGATCCCTTCCAGCGATGGGAGGTCGTTGGACTTGGTGCGATAGGTGGTGTACGCGTAGGCGCCGAGGCCCGCTCCCTCGGTGATCGCTCTCGCCCGTTCGTTGTCGGTGGCGTCGGCGACGAGGTCGCCCGGGATCACGAGCGCGAGCGTCCCGTTCTTGAGCGCGTTGCGCGCGGCGAGCCCCGCGGCCTTGCGGAGGGTCTCGGTATCGGGGGACTCCTCCCCCAGACCGACGACCAGCAGGACGTGAGCCTTCGCCCGGCGCCGCGTCGGGATGCGCGCGACCTGCCCGAGGTCACCCTCGAAGCGCACGGCGTCCAGCTCGGCGCCGAGGTCGATGTCGAGCGCGTCCCCGAGGGCGACGGCGTCGGCGGCGGGCACTGCCGTCCGATCGCGCTTCGTGGCGAACACCGCCACGACGTCGACCTTGGCGGCGGTCGGCGACGACTTCGCGAACTCCAGCTTGGGCATCGGGATCTTTCCGTCTCAGCAGGTCATGGGCAATCACGCAGGATGGCCACAACCTCCGATTGTGAGAATCGCCCTCGCAGCTCGCAAGCTCGGGCGCATTCACGTCTCGGGTATCTTGCAGCGGCCCGAGAGTCTAGTCGGCCCCGTCCTGAGTTTCTCCGCCTGCGCAGTCGCTCGAGCGCGCCCAGTAGGCTCACGCCCGATGGACGCCGAGCGCCCGACCCGCGCCCCCGCCGACGCCGACGGCTTCGAGCCCGCGGCGGTGGACCTGCGGGACTACGTCGCCTTCGACCAGGGCCGGCCAGTCGACCGGCGGGTGTTCGCCACCGATGTGGTCGCCGTCGACCTGGTCTGCCTGGAGCCGGGGCAGGTGTTGGAGGCGCGTGAGTACGCGACCGCGGACGCCGTCTACACGGTGCTTGGCGGGACCGCCTGGGTCGTCACCGACCAGGCCGAGGTGACGTTGCGGGCACTGCAGGCGGTGATCGTGCCCGCCGGAGTGGTGCACGGGCTGCGCAACTCCTCGGCCGACCCGCTGATCCTGCAGGTTGTGATCAGCCCGCCCGACGAGGCGCCCGCGGCCGCTCGTGGCCCGCTGGCCGACTCGGGCGGGCGCACCAGCGGCTCACCGGATCGCCCCGGCCTGCTCGACCGCCTGCGCAGGGGCCTGTCGGGCGCCTGAGGTGTTCCGCTATGCTCCCGCCACGCCCGGGGGAGCTCCCGACGAGCTGAGAGTGCGCGGACCGCGCAGACCCCATGAACCTGAACCGGTTAGCACCGGCGGAGGGAGTGCGCGCCATGGTCCAGCCCGTCATCGGGACGATCGCTGTCCTGTCCGTCCTCGCGCTGTTCGTCGTCATCGGCCTGCGGGGCCGCGGACGCGCCCCCAGCGCGCGTGACGCCGTCGAGGACTACGTCGCGGCCCGCAACAGCCAGGGCGCCGGGGTTCTCGGGCTGTCGTTCCTCGCGTCCGGGATGGGCGCATGGATCCTGTTCGCGCCGCCTGAGGTCGGCGCTGGCATCGGCGCGGTCGGGGTAATCGGCTACGCGCTGGGCGCGGCCGCGCCGATCGTCGCGTTCGGGCTGCTGGGGCCTCGCGTCCGGCGCATCGTACCCGCCGGGCACAGCCTCACCGAGTTCCTGCGCCTGCGCTTCGGTAGGACGTTCCACCGCTATGCGCTGGGCGTCTCGATGGCCTACATGCTCCTGTTCGTCATGGCGGAGCTCACCGCGGTCGCGGCGGTCGCGGCGATCCTGGCCGGCATCGAACCGCGCATCACCGTCGTCGCGGTCGCGCTGGCCACCCTCGCCTACACCGCATGGGGCGGCCTGCGGGCGAGCCTGCGCACCGACCGCTGGCAGGGTCTGCTCATCTTGGGGCTCGTCGGCGTGGCGGTGGTCGCTGTGGGCATCGCAGGCACGTCAGGGGCCGGCTCGGCCGCCGCGACGGGGCGGGACCTGCTCGCTCTCGACGGGCTCGGACTCGAGGTGGCGGTCACCCTGCTGATCGCGGTGACTGCCGCCAACCTGTTCCATCAGGGGTACTGGCAGCGGGTATGGGCCGCCCGTGACGACCAGGCGCTGCGGCGCGGCGCGTGGCTCGGCGCCGCGGCCACCGTGCCGGTCGTGCTGGCGGTCGGCGGCCTGGGTGTGCTCGCGGCACGCAGGGGCCTGGAGCTGGGCGCTCCACCCGCCCCGCTGTTCGCTCTGTTGGGCGGCCTGCCCGCATGGGTGGCGCTGGTCGTACTGACCCTCGGCGTGGCGCTGGTGGCCTCGTCGGTCGACACGCTGGAGAACGGGCTCGCGTCGCTGGTGACCGCTGAGCGTCCGAGCCTGCCGCTCGGCGGGGTGCGTCTGATCACGGTCGCGTTGATGGTCCCCGCGGTCGCGGTGGCGGTGCAGGGCTTCTCCGTGCTGCAGCTGTTCCTGGTCGCCGACCTGCTGTGCGCGGCGACCGTCGTCCCGGCGCTGTCCGCGCTGACCCGGCGGGCCACTCAGGCGGGAGCGCTGGCCGGCGCCGTGGCCGGGCTGATCGGGGCGGTCGCCCCGGGAGCGGTGCTCACGGGATCGCTCGGGGGGGCGTTGGCCCGCGTCGTCTTCCCCGAGGCGGTTCCCACGCTCCCGGAGTTCGCCGGCGCCCTGCTCGCCTCGACGGCGGTCACGCTGGTCGTGTCCCGTCTTGCGCCGGGGGAGGCGGACCTGGAAGCGCTGGGAGCGCGGGTCGACGCCGCGGGCGCGGACGGACGGACCGCCCCGTGAGCCCCGGCCCCGCGACCACCGCCTCGGCGCTCCTGGCGGCCAACGCCGACCTGTGGGCTCGCATCACCGCGCACCCGTTCATCGCGGCCACCGCGGACGGCAGCCTGCCGTCCGCGACCTTCGACCGCTGGCTGGTAGCCGACCACCACTATGTCGTCGGGTTCCGCCGCTTCCTCGCCCAACTGCTGGGGTTGGCGCCAGACGAACCGACTCGCGACCTGCTCGCGGGCGCGCTGACCGCCCTGGGACCCGAGCTCGGACTCTTCCGCGCCGAGGCGACCCGACGCGGGCTGGACCTCGGCGCCGAGCCGGGACCGACGACCCTCGGCTACACCGCCTACCTGCAGGCCAGCCTCGCGGACGGGTTTTCCGTCGCGCTGACCGTGCTCTACGGCGCCGAGCGGGCCTACTTCGACGCCTGGCGTGCGGTCCGCGAGCACGCCGACGCGACCTCGCCCTACTGGCCATTCGTGGACAACTGGTCGGGCCAGGCGTTCGCCGCCTACGTCGACGAGGTCGCCGCGCTGCTGGACCGGGTCACGGGTGGCCGGCCCGACGCCGCGTGCCACCAGGCGTTCACCCGCGTCGTGCGCTTCGAGCTGCGCTTCTGGGACGCCGTCGAGCGCGGGGACGACTGGGAGCGGTGACCGCGCTCGGTGGCCCGGCGTGGGCCCGCGTCAGCTGTCGGGACGTGGCACGACGTCGAACCTGCCGGAGACGCTGCCGTCTTCGAGGCGCAGGTTGAACACCCCGGCGTAACGGACCGAGGGGATCAGCTCCGTCACGGTCAGCGTGCCGCCGTCGATCCGCACCGGCGCGTCGCCAACCACGAGTTGCACGACCGCGTGATCCTCGACGTCCGCGCACTCGTCGGCCGACCCGCACGTGGGCCGACGCACGGGCAGCGTGCCGGCGTCCGCCACCGCCTGCGGGTTGCCCAGCCCGAGCACCAGCCGGCCGCCGTCGATGTCCCGCGAGCCGAAGCAGACGTCGGCCGGCAGCCCGACGTAGAACCCGCAGTCCCCGGCGTACAGGCGCGGCAGGCCGTCCAGGACAGCGACCTGGCGGCCGTCCACGGTGCCGGCCAGCTGCAGCCCGGACTCGCCGTCGCGCGGCTGCACTCCCCTGACCTGACCGGCGCCGCACCCGACCAGGGCTACGGAGAGCAGGACCACACCGGCAACGATGGAGCGTCGCATGGCGGCCAACCTACTGCGCGCTACTGCGCGGCCATCGCGGCGAGAGAGCCGGCCGGCCGCACGTCGTCGCCGGCCGGGCCGCCGCGTGCGGTCAGAGGACCGACTCGACGAGCAGCGCCTGGCCCTGCCCGACCCCCACGCACAGGGTGATGAGTCCACGACGGAGCCCCCTGTCGCGGCGCAGGCGGTGGGCGAGCGTCACGGTCAGCCGCGCCCCTGTGCAGCCGAGCGGGTGCCCGAGCGCGATCGCGCCGCCCTGCGGGTTGACGGTCTCCGGGTCCAGCGGGAGCTCGCGCAGCACCGCCAGGGATTGGGCCGCGAACGCCTCGTTGAGCTCGGTGGTGTCGACCGCCTCTGGCGACCAGCCCGCTCGCCGCAGGGCCAGGTGGGTCGCGTCGACCGGTCCGATGCCCATGATCGCCGGATCCACGCCGACGACGGCGGAGGTCACCACCCGGGCGATCGGCTCCAGGCCGTGCCGCTCACACGCCGCACCCGAGGCGATCAGCAGCGCTGCCGCCCCGTCGTTGAGCGAGCTGGAGTTGCCTGCCGTGACCGAGCCGCCCTCGCGGAACACCGGCTTCAGGCGCCCGAGCGCCTCGAGGTCGGTACCGGCCCGGGGGCCCTCGTCGCGCTCGACCAGGTCGCTCGAGCCCTTGCCGGCGGACACGTCGACACCGACGATCTCGTCGGTGAAGTCGCCGGCCTCCCACGAGGTGAGCGCCCGCCGGTGGGACCGGAGCGCGAACGCGTCCTGGTCCGCACGGGTGATCCCGTACTTGTCGACCAGGTTCTCCGCCGTCTCCCCCATGGCCAGCGGGGGGTGCAGCGCGGCCAGCTTCGGGTTCACGAACCGCCATCCGAACGAGGAGTCGACCAGCTCTGGCACGCCGCGCGGCGGGAGCCCCTCGGGCTTGGCCATGACCCACGGCGCACGCGTCATGGACTCGACCCCGCCGGCCAGCACGAGGTCCGCCTCGCCGACCTTGATGGCACGGGCGGCCTGCACGACCGCGTCCAGGCCGGACGCGCACAACCGGTTGACCGTCGACCCGGGGACCTCGACCGGCAGCCCTGCCAGCAGCGCGCTCATGCGGGCGACGTTGCGGTTGTCCTCGCCGGCCTGGTTGGCGCACCCGGCGATGACCTCGTCGACGTCTGCGGTGTCGACGCCGGTGCGCTCGACCACCGCGCGCAGGACGAGCGCGAGCAGGTCGTCGGCGCGCACCCCGCGCAGTGCCCCGCCGAACCGCCCCACGGGGGTGCGCGCCCCCTTCACGATGAACGCTTCTGACATGGAGGTCTCCTCGCGGGCCGACGACGGGATTCGCCACGGATCTAGTGCTCCTCCGCGGAAGTCTCCTACATTCGGCCACGCCTGCCCGTTCATGGCCTCAAGCGCCGGCCGGGCTGGGGCTCGCTGCGTTGCTTCGTCGCCCAAGTACGGTCCAGTACGAGGCGCTCCTCGCGCCTTGCGAGCCGCGCGCAGTCGTGCCCTCGGTGCTTCACGGAACTTCCACGGAGGAGCACTAGTGC
>JACDBB010000091.1 GCA_013695145.1 Euzebyales bacterium
AGACACGTGCGCGGGCCGACGCGGCCGGCTTGACCGTGGCCTGCCTGCCCGCCCGCCACGACCTGGACGACATCGATGACTTCGCGGCCGCTCTGGCCGGCGGCCAGCTGGACCACGCGCCTCGCACTCGTGCGGTCGCCCAGCGCCTCGCGGCGCTCACGATCCCCTGAGCCGTGAATGCGCCCCGAGCTTGCGAGGACGATTCCTCTGATCTTGGGTGTGGCCATCGCGCAGCGATGGCCATGTGCTGCTGACACGTGAATAGCCGGGTCGGGCGCCCCGGGGGCGACACCGTGTCGAGATTCCTGCGCTATGCGTGGCTGTTCCGACACAGTGTCGGACCAGCCGCGACAGGCGATTCTCATCATCCGGGGTGGGGCCGGCGCGCGGGCAAGCTCTCAGGTGGCCAGCGCCAGCCCCCATGTGCTGCTGACACGTGAATAGCCCTGAGCGCCCAGGGGTCGACACCGTGTCGAGATTCCTGCGCTATGCGTGGCTGTTCCGACACAGCGTCGGACCAGCCGCGACAGGCGATTCTCATCATCCGGGGTGGGGGCGCCAGCCCCCATGACCTGCTGACACGTGAATCGCTCGCGCGCAGGGCGCAGATGAAAGTGGTTATCGTAACCGCTACTCTCGCCGGACACCCGCACACGCCTCACGGTCAGGAGCCAACCATGAAGGTCGCGTACGGCTTCTCCACCGCCGGCCACACTGTGGACTACAAGCTCGGCCAGATGATCCTCCCGCAGTTGGAGGAGGACCGTCACGGCGCCGAGGTCGTCGGCATGTTCTTCTTCGACGACAACACCTACGCGCTGCGCGCCGGTGACCCCTTGGGAGAGCGCCTGTCCAAGGTCGCCGAGGACCAGGGGATCCTGCTGATGCTCTGCGACCAGTGCGCCCTGAGCCGCGGGCTGGCCGACGGCGAGCCCGGCGCGGCCACGCCGCTTGGCACCGTCGGGGGGGTCGAGGTGGGCTGCTTCCCGGACCTGTACGGCGCGCTGGCCGGCAACCCGCCGGACCACGTCATCACCCTGTAGCGGCGGTCCGCACGACGGTGGCGGAACCCAGCCTGCCAGCCTGCATGAGCGCCATGCGCCTGGAGCATTTCCTGTGCTACTCCGACACGTCCTCGGTGGACGAGCACGCCGCCGACTATCGCCGACTGGGCTTCGTGCCTCAGGCCCATGCGGCGCGGTGGGAGCCCGGGCTGCGCAACCGGTTCATCGGGCTGTGGCCGGAGTACCTCGAGCTGGTGTGGGTCGAGGACGAGGCTGCCTTCGCCGCGAGCGACGACCCGATCAAGCGCTATCGCGCGTCGCGTCGGCCGTTCGGCGTCGGCATCCTGACCGACGACTTGCCGGCACTGCACGACGAGTGGGTTGCACGCGGCTTCGAGCTGCCGCCGGTCACGCACGAGAGCCCTGCCGGATCCGACCAGGCTGCAGGGCCGATGTTCGTCTTCCAGGCGATCCCCCACCACCTGCTGCCCGGGGTCGACGCCTTCGGCCTGACCTCCTACCACCGACCGGCGCCGCCGATCCGACGGCAGGTGTGGGTGGCGCCCAACTCGGTGTTCGGGCTCGCCGGGGTGACGCTCGTGAGCCACACCCCTGCCGCGGACGCCGACGCTTGGCGGCGCCTGCTGGCGCCGAACGAGACGGCGCGCGAGGTGCCGGGCGGCAGCGACCTGGTGGTCGGGCCGCACCGGCTCACCTGGCTGACGCCCGACGCCCACGCCGCCCGCCACGGCCTCACCTGGGATCGGAGCGGCGACGGTGCGGACGCCATGGCGCTGTTCGAGCTGCTCGCCGGCGACCCCGAGCGGCTGGAGCGGTACGCGGCGGCCGCGGACCGGCCCACACGGCGGTTGGCGGACGGGGCGCTCCTGCTGGAGCCGTCGGCTCACGACGGCTTTCGCTTCGTGGTCCGCGGTGGCGACGTCGACGAATGGGCGGGGTGGCGTGACGAGCGGCTCGGTCTCCACCATGAGGTCGTCCGCATCGATGAGTTCATGGCGCGCGGCACGCCCGGCACCGGGGAGTACGTCGTCCGCTCGGCCACCGTCGATGACCTGCCAGCCATTCGCCGCCTCGGCGAGGAGGTCCTGCCCGAGACGTACGCGGCGATCGCGCCCGACAGCTACATCGCCATGCTGCTCGAGCGCTACTGGAGCGACGCGGCCAACGCCGCCGCCATCGCCTCGCCGACCGAAGAGCTGCTCGTGGCCGAGTCGCCGTTCTCCGGCGTCCTCGGCGTGGCCCACACCGCGCCCTACGCAGCAGACAGCGTGATCCTGTGGCGGCTCTACCTCGTGCCGCGCTCACGCCGCCTCGGGGTCGGGACGGCCCTGCTTGACGACTGCATCCGACGCTGCGCGCCGCAGGTCAGCACCTTCCTGACCGAGTACCTCGCCGGCAACCGCGCCGCAGCCGCCTTCTACGAGGCGCACGGGTTCGCCGAGGTCAGGGAGGAACGAAACCCCTGGGAGGCAACGGAGGTTCGGGTGATCTACGCCTCGCGGCAGGTCCCTGCAGACCCGACGTGATCGTGGCCAGCCGACTTCGTGGGCGGCGGCTACGCGCCGGCGCCGTGCCACGCGGCGACAGCCACGGCCAAGAACGCCACCCACGACAGGTGGCGGCCGCGAGAGATCCCGCAAGCGACCGCTGCACTGACCGCGAAGGTCACGGACAGTATCCGCGCGATGGCGCGCGGGCTCGGTGGCTGGACGGCCAGCGCGAACAGCAGCGCGGCCGTCCCCCACCAGGCAACCGTCGCCAGGTGCCAGCCGAACCGGAGCGTCCCACGTGTGAACGCCTGCCCGCCGAACAGGTGTGGCAGCTCCGCTCGTCGCAGGAGCGGTGCCAGGATGAACCGCTCTCCCAGCAACGAGTGCGCCACCCCAGTCATGGCCAGCGTCGCTCCGGCGAAGACGAGGAGCCGTTGCCGGCCACCCGTCGCGGTCAGGGCCAGCGCGGCAGCCGCGGCAAGCATCGCTGCCCAGACCGTGATCCAGCCGCCCCACACCCGCGCCCGCGCCCGGTACCGATCACTCACTGGTCGTCTGCCATCACCGCGGCATAGGCGAGACCCACCAGATCGTCGACCGCGGCGGGCGGCCGCTTGCCGGCCGCGACATAGCGCCGTACGGCGCCGAGTGGAACATCGACGAGGGCAAAGGTGAGCCTTTGCAGTGCCCTGCGGTCGGCGCCCCCGAGCGCACGGCGTGCGTAGGTCCTCAGGGAGCGATCCAGGTCGGCACCAAGGCCGCGGGCCCGCTCCTCCATGTCATGGGGCCAGTCGCGCCCCAGCATGTCCTCTCGGCGATGCAGCAGCAGCAGACGCGCCTCGGCGGGATGCTGCCGGACCCACTCCGGTGTGAAGAGCGTGGCGCTGAGGCCAGCCTCCCGGTCCTCCGCCATGTCCAGCACCTCGACGAAGCCGTCTTGGAACCGGGCGACCGTCCGCAACCACAGCTCACCGAGGAGGGCGTCCCGTGACTCGAAGCGGTGATAGATCGATCCGGTCGGTCCGCCCATCTCACCGGCGACAGCGGCGACCGTGAGCCGTGGGAGGCTGTGCGCGGCGATCGCCCGCAACGCGGCGTCGAGGATCTCGCCTCTCTTGAACTTCACGGGCGTAGCCACGGCAAGTAGCATGCTTGTTCTAGATGAGCCCGTCAACCTCGTGGCAGCGATCTGCGGAGAAGCGGATGCGCTGCGTGGGTAGTGGCCACCAACAAGCCTCGTTGGTCGGCCTGGGCCCGCCCCCGGCTGGGAACGGGTACGGTCCGAACATGGACCTGGACGAGGCGCTCGCCGCGCTACGACGCACCGCCGCACGCCACAACGGTCTCCACTTGCTCCTGTTGCACGGGTCCCGCAGCCGACGCCGAGAGCACGACAGGTCGGACTGGGACCTCGGCTACCTGGCCGACGGCGACCTCGACCCGGCCGGCTTGCAGGCTGACGTGAGCCACGCGCTGGGCACAGATGACGTCGAC
>JACDBB010000100.1 GCA_013695145.1 Euzebyales bacterium
CACCCGCAAAGTGAACCCCCTGATCTTGGTATGCGACCTTCGACAAGCCGCATCCTCCCAGGTCAGGGGGTCTTTGCATTGGAACCCCCGCGCGTCACCCAAGGGATCCATGAAGAGTCGGGGCTAGGCTCTGGAACGCGTCGCCGCGTCGCGCCGCTCAACGCCGTGAGCAGGGAGAGTTCATGTACACCAGCCCGGACGAGGCTCGCTCCGACCTGTTTTTGTCGGTGGCCGCTTACGTGTTCGGGCCGCTCATTCTCACCATCCTGGTGAACCTGATCCCCCTCGACCGGATCCCTGGCGTTTCGGCGGCGCTCGCGCTGGTCGAGCCGGTGTTGTTCACGGTGGCCGTGCCGTTCCTGCTGATCCGCTACCGCAACCAGTCGCTGCGCGACTACGGGCTCTCGGGGGCAGACCGATCTCTTCCGACCGGGGTGCTGGTCGCCGTGCCGATCGTGCTGGCCGGCCTCGTCGGTGCGGTCCTCGCCGGTGCGGCGATCACCACCGCGGTGCCGCTGGCGGCGCTCGGCCGCGGGTCGTCCGGTGGCGTCGTCACCCTGCTGGTGCGCGCGCTGTTCTGGCCCTGCTTGCTGCTGCTCGCCGCCTACGGGACGGTGAAGGCTCGCGACGCGTTCCGCAGCCATCCCGTCACACTGACGGAGACCGTCGTCCGCGTCGGGCGGATCCTCGCCATCGCCGGCGGGGCGGCTCTGGCGCTGCTGATCACCAGCGACCTGATCACCGGCAGCGGCGCGTTCGACGGCCTGACGCTCGTGAGCTACCTGCTGCAACCGGCGGGGGTCGTCGCCGCGGTCTGGCTGGCGTTGCGACGGGAGGGCGGCAGCACCGTCGTGAGCATGCCGCTGGTCGTGACGCCGGTGGTCATCATGGCGGTCGGACCGTTCGCGCTGACGTTCAACGCGTTCGCCCTCATCACCGGTGTGTACTTCGCTGCGCTGTTCGGTGGCATCGGCCTGGTGGTCGCGATCATCATCGAGCGGACCCGGCAGGCGACCGGTGTGATCGTGATGGGCCTGCTCATCGCGCTCCTGTCGCTGTTCGGCGGCGCCGAGGTGTTCGGCTGAGGACTCCGCGGCCGTCCGGCCAGTGTCCGGCGCGTCCGAACTGAGGGCTGCGCACCGCCGGGCGCTCGGCGCTCGTCCGCCGCTCATGCGCGATGGCTACCCTCACACGAGGGGTCACGACGAGAGGGGCACATCGATGCGCGGCCGGATCCGGGGTCTGAGCGAGGCGGTTCTCGCTGCGGGCCCGGGCGTGTGGGGACCGCTGCTGGTGGTGATCGCGATGCTCGCGCTGGTGGGCGCGGCGGTCGCAGCCGCGGAGGTCCGCGGCGCGGGTTCCCAGGTCGCAGGCGCCGGCGTGCCCGAGTTCGTGCTCGGCGCCGATCTGCCACCCAACGCCGGCGTCGAGGAGCTGACGGCGACCGAAGGTGCCACAGGTGATCGACCGGCGCTGTCCGCGCCGCCGCTGACCGACGCGGCCGCGAGCCCGACGCCGCCCCCGGCCCAGCCGCGCCCGCCTGCACTGCCGCCGGTCGAGGGCGATGCACGCGTCCCGCTGCGTCCCGTCGAGCCGCGCCTGCTGGCGTTCGCGGGACTGTCCACATGGATCGACGTGTACGACGTCGAGCAGACCGCCGCCCAGCAGATCGAGATCGCCGCCGCAGCCGGCGTGGATACGCTGTTCCTGCAGTCAGGCAAGTACGACTCTCCGGAGGACATCCACCACGGCGAGCGGTTCGGGGAGACCATCGAGCTCGCCCACGATCGCGGAATGCGGGTGGTGGCCTGGTACGTTCCCGACTTCGTGGACCCCGAGCGCGACCTGCGGCGGGCGCGCACCGCCATCGGCTACACCAGCCCGCGCGGCGACCGGCCCGACGCGTTCGGCCTCGACATCGAGGTCGAGGACCAGACCGACGTCGCGCTGCGCACCGAGCGTCTCATGACGCTGTCCCGCACGCTGCGCGACGACGTGGGCCGGGACTACCCGATGGCGGCGATCGTGCTGCCGCCGCTCCAGCTGGACCTGCGACCCGGGTGGTGGCCGGACTTTCCCTACGCCGAGCTGCGCCCGCTGTTCGACGTGGTGGTGCCGATGAGCTACAGCTCCTACCGCGGCACCGACGCGGACACCACGTACCGCTGGAGCCACGACAACATCGTGGAGTTGCGCGCACGCGCGGGTGAACCGGACTGGCCCGTGCACCTGGCAGGCGGCATCGCCGACGACCTCCCCGAGGTTGAGGCGTTCCTGGTCGCCGCCGCGGACGCCGGGGTCGTCGGCGCCGGCCTGTACGACCTCGCCACCACGCGCCCGGACGCCTGGCCGTTGCTGCGCGCCCTCCGCGTCGGCGAATAGCGCAGCCGCGGCGCCTTCGACCTCGACGCACGATCGTCGCGACGGCGCAGCGAAGTCCGTGGGCTGCCCAGGGCAGCGACGGCGCCAGCCTTGTCCCCGTCCGCCGGGCTCCGCAGCAACGCATGCGAACCATCGCACCCGTCGGACGATCCTCGCCTGGACGCACGACGCGGAGCGGTTGGAGACAGCACGGACTCGGAAAGGCTTTGCCGCCTTGCCGGGCGCGCCCAACAACCGGACTTCATCATGGCTAGGTGTCCCGGACGCGGTACAGCGCGGGGAGCTGACGGCGGTCCTTGGGTCGGTCGAGGAGCTCCTTGGAGGTGATGACGTCGTCCAGGCTCGCCAGGTGCAGCTCGACGCCCTCGTCCACGCGAGTGACCATGCCCGGTGCCAGCGCGGCGTAGCCCTCCTCGAACCCGCGCGGTCGCATGACCACGTCGATGTCCCCCAGACGCGTGCGCAGCGTCAGCCCCACGTCATCGGTGCCGAAATGGCGGGGCTCGAGGAGCCGCCCGTCGATGCGGCGCCCCTCGGGCTGGTCGGGGTTCCACCAGCGCGGCCCCAGGATGTTCAGTGCGTCGCACAACCTCTGCACGTTGTCCGCGTCCGCGCGGGCCACGAGGTCCAGGTCGTCGGTCTTCACATCGGCGCCGTGCGCGATGCCGGCGCCCGTGCCGATGAGGACGTAGGCGACCTCATAGGCGTTCAGCAGCCGGCAGACGACCCGTAGCTGCTGGCGCCAGTCGATGTCCCCGCCGGCGTTGTAGCGGTCGATCTCCTCGCGGACGGTGATGACGTGCGCCCAGTACTGGCGCAGCTCAGGAGTCGACTCCGTGTCCTCGCCACGGCCGGAGTAGGCGAAGCGCAGGTCGTGCTCGTAGCCGCTCTCCCACCACTCCGGTCGGGGCGGCGAGCTCGCCCGCCCCAGCGCGGCGATGTCGGAGTACATGAGGTCCAGCACGCCGATGCCGGCCTCGACATCGGCCAGCCACCGCTCGTCGCGGTCGGTCCGGGGATACAGCGGGTCGGTCCGCAGGCGCTCGACGAACTCGGCCCGGCTCATCTTGGCCCACTCGCGCTCCGCGCGGACCCACACCCCGGTGTGGGCCTCGTCGTCATAGCGCGGCAGCGGCTCTCCCATGACGCAGGCGATCGTAAGTGAACCGCCGAGACGGGCGTGGCACATCGTGCAGCGACTGTGGACGAGGCGCGACCCATCGCGTCAAGCTGGCTCGCCGCTCTGCGCGCTCCGGCGCGGGATGTCATGCCCGGGTGAGCGCCACGTCGGGTCCCTCGACCTCGGCGCGCGCGACCGCACGGTGCAACGCGACCTTCCCGCCGCCGGACTCGGTGGCGCTCGCCCCCAGCCGGCCTACCATGGCGCGTCGACCGCCGCAGCCGACGCGTGAGGAACGAGTGGCCGCCTACCAGTACGTGATGAAGGGCCTGACCAAGGTCGTCCCGCCCCGTAAGGAGATCCTGTCCAATATCTGGCTCTCGTTCTTCCCCGGAGCCAAGATCGGCGTCATCGGGCCCAATGGCGCGGGAAAGTCCACGCTGCTGCGGATCATGGCAGGGGTCGACGCCGAGTTCGAGGGCGAGGCATGGCCAGGACAGGGTGTCACGGTCGGCTTCCTGCCCCAGGAGCCCGACCTCGACCCCGCCAAGGACGTGCGCGGCAACGTGATGGAAGGCGTCGGCGAGTCCGCGCGCCTGCTGGAGCGCTTCAACGAGCTGTCCGAGGCCATGGCCGAGCCGCTCGACGACGACGAGATGGCCAAGGTCTACGAGGAGTTCGGGCAGGTGCAGGACGCGATCGAGGCGGCGGGCGCCTGGGACATCGACCGGACCCTCGAGGTCGCGATGGACGCGCTCCGCGTGCCACCCGGCGACGCCGACGTGACCACGCTGTCCGGCGGTGAGCGGCGCCGGGTCGCCCTATGCAGGCTGCTCCTGTCGCGGCCCGACCTGCTGCTGCTGGACGAGCCGACCAACCACCTCGACGCCCACAGCGTCGCGTGGCTCGAACGGCATCTCGAGGAGTACCCGGGAACGGTGGTCGCGGTGACGCACGACCGCTACTTCCTCGACAACGTCGCGGGCTGGATCCTCGAGCTCGACCGTGGCAAGGGCATGCCATTCGAGGGCAACTACTCGAGCTGGCTGGAGCAGCGCCAGGAGCGGCTGCGCCAGGAGGACAAGCAGGAGTCGGGCCGCCAGCAGGCGCTCGCCCGCGAGCTGGAGTGGGTGCGCGCGTCACCCAGGGCCCGCCAGGCCAAGTCGAAGGCTCGCATCCGCGAGTACGAGGCGCTGCTGGCCCAGGGACCGTCCGAGCGTGACGGCACCGCAGAGATCACCATCCCCAACGGCGCCCGTCTTGGCGACGTGGTGGTCGAGGCCGAAGGCGTCGCCAAGGGCTTCGCCGATCGCCTGCTGGTCGAGGAACTCACCTTCCGGCTGCCTCCAGGCGGCATCGTCGGCGTGATCGGGCCCAACGGCGCCGGCAAGACCACGCTGTTCCGCATGATCGTCGGCCAGGAGGAGCCGGACGAGGGCACGCTCCGCGTCGGGGAGACCGTCGAGTTCGCCTACGTGGACCAGAGCCGCGACGATCTCGTCGCGGACAACACGGTGTTCACCGAGATCACCGACGGCAGGGACCTCCTCCAGGTCGGCAGCCGGGAGGTCAACGCCAGGGCGTACGTCGCGCAGTTCAACTTCCGCGGTCCCGATCAGCAGAAGCGGGTCGGCCAGTGCTCGGGAGGCGAGCGCAACCGCATCCACCTGGCCAAGCTGCTGCGCCGTGGGGGCAACCTGCTCCTGCTCGACGAGCCGACCAACGACCTGGACGTCGACACCTTGCGCGCGCTGGAGGAGGGCCTGCTGGGCTTCGCGGGCTGCGCGGTCGTGATCAGTCACGATCGCTGGTTCCTTGATCGCATCGCGACGCACATCCTCGCGTTCGAGGGCGACAGCCAGGCTTACTGGTACGAGGGCGGCTACTCCGACTACGACGAGGATCGGCACCGCCGCCTCGGCGCCGACGCCGACCAGCCGCACCGGATCGCATACAAGCCGCTGGTCCGCTCTTGAGCCCGCCGCTGTCGCCTGCACGAGCAGACCCCCATCGGCGGGGGTGTACTCGTGCGGACGCTCCCGCGAAGGACAAGGAAGAGCCCCCCGTGGTCGGGCGGGGGGCTCCGCGCTCGTCGGTGGTTGCGGGCGGACCCACCTGGCGCCTATGTGTTCGGACCCGGTGTACCCCGGCACCCGCCGCGTTCACACCTTGCGCGGCAAAAGAAAAGGCCTGTCAGCTTCCATGGCGGTCGCCCCCGCGACCGCCACCACCGGGAGAATCGCCCTCGCAAGCTTGGGCGCATTCACGACTCAGCATCTGATGGCCATCGCTGCGCGATGGCCACCACCAAGATTGTGAGAATCGCCTCCGCGGGCTCCGGCGATTCACGACTCAGTGTCTCATGACGGTCCTCAGGACGTCAGCGAGAGACCCAGCACTGGTGCCAGCGCACGGAGCGTGCGCCCTGCGCCTGCGGCCGCCGCCTCATCGAGGGCGCGCACGGCGCCAGGCGTGTCGAGGTCGTCGTTCATGGCCGCATGGAACGCCTCGGCCAGGTCGGGGCGCTCGTCGTCATTGCCCGCGGCTTCCCGCCACCGCTTGACGGCCGCCGCAGCATCGGCCAGATCCCCCTCGTCGTGGTCCCACGAACGGCGATAGTGGTGGGACAGCAGGTAGCGGCGCACGGCGTCCGCCTCGTAGCGCTCCCGCAGGTCAGACGCGAACACGAGGTTGCCCAGCGACTTGGACATCTTCACGTCCTCGAGGCCCACCATGCCGGTGTGGAGCCAGAAGCGGCTGAACGGCGCCTGGCGCGTCAGGGATTCGGCCTGGACCACCTCGGCCTCGTGGTGGGGGAACACCAGGTCGCTGCCACCGCCGTGGATGTCGATCGTCGCGCCCAGCTCCTCCTGCGCCATCACCGAGCACTCGATGTGCCAGCCCGGACGTCCTGGGCCCCAGGGGCTGTCCCAGGACGGCTCGTCGTCTGCGCTCGGCTGCCACAGCAGGAAGTCGAGCGGGTCACGCTTGCCGGTCGCCTCGGGGTCCCCGCCCTTCTCGGCGAACTGGCGATGCATCTGCTCGCGATCCAGGCCAGAGAACGCGCCGAACCCGGGCGCCGCCCCGACGTCGAAGTAGACGCGGCCGTCGTCCAGGGCGTAGGCCACACCCCGCTCCAGGAGCCCGCTCACGGCCTGACGGATTGCCGGGATGACCTGGCTCGCGCGCGGCGAGGCGTCGGGTTGCCGGCAGCCAAGCGCCGCCAGGCCGTCCTCGAACCGCGCGACCTCGCGAGCCGCCAGGAGGGTGTAGTCGAGGTCAAGCTCCCTGGCCTTGCGCAGGATGTCGTCGTCGACATCGGTCACGTTGCGCACGTACCGCACGCGGTGGCCCAGATGCTCGAGATAGCGGACCAGCGTGTCGAACGCCACGTACGTGAACGCGTGCCCGAGGTGGGTGGAGTCGTATGGAGTGATCCCGCAGACATACAGCCGAACGGTGCGCCCGGCGACCAGCGGCTCCAGGCTGCGGGCACGCGTGTCGAAGAGCCTCATCATCCACGCAAGCCTACCGCCCCGCCCGGCATTCCCCCGATGGCCCCAGTCGGTCAAGGCAGAGAGCCCGGTCGTCTGTGCAGTCAGCAGACGACCGGGCAGGGCGCGGCCGTCTGCGCAGTCATCAGACGACCGCACCCGAACACCAAGCATGCGCCTCGAAGGCCGCCGCCGCCATAGCCCGAATGGGCCATAGTTGCCCGACCGGCGTCTAGTGCTCCTCGGCCCACGCCAGGATCGGAGAGGGCGGACCGGCCGCGCCGATCGGTCGCCAGGAGCGGCGGTGGAGACCGCAAGGACCCCAACGGGCGAGCGCCGCGAGGTGGTCGGGGGTGGGATAGCCCTTGTTGGAGGAGAAGCGGTACGCGGGGTAGGCGGGGCAGGCATCGACCATCTGGTCGTCGCGCGCGACCTTCGCCACGATCGACGCCGCGGCGATCGACGCCGACCGGCCGTCCCCGCCCACGATCGTCTCGTTGGTGGTGGGCAGATCGCTCAGGAAGTCCCAGTTGCCGTCGAGGAGGCACACGTCGGGCCGCAGCGGCAACCCCTCGACCGCCCTCCGCGCCCCCAAGCGCATGGCTGCGCTCATGCCCAGCCGGTCGATCTCGTCGTTGGACGCCTGGCCGACGGACACCGCCAGCGCCGTGCGCCGCACCCGTCCTGCCAGCTCCCGCCGCCAGCCTGGCTCGAGGACCTTCGAGTCCCGCAGCTTGTACAGCCGCCGGGTGCGCGGCAGGATCACCGCGCCGTACGCGACCGGGCCTGCCCAGGCGCCGCGGCCCACCTCGTCGACGCCGCACACGATGGCCCCCTGTTCCCACCAATGCCGCTCGTGGGCCAGGCTCGGCACGGGGGCGCGGCGAGGACTGGCGCGACGTCTGGCCGCGGGGGGCGTGCGTGTCGACATCGCCATGCACGCTACCGCGACCGGCGCGCGCCGTCGTGCCGACCATGCGAGCATGCCTCACGCCACAAAGACGCCGAGGGAGGCGAAGGTGGGGATCTGGGGCTCGACGCTCTCGCGGACGGCGTCAGGCCACGTCACCGGCACGGAGCTGGCCGTCTCCGGCGGCATGGAGGGCAGGCTGCCGCATCCTCCCGGCTCGTGGTCGGACGCTGCGATCTGAATCGCCGGAGCCCGCCAACCCCTCCAAGCCCGCGCGCGGGGTTCGCCCGTCCTCTACCGGACGGGTGCAGGGCGCGGTGCGCTACAGGTACAGGCCGGTCTTGCCGGCCGCGCGCTCGCCGGAGGCGACAGCGTGGACGTCGCGTTCGCGGACGATCAGGAAGACCTCTCCGCGGACGTCGACCTCGATGACGGCATCGGGCAGGAACAGCACCCGGTCGCCCGACTCGACGCTGCGCACCAGCGGACCGACCTCGGTGACCTCCGCCCAAAGGCCGCGGCGATCGGCGGACTTCGCCGTCGCCGGGATCAGGATCCCGCCCTTGGTGCGCCGATCGGAGTCGTCCGGCACGGCGCACAGGATGCGATCGGCGGTGACGTGGACGGCGAGCTTGGCGTCGGGCCTGGATGAGCGATCGTCGGGCATGCCGGAGAGGATAGGCCACCGGTCGGACGCCGCCGGCCGCGGGTGGTGGACGGCAGCGGCGCCAGGGCGCAGTCTGGGAGCCGACGACGACCCTGGAACGACGAGGAGCCGCACATGCGCAGAACGGTTCGGCCGTGGAGTCAGCAGCTCATGACGGTCGCCGCGCGACCGTCACAACCGGGGACTGTGAGAATCGCCCCGCGGGCTCCGCGATTCACGACTCAGACCACCCCCCAGGAGCGGCTCGGCCGCGCCGTCGCGACCCTACCGACCGCCGCTCGCGCTGCGCTGCGCACGGTGGCCGATCGGGATGACCTGCCGCTGGTGGCGGGCACCTGGCAGGAGGGCGACGGGGGCTGTCTCGTCGCCAACGTGCTGGCGGCGCACGCCTCCGAGTCGCCTTCCGACGCTGACGGCGAGACCCTCGACGTGCGCGTGCTGCGGCTGTTCCCCGAGCTGTCGAGCCGCGACCTGAACCGCCTGATCGTCGCGTGGGACGAGGCTGCGGACGCCTGCGGCGCCAGCCAGTCCAACCTCCGCGACCTGCTGCACGGCGCGCTCGCGGGGGCGGGCGGGCGCGCCGTTGGGGCGGCTACCGCGGGGGCGTCGGCGCCGTCCCGAGCGTGATGGTGACGGTGCGCTCCTCGTCATCGCTGACAACGGTAAGCTCGACGTCGTCACCGGGGTCCTGGGCGCGGACCAGCGCGCCCAGCTCCGGCATGGACGTGACCGGCTCGCCACCGAAGCTCGTGATGATGTCGCCGCGGGTCAGGCCTGCCTCCTCGGCGGCCGAGCCCTCCTGGACGCCGAGGACCAGGGCGCCCTCGCTGGCCGACAGGCCGTAGGCGTCCGCAACCGACGGGTCGACATCGGTGCCCTGGACTCCCAGCTGCGCGTGCTCCACGAACCCCTGGTCGATGAGCTGCTCCGCGATGGGCAGCGCGGTCGTGGTCGGGATCGCGAAGCCGATCCCCACGTTGCCCGGCGCGGACGGGTTGGCCCCGAGGATCGCCGAGTTGATCCCGATCACCTCGCCGCGGGCGTTGACCAGCGCGCCACCGCTGTTACCGGGGTTGATGGGCGCGTCGGTCTGGATCGCGTCCGTCAGCGGCAGGCCCGGCACGGTGCGGGCGACCGCGCTGACGATGCCCGCGGTGACCGTGCTCTCCAGGCCGAACGGAGAACCGATCGCGACGGCCGTGGACCCGACGGCGGGGAGCTCGTCGGCGAAGTCTGGCACCGGCAAGCCCGAGTCCGGGAGGTCATCGGGGTCGACGCGCAGCACCGCGAGGTCGGTCGCGGGGTCCGCTCCGACCACCTCGGCCTCCAGCGGGGTGCCGTCGGGCAGCGTGACGCGGACCGCGTCTGCCTCGGCAACCACGTGCGCGTTGGTGAGCAGGTAGCCGTTCTCGCGATAGGTCACCGCAGAGCCGGCCCCGTTCCCTCGGGCCCCCTGGACCTCCACCAGCGCCACCGAAGGCAGCAGGCTGTCGGCGACCTCCTCGACCGACATGGTCTGACCCGTGCCATCGTCGACGTCGACGATCGGTGCGGCCTCGGGCGTCGCTGGCGACGCGTCGCCGCCAGCACCCGCGCCGGCCACGACGAGCGTCGTCGGGACCGCCACGAGGACAGCTACCAGCGCCGCGACGAGTGCGGACCACCACGGGTTGCCACGCTGGCGCGGCCGGGTAGCCGTCGGACGAGCTGGCGGGCTCGATGCCGGTGGCCGAGGCAGCGTCAGCGTGCTCCCCGAGCCGCGCGGCTCCTGGTCGGTGTGCTCGTCGTACATGTGGTGGCGACCTCCTGCGCGCAGCGCGTGGGGGTGACGGACAACCACGACGCTAGGCCGGCGCAGGCCAAGTGTGGTCGGTGGCCAGGCAAAGATCGGGTAAAGATGGTTCGCGCCCGCCTGCCGACCCGGGATGGTGCCGTGATGCACGCAACCGCCCCGGTGCTCCTCGTGGAGGATGACGAGGGCATCGCTCGCCCGCTCGCCGCCGCCCTGCGCACGGACGGCTATGAGGTCCTGCGCGTCGCGACCGGCGCAGAGGCGCTGGAGCGCGCCGCCCAAGGCGTGCGTGCGGTGGTGCTCGACCTCGGCCTGCCCGACCTCGACGGCGTCGAGGTCTGCCGGCGCCTGCGGGAGGTTGCCCCCGGAGTTCCGGTGCTGATGCTGACCGCGCGCACGACCGAGGCCGACGTGGTGGTCGGTCTGGACGCGGGCGCGGACGACTACGTCACGAAGCCGTTCCGGCTGGCAGAGCTGCTGGCGCGCCTGCGCGCCCTGCTGCGCCGGTCCAGCGCCGACGACCCGGGTGACCGCGGGCCCGGCGCGCAGGACGTCAGGCTTGACCTGGACGCGCGTCGCGCCTGGCGGGGGGAGGAGGAGCTCCAGCTCAGTCCGAAGGAGTTCGATCTGCTGGCGGTGCTCGTCACCGACGCGGGCAGGGTGGTCAGTCGCGAGCGGATCATGCGGGAGGTGTGGGACACGACCTGGATGGGGTCGACCAAGACACTGGACATGCACGTCTCGTGGTTGCGCCGCAAGCTCGGCGACGACGCCCACGAGCCTCGCTACCTGAGCACGGTCAGGGGCATCGGCTTCCGTTTCGAGCCGGACGACGGACCGGTGCGCGGGCATGGCGATGGGAGGTCAGGCTGAGGCGCCGGCTGCTGGTCTCGACGCTGGCCGCGGTCGCCGTGGCCCTGCTGCTGGTGGGGGTCCCGCTCGGCGTGGCGGTGCGCACCGTGCTCACGACGCGCGCCCTTGACGTGCTGCAGCGCGAGGCGGAGCAGGCTCAGCTGCTGTTGGGCGAGCAGGGGGTCTCGGTGCAGGGCGTCGCGGTCCTCCTCGACGCCTTCGCGCGCCAGAGCGGAACACGGCTGACGCTGCTGGACCGCCGCGCGGGAGTGACCGTGCAGATCGACACGGGCCCACCGCCGCCAGACGAGCTGTTCTTCGACGTCGACGGTGACCTGACCGAGGCGGCCGCCGGTCGCGTGGGCCGCACCGCGACTGGCGGCCTGCTGGCCGTGAGCGTCCCTGTCCGCGGGACGGCCGGCGTGCGGCAGGTGCTGCGCGCCACGGTGACCGACACGGCGCTCCGCGGCGAGGTGCGCGCCGCGTGGCTGGCGATCACCGGGCTGGGCCTGGTCGCGCTCGTCGTCGCGACGGTGCTCGCACGGCGGCAAGGGGCGCGGCTGGCCGCGCCGCTCGAGCAGCTCGCCGCCTCCGCTCGCCGCCTCGGCGACGGTGATTTCAGCGTCCGCGCGCCGACCAGTGGATTGCCCGAGCCCGACGAGGTCGCCGTCGCCCTCGACGCGACCGCGGCCCGCCTCGGGAGCCTGGTCGAGCGCTCCCGCTCGTTCGGGGCTGACGCCTCGCACCAGCTGCGCACCCCGCTGACCGCGCTGCGGCTGCACCTCGACGCCATGGAGGACGCACCGGACCGCGCGGCGGTCGCCGCGGCGCAGGTCGAGGCTGACCGTCTGGAAGCCACCATCGACGAGCTGCTGACGCTCACCGACCCGCCGGGCGAGGCTGAGCCGATCGACCTGGGTGCACTCGTGCGCGAGCGCGTGGACTCCTGGCGCGCCCTCGGCGCGGAGCAGGGTCGGCCCGTGGTCGTCCACACCGCGGACGTCCCGCCGATGCGGGCCAGGGGCGCAGCCATCTCGCAGAGCTTGCAGGTCCTGCTCGACAACGCGCTGATGCACGGCGGGGGGACCATCTCCGTGTCGGTGCGACCCGCCGCCGGCGGGGTGCGGTTGTGCGTCAGTGACGAAGGGCCTGGCGTGCCCGAGAACCCGGAACCTTCGGGCGCGGGTGGGCGGGGCCTTCCCCTCGCTCGCGCGCTGGTCGAGGCCGAAGGGGGACGCCTGTCGATCGAGCGCGGCCGGCCGGGCGCCGTGGTGTGCCTGCTGTTTCCGGTGAGCGGGCTGCCGCCGGGCGGGCTGCCGCCGAGCGCGCCCTCGTAGACTGACCGCCTCATGTTCGCCTCCCGCCGTGCCGCGGCCTGCTGCGTCTCAGCCCTGCTCCTGGCCGCCGCGTGCCAGCCGGTCGCTCCCGACGGCGAGGCGCTGGGCTCGGCGACGGTGTCCGGTGAGGGCGAGCAGACGCCGGTCGGTGCGCCGGCGAGCGGTGTGCCGGACACCCTGACGGCGCTGCTGGAGCGCGTGGGCTCCTCGGCCGCGGAGTGGCAGGCGGAAGCGCGACCGGTCGAGGTCTTCGCCGGCCTCGCCGACGGCGTCGTGCAGCGCGCGCAGGTCACCTACCTGGCGCCCGACGCGGATCGCTTCATGGTGATCACCGTCACGCCCGACGGCGCCAGCCAGGAGCGGCCCACCCTGGGGACCCTCGCGCTCGAGGCGGTCGACGCGCCCGGTATGGAGCAGGTGCCCGCGCTGCCCGAGGGGGCGCTCGACCCGTTCCCGCTCGTCGCGGCTGCGGCCGATGCCCTCGCCGCGTGCGGCCTCGGCGGCGGCCCTGACGCCGTGCTGTACGCGACGGGCGCGCCCGCCGCCTGGGACGGCCAGAGCTGGGCGGAGCAGCCCGCGTGGACCGCGACCATCCGCAGCGGCGACGAAGGCGCCGTGCAGGTCGACCCGACCAGCGGCGC
>JACDBB010000110.1 GCA_013695145.1 Euzebyales bacterium
TCGACATGCCGCTGGCGCAGGTGCTCGCCGGGATCGAGGCGGCGACCGAAGCCGGATTCGCTCCGATCAAGCTCAACGCCGTGGTGAAGCGCGGCGTGAACGACGACGGCGTCGTTGCGCTGGCCGCCTACGCCAGGGAGCGCGGCCACGTCGTGCGCTTCATCGAGTACATGGATGTCGGGACAACCAACGGGTGGCGTCTCGACGACGTGGTCCCCGCCGAGGAGATCATCGCCGCCGTCAGCGCGGCCTACCCGCTGGAGCCCGTCCCGGCCGCGTATCCCGGGGAGGTGGCCACGCGCTGGCGCTACACGGACGGGCGTGGCGAGGTCGGAGCCGTGTCGTCGGTGACCCAGCCGTTCTGCTCGACCTGCACGCGCGCGCGCCTGTCGGCGATCGGTGAGGTGTACACCTGCCTGTTCGCCTCGCGCGGCGCGGACCTGCGCGGTCTGCTCCGCGGCGGAGCCGACGACGCCGAGGTGACGGCGTTCCTGCGTCGCCTGTGGGGCGGACGAGGGGATCGCTACTCCGAGGAGCGCTCGGCGGCCACCAAGCGGCTGGACCACGTCGAGATGAGCTACATCGGCGGCTAATGAGGCCGTGGCCCATCCGTAACAGCTGGGCCGACGAGCTGCCCGAGGTGCCCGGCGAGCATGTCCAGGTCGTCCAAGGCGGCGTCGCGGGCCAGCTGCGGGACGCGGACCCGCAGGATGTGGCCGAGACGCTGGTCGACCTCGGCCACCCGCTCGCGTTCCTGCGAGCGCCTTGCGGCGAGGAACTCACCGTCCGCGTCGTCGGGCAGCACCCGGTTGACGACGACCGACCCGACCGCGATCTCGTGATCGGCCAGTGTGGCGGCGGCGCGGACGGTCTCCGCCACCGGCAGACGCTCGGGGATGCAGACCAGGTGGAACACGGCGTCGTCGAGCAGCCGGCGGCGAGCCGTGCGAAACCGCGAGCGCCGCTCGCGGAGCCGCGCGAGGATGGGGTCGTCGGACGGCCCGCCGTCGCCGGCCAGGTTGCGCAACATCCGGTCGACGCCCGCCACGCGCTCCCGCTGGCGCACCAGTCCGTCCACCCATGCGGTCAACAGCTCGGGGAGCGCGAGCAGCCGCAACGTGTGGCCGGTCGGGGCGGTGTCGAACACGATCCGGTCCCAGGTGCCGGGACAACCCTCCATGAACGCCGCGACCGCGTCGAACACCGCCGACTCGACCGTGCCGGGGCTGTCGACCGCGGTCTCGAGGTGCCGCCGCACGGTCGGGAGGACGTCCGCGGACACGGAGTCCGACACCTCCTCGATCAGTCGCGCCACATGGGCGCGCGCGGCCGCTTCCCCGTCGACCTCGGCGGCCTGCAGGCAAGGGGAGACGTCGCGCGGTTGCGGGCCGAGCTCGGTGCCCAGCAGGTCGGCGGTGGAGTGGGCGGGGTCGGTGGACACCAGCAGGGTCCGCGTGCCCTCGGCCGCCAGACGGCGGGCCAGAGCGGTCGCCAGCGTCGTCTTGCCGACGCCGCCTTTGCCGCCGAAGAACAGCAACGGCCTGCCCAGCGTCGAGTTCAGCAGCACACCCCGGGCTCAGGGGCCCGTCGCATGCCCGCGTCCTGGTGCCACGCGTGGAAGCGCTCAGCGAGCTCCGGGTACAGCTCCAGCGTGTAGTAGCCGGCGGGGTTCTCAACCCCGAGCGCCTCGAGGAACACCAGCGTCACGAGGAGCTCCTCCTGACGCCGAGACTCCCGCTCGAGACCCGCCCGCCATGGTGCGACGAACAGCGCGTCGTGGAAGCTGACGACGCGGCGATAGCCGTCGGCGAGGCGCCGCAGCGGCCGCTGATGGCTCACGCGACCTCGGAGTCCAGGGCCGCCCACACGGCGGCGACCGTCTCGAGCGGGTCGGGCGGGTCACCAAGCGGCAGGACCTGGCCGTCGACGACCACGACATTCTGCCGTGTGGCCGCCTGCACGTTGCGGAACGCGGCGCCGCGGTCAGCGCCGCGCCGGCGGGCGTCCCGCCAGATCGCAGGCACCAGGAACGCGGTGTTGCGAGGGTCCACGACGCTGATCTCGGCCACGTCCTCCGGCACCGCGGCCCGCAGCGCCCGGTAGACGTGACCCATCGCCTCCATGTCCGTGCGCGCCTGCGACCAGTCGCTCGCCTCGCCGAGCACGGAGTCGAGGCCGCCGAGCCGGCCGCAGCAACCGGAGCCGCCCATCTGCGTGTCCCACTGGCGCACCAGCAGGATGCGGTGGCGGGTGGCGGCGGTCATCGTCGGTCGGCGTCCCTCTGATCGGCTCGCGGCGTGTCGGCGGCGCCTACGACACCTTCGCCGGCGCGGTCCTGGTAGGCACGGTACAGCGCCAGGCCGGCCTCGACGATCAACCACACGGCCAGCACGAAGATCGCCAGGTCGAGCCCGAACAGCAGCCAGTCGCTGTCCGCGGCGAACTCGCCGAGCTGGATGAACAGCGCGTAGGTGGTCATGACCAGGAGGAACACCAGCGGCGCCATCACCGCTGTGGGATTGCGCCGGCGCCGTGCCACCCATACGGCGATGACCGCGAGCGCCAGACCGGCGGTGAGCTGGTTGGTCGTCCCGAACAGGCGCCAGAGGCGCCCGAACGCGAGGCCGCGCTCGTCGCCGCCCGGGACCAGCGACAGGCCGAGCGGCACGAGGACCGCGACGATCGTCGAGCCCCAGAGGCTGCGCGCCAGCGGCTTCACGTTCACCAGCTCGGCGATCTCCTGCACGACGTAGCGCTGCAGGCGCACGCCCGTGTCCATCGTCGTCGCGGCGAACGAGATCACCACCACCGCGGCGAAGATCGCGCCGAGCTCCGCCGACACCCCGAACGACGAGGCGAACCGCCCGACGCCCTCGGTGAAGTAGCCGAGCCCCCCCGCCGACGCGGCGCCGTAGTCGGCGTAGCGCTCGCTGAACGCGGCGGCGCCACCGATGCCCGCGGCGACCGCGATGACCGAGGCCGTGGCCAGCGCGCCCTCGCCCATGGTGCCCATCACCCCCACGTACTTGGCGTCGGTGTCGCGGTCGAGCTGCTTGGCGGTCGTCCCTGAGGAGACGAGGCTGTGGAAACCCGACACCGCCCCGCACGCGATGGTGATGAACAAGAACGGGAAGATCCCGGGCGAACCCTCGGGCATCGCGCTGTTGACCAGCGGCGCCTCCATGACGAACCCGCCGATCGCGACACCACCGAAGATCACGGCCAGGGCGATGAACAGCTGGTGGGAGTTGATGAAGTCGCGCGGTTGCAACAGGACCCACACGGGCAGCCGGCAGGCGATGAACGCGTAGGCGAACACGATCAGGATCCACAGCGTGCGCACCTCCAGGCTCAGCGCGGAGGCCACGGCGGTCGCTCCGGCGTCGACCGGGGTGGCGAACGCCTGACCGACCGGGATCATCAGGTACAAGAGCACGACACCGACGATGGACGGGATCAGCGCGGCCTTGCGGGTGCGGTAGATGTACTGCCCGATGCCGATCGCCAGCGGGATCTCGAAGAAGATGGGTATGACCGCGCCGGGGTTGTTGGCGAACAGGTTGCCGATCACCCAGGCGAACACCGCGTTCACCAGGGTCAGCAGGAAGAAGATGATGAGCAGGAACAGGGTGCGGGCGCGCCCGTTGATGACGTCGCTCGACAGGGTTCCGATGCTCTTGCCCTTGTTGCGCACCGAGACGACGATCGCGCCGAAGTCGTGGACCCCCGCCGCGAAGACCGTGCCGAGCACGATCCAGGCCAGCGCCGGCCCCCAGCCCCAGAACACCGCGATCGCCGGCCCGAGGATCGGGGCGGCGCCGGCCACGGAGGTGAAATGGTGACCGAACAGGACGTGCTTGTTGGTGGGCAGGTAGTCGACCCCGTCCTCGAACTCGTGCGCGGGGGTCACGAAGTCGGGGTCCAGGCCGTACACCTTCTCGGCCACGTAGGGGGCGTAGAAGCGATACGCAAGCGCGAAGACGGCCAGGACGGTGAGCGCGACGACGATCGCGGGCACGGGTCCCTCCTCCCTGCCGACCATGGGGGGCAGCGGGCTCAGCTCCGGTCGACGCCGCCAACCTGCCGAACGCGCCCCGACCGGTCAATCCTTTCTGCCCAACGGTCACCAGCGTGACCCGAGCGGACCTCTCGCGCCTCCAGCGGTCGGCGGAGCTCGCTGCTGTCGCCGAGCTCGCGTGGCTGGAGGGTGACCGGCTCTGCGCCGCTGCCCGCACGCCGCTCGTGGCCGACGGCGCTCCGGTCTTCGCGCTGCCCTACGCCGAGCGCGACGTCGCCGTCGGCCTGGCGCGCGCCGGCGCAGCCGCGCTGGTGCTCTCGGACGTGCGCCTCGCCCGCAAGGGCTGGGAGCCGCTGGGCGCCACGGTCACGGTGGAGGTCTCCGAGGACCGCGACGGCGCGACGTTCCTCGACGGCCTGCTGCACCAGGAGCTGATCAAGCACCCGCCCTCGCGCGCGCTGATCGACACGCCCCTGCTGCGCCGCGAGCACTGGTGGTACGTCCCCCGGCTGGTGGTGCGTGTGACCGGGGTGGCGCGCCTGCGGCCGGTGGGCCGGCGACGCCGCGACGAGGCGGTGCTGGCCTACGCCGCCGGCGGTGAGGTGGACGCCGACACGGTGGCCCTCGACCGCGTTCGGGAGGGCGGCCGCGTTCGGGAGGGCGACCGCGTTCGGGAGGGCGACCGCGTCGGGGTCGCCTCGCTCGCGGGCCGTGACCTTGCCGCTGTCGATGGCGTGAGCGCCGCGCTGCTGCGCCACGACCTGTCGGTGCCGGACCGGGAGCGCACCTCCGCCGAGATCCTGCACGGGCGGCTGCGGGGAGGCGTCATGACCGTGACGGGCATCCAGGGTGCGCTCGCGCTCCCACCGCCCGCCGGTCTCCGCGCGCGCCTGCGTCGGGTCGCCGCGCTGCGCAGAGCCTGTGAGCGCAACCTTCCCGGGTAGGGGTCGGCCTTCTCCGAGGAACGTCGCCGACGCTGGACTCGCCAGCCCTTCACAACGCTCGGCCGTCGCACTATGGTGCGGACTGAGGGCTTGTGAGCGCCGGAACGATGGGGCGTCCTGTCCTCATGCGGGGGGATGTGCCCGTTGCGCGACCAGGTAGACGCCAGCCATCCGAGCCAGGAGGAGCGCATGCCCACCATCTCCGTGAAGATCGACGGGACGACCTATCGCGACGACGTCGAGGCGCGCCTGCTGTTCGTGCACTATCTGCGCGACCGCCTCGGCCTCACCGGAACCAACATCGGCTGCGACACCTCGAACTGCGGCGCCTGTACCGTCCTGGTCGACGGGCACTCCGCCAAGAGCTGCACGATGCTGGCTGTCCAGGCCGACGGCTGTGAGGTGCAGACCATCGAGGGACTCGCCCGGGGATGGGCGGGCGCCAGCGAGCCGGAGGGGGGGCAGCAGGACGGGTGGCACCCGCTCCAGACCGCCTTCCACACCGAGCACGGTCTGCAGTGCGGCTACTGCACACCGGGGATGATCATGGCGTCGGTCGACCTGCTCGCCGACAACCCCGACCCGTCCGAGGACGAGATCCGCCACGGGCTGGAGGGCAACCTGTGCCGCTGCACCGGCTACCACAACATCGTCAAGGCAGTGCATGCCGCGGCGACGCAGATGAAGGCTGGTGCGTGAGCCATGACCGACCTCGCTGAGCCCACCCGCACCCCCAGCGTCGGGCAGCCGCTCCACCGCAAG
The DNA here is from genome assembly GCA_013695145.1 of Euzebyales bacterium. Taxonomy (GTDB): domain Bacteria; phylum Actinomycetota; class Nitriliruptoria; order Euzebyales; family Egibacteraceae; genus JACDBB01. The sequence continues at coordinate 5,725 of JACDBB010000110.1, forward strand.
GAGGACGCGCGGCTGGTCACTGGTCAGACCCGCTGGACCGACAACCTGACCGCACCCGGCACGCTCCACATGGCCGTCCTGCGCTCGCCGATGGCCCACGCCGGGATCACGCGCGTCGACACCGCGCCCGCTCTCGACCAGCCTGGCGTCATCGCGGCGTTCTCGGGCGCCGACCTCGCCGACGAGCTGGGCAGCCTGCCCTGCGCGTGGCCCGTCACCGCGGACATGGTGCATCCCGACCATCCACCGCTGGCGGTCGCCGAGGTGCGCTACGTGGGCGACGCGGTCGCCGTCGTCGTCGCCCGCGACCGCTACACCGCGGCCGACGCGCTGGAGCACATCGTCGCCGACTACGAGCCGCTGCCGGCCGTGGTCGACATGGAGGCGGCCCTGGCCGACGAGGTGCTCGTCCACGCCGGCAAGGGCACCAACACCTGCTTCGTGTGGCCATTCGCCGGCGGTGACATCGACGCGGCGTTCGACGGCGCCGACGTCGTGGTCGAGCGGCGCTTCGTGCAGCAGCGGCTCATCCCGACGGCCATCGAGCCGCGCGCGGTGCTCGTCGAGCCGGTCGCCGCGGCAGGGGAGTACACCGTGTACTCCGCCACCCAGATCCCCCACATCCTGCGGCTGATGCTGGCGCTGACCACCGGCATCTCGGAGGGCAAGCTGCGGGTGGTCGCCCCCGACGTCGGCGGCGGCTTCGGCTCCAAGCTCAACGTCTACGCCGAGGAGGTCATCGCGCTCGTCCTCGCGAAGCGGCTGGGCCGGCCGATCAAGTGGACCGAGTCGCGCAGCGAGGGGTACCAGGCCACCATCCACGGCCGCGACCAGATCCAGGACGTCGCGATCGCGGCGCACGCCGACGGGCGCATCCGCGGCCTCAGGGTGGACCTGAAGGCCGACATGGGCGCCTACCTGCAGCTGGTCACGCCCGGCGTGCCGATCCTCGGCGCGTTCATGTTCCCAGCGATCTACAAGATGGACGCTTACGACTTCCGCTGCACCGGGGTGTTCACCACCAAGACCCCCACCGACGCCTACCGCGGCGCGGGCCGGCCGGAGGCGACGTTCGCCATCGAGCGGCTCATGGACGAGCTCGCCGTCGAGCTGGGCGTGGACCCGATGGAGCTGCGGCGGCGCAACTGGATCACCCACGAGGAGTTCCCCTACACCACCGTCGCGGGTCTGACGTACGACTCCGGCAACTACGAGGCCGCCACCGACAAGGCCATGGCGATGTTCGACTACGACGGCCTGCGTCGCGAGCAGGCCGAGCGCCGCGAGCGCAACGACCGGGTGCAGCTGGGGATCGGCATCTCGACCTACACCGAGATGTGCGGCCTCGCCCCGTCGCGCGTGCTGGGCTCGCTGTCCTACGGTGCCGGCGGCTGGGAGGCCGCCACCGTGCGGGTCACCCCGACCGGGAAGATCGAGGTCGTGACGGGGACCTCCCCGCACGGCCAGGGCCACGTGACCTGCTGGAGCCAGATCGCGGCCGACGCCCTGGGGGTGGCGTTCGAGGACGTGGAGGTCCTGCACGGGGACACGCAGGTGTCGCCGATGGGCATGGACACCTACGGCTCCCGCTCGCTGGTGGTCGGGGGCGTCGCCGTCCAGCAGGCGGCCGAGAAGGTGATCGAGAAGGCCAAGAGGTTCGCCGCCCACCTGCTCGAGGCGTCCGAGGACGACATCGACTTCTCCGACGGCACGTTCACCGTGCGCGGCTCACCCGAGGCCACGACCACCATCCAGGACGTGGCGCTCGCGGTGTTCGCCGCTCACGACTACCCCGAAGGCCTCGAGCCCGACCTCACGTCCGACGTCGTGTTCGACCCGGAGAACTTCTCGTTCCCGCACGGCACCCACCTGTGCGCCATCGAGGTCGACACCGAGACCGGACGCTCGGTGATCCGCTCCTACGTCTGCGTCGACGACGTCGGCAGGGTCATCAACCCCCAGATCGTGGAGGGGCAGGTTCACGGCGGCATCGCCCAGGGGATCGCCCAGGCGCTGTACGAGGAGGCGGTGTACGACGACGCCGGCAACCTCGTCACTGGCACGCTGGTCGACTACTTCGTGCCCGGCGCGCCAGACCTGCCGTCCTTCACCACCGGACGCACCGAGACCCCAGCCACCAGCAACGCGCTCGGCGTCAAGGGCGTCGGAGAGGCCGGCACGATCGCGTCCACACCCGCAGTCGTGAACGCGGTCCTCGACGCGCTGCGCCACCTCGGCGTGACCGACATCGCGATGCCGTGCTCGCCGGAACGGGTGTGGCGCGCGCTGCACGACGCTCGAGAGGGTGCGACTCAGGCGTCCGGGACGGTCGCTTCGCGACCGCCACACCCAGAGTACGGAGAATCGCCTCCGCAGGCTCCGGCGATTGCGACTCAGGCCGACCTCAGCGGTCTCGATGAAGGAGGCCAGCAATGATCCCCGCCCCGTTCGACTACGTCCGTGCCGACTCGATCGCCGACGCCATCACGGCGCTCGGCGAGCACGGCGACGACGCCAAGGTGCTCGCTGGCGGGCACAGCCTCCTGCCGCTCATGAAGCTGCGGCTGGCCTACCCCAGCGTGCTGATTGACATCGGCCGCATCGCCGACCTGCGTGGGGTGTCCGACGCCGGTGACGAGCTCGTGATCGGCGCCACGACCACCCACTACCAGGTGGTCACCGATCCCCTGGTTGGCCAGCACTGCGGCCTGCTGGCCGAGGCGACCGCCATGGTCGGCGACCCGCAGGTGCGCCACCGCGGCACGATCGGGGGGGCGCTCGCCCACGCTGACGCCGCCGGCGACCTGCCCGCCATCGCCCTCGCCCTGGAGGCGACCCTGGTCGTGGAGGGGCCGGACGGGCGCCGCAGCATCCCGGCTGCGGAGTTCTTCGTCGACTACCTCGAGACCGCCATGGAGCCGGACGAGCTACTCGTCCACGTCCGCGTCCCCAAGTCGGGCGGAACCTGGGGGTACGCGTACGAGAAGTTCAACCGCGTCGCCCAGGCGTGGGCGATCGTGGGCGCGGCCGCCATGGTGCGGCGCGACAACGGTGCGATCGCCGAAGCCCGCGTCGGCCTCACCCACATGGGCACGGTCCCCCTGCGGGCCACGGCGACCGAGCAGGCGCTGTCCGGCGCCGACGCGTCCGCCGACCGCATCGCCGAGGCCGCCCACCATGCCGCCGACGGCACCTCGCCGCCGGCTGACCTGAACGCCCAGGCCGACTACCGCCGGCACCTCGCCCGCGTCCTCACCCGCCGGGCCCTGGTGAGGGCGGCGAGCCCCGGGTGAGCCTGCCCGCTCCCGCCGCCGTGCGCGCCGAGCCGGGCACGCGCGGCGCGCTG
>JACDBB010000126.1 GCA_013695145.1 Euzebyales bacterium
GCGGTTGACCGGCCCGGCGACCGCGTCACCGGCTCAGCGTTCCATGACCTCGCTAGCGTTCCGCCTCGACCGTGGTGACAGGCGTCTCGGTCAGGCGACGGATCCGGCTCGGCAGGTCGAGCTTCAGCCAGCGGGAGATGCCACTCGGCAGCGTCGACACGATGACCTCCTCGAAGCTGAAACGCTCGAGGACATCGCGTACCGCCCGGACCGGGTCGGTGGGGCCGACCTCGCCCTCCGCGGCGCCGCCCGCGGCCTGGATCTGGGCGATCATCCTGGCCAGGCGGTGGGCGGACCGGTGCTCGGCCTCGTCCAGGGCCTCGGCCATCTCCTCCTTCGGCGGCTCGGGGGGCAGCATCGCGAAGCCCGCATCGGCGACGGCCCAGATCTGCGTCTCGTACTGCGGCGCGATCATCGGCACCACGATGTAGAACCGGTCCTCGCCGCGTGCGATCCGCTCCCGGATCTCGCTCGCGAGCTGTTCTCCGCCCAGCGTCTGGTTCGCGACGATCAGGCGCATGGCACGCCTCCTTTGCCCCCCTCAGTATCGCATCGTCATCGCTGCGCGGTGAATCTCATCCTTTCACCGACCCGGCGACCATGCCCTCGATGAAGCGCCGGTGCAGCAGCGCGTAGATCACCAGGATCGGGAACGACACGATCGTCGACGCGGCGGCCAGCAGCGGAACCTGCGCCGTGTACTGGTTCTGGAAGAAGCTCAGCGCCACCGGCAGCGTGCGCACCGACTCGTCCTGGACCAGCACCAGCGCGAGCAGGAACTCGTTCCACGTCCACATGAACAGCAGCACCGACAGCGTCCCCAGCGCCGGTCGGGCCAGCGGGAGCAGCACCCGCCACAGCGTCGTCAGTGGTCCGGCACCGTCGACGGCGGCGGCGTCGACCAGCTCACCGGGCACATCGGCGAAGAACGCGCGCATCCAGAACGCCCCGAAGGACGTGGACAGCGCGATCTGGGGCAGGATCAGCGCCCAGTACGTGTTCAGCAGGCTGAGGTCGTCCATGAAGTAGTACAGCGGAATGATCAGCCCCTCCGTCGGGACCATGATCCCGAGCAGGAACACCGCGAACAGCACCCCCCGGCCCCGGAAGCGGAAGCGACCGAACGCGTAGCCGGCCAGCACCGACAGCGCCAGTGCCCCCGCGACGACGGGCACGACCACGATCACGCTGGAGCGCAGGTAGACGGCGAAGTTGCCCTGCCGCCAGGTCTCGGCGAAGTTGTCGAACCGCCACTGCTCGGGCAGACCGAAGGGGTTCGTCGCCAGCTCCGCGCTGGTCTTCAGCGCGGTCAGCCACATCAGCACGATCGGGAACAGTGCCAGCACCATGAACGCGGTCAGCACGGTCTGCTGACTGACGGCGAACCCGCGACCGGGCCTCATGGGCACGCCCGACACTGTGTCGGAACAGCCGCGCATAGCGCAGGAATCTCGACAGGGTGTCGAAGAACCGGGGCGCTCCGGCGATTCACTGCTCAGACTCCTGCAGCCGCAGCACGAGGCGGCTCAGCGCGAGGATGAGGACGACCAGGACCGTCGCCACCGCGGCGGCGGCGCCGACCTCCCGCTGCTGGAAGGCCCGACGCCAGATCTCGAATGCGACGACGTTGGTCGCGTTCGCCGGCCCACCGCGGGTCATGACGAACACCAGGTCGAACACGCGGAACGCCGCGATCATGCTGACGGTCAGCGCCACGACGATCTCGCCGCGCAGGCCGGGCAGGGTGATGTGGCGGAAGCGCGCCCATGGGCCGGCGCCGTCGACCGCCGCCGCATCGAACAGCGCGCGGTCGATCCGCTGGATCCCCGCGAGGAAGAGCACCATCGCGAACCCGTACTGCACCCAGGTCGCGACCAGCCCCACCGCCGGCAGCGCCGTGGTGACATCTCCCAGGAACGGGCGGGGGTCGGCGCCGAACCAGCCGAGCGCGACGTTCACCACGCCGTTGATCGGGCTGTACATCCACCGCCAGACCACCCCGACGACCACCATCGGGATGACCTGCGGCACGAACAGTCCCACCCGGTAGAGCGCCAGGCCCCTGACGGCTCGCTCCTGGGTGAGCAGGACCACCAGCAGGAACGCGACCCCGACCGGCAGGACGGTGTAGAAGAGCAGGAACACCCCATTGTGAACGAGCGCCCCCCAGAAGAGCGTGTCGCCCATGAGCGCCACGTAGTTGCCGAGACCGACGAAGACCGGCGGCGTGAGGCCGTTCCAGTCGTAGAAGCTGACCCGGACGGTCGACGCCAGCGGGAACACGACGAACGTGCCGTACACCAGCGCGGGCAGCGCCAGCAGGGCGTACGGCAACCACCCTGAGGACCCCGCGTGCCCGACACGGCCGCCCTGGCCGCGCCGTGGGGCTTCGCGGGAGGACGCTGGCGCGCCCTCCCGCACACCGCCGACGGCCATGTCAGCCGCTGGAGGCCTGGTAGTCCTGCTCGAGCGTGTCCACGAACGCCTGGGGCTCGACCGAGCCGGACAGCAGCAGCTGCAGCTCGGCGGTCAGGGTGTCGTAGAAGGTCGGTGTCGCCCAGTCGAGGTAGTGGCCGACCTGGTCCGACTCCAGGGTGGTCTGCCAGCCGTCGACGACGTCCGCCAGCAGCGTCTGATCGGCGACCGCGCCCTCGGGGGGCTCCCCGGACGGCAGGCCACCCGCCTCGGCCCACAGCTGGGCAGCGCGCTCGGAGACCATCCAGTCGAGGTAATCGACGGCAGCCTCACCCATCTCGGTGTCGGCGCGGACGGCCAGCGGCACGCCCTGCCCCCCGATCTGCGGCACCACGTCGCCCGCGGCCTCGCCTGGGGTCAGGAAGAAGCCGTACCCGTCCTGGTCGAGCTCGCCGGAGATCCAGCTGCCCGTCAGCATCAGCGCGCCCTCGCCGGCGGCGAACTGCGCCCACGAGTCGTCGTAGCCGATGCCCTCGAAGTTCTCGGTGAAGTACCCCTCGTCGACCCAGGTCTGGACGATCTCGGCGGCCTCGACGTTCTCGGGCCGGTCGAAGCCCGCGTCACCCAGGTTGAAGATGAAGTCGTTGAGGTAGCCGGTGTCGACGAAGACGTGCTCGACGGTGCCGTAGGTGTGGATCGCGGGCCAGGCGTCGAGGTTGCCGAACGTGATCGGCGTCTCGCCCGCCTCTGCGATCTGGCCCAGCAGCGCCGCGAGCTCATCGAAGGTGGTGGGCACCTCCAGCCCGAGCTCGTCGAAGGTGGCCTTGTTGTAGTACCAGCCCACCACCTCGGCCTGCGGGGCGATGCCGTACAGGTTGCCGGTGCCGAACTGGGCGCCGTCCTCGCTGAACATGTTGCGGTTCAGCAGGTTCTCGGAGAACCGCTCGGTCCAGCCGCGCTCCTCGGCGGCGGCGGACAGGTCCATGAGCAGGCCGGCCTCGACCAGCGCGCCCATGTCGGCGCGCCCCTGGTTGACCTGGGCGACGTCGGGGCCGTCGGGCTGCCCCATCGCGAGGCCGATGGTGGCGTTGAGGTCGTCCAGCGTCTTGGTCTCCCGCTGGACCGTCACGCCGTGCTCGTCGGAGAACTCGGCGTTGAGCTGGTCGACGACGTCGCCCTCGACACCTCGGGCCCACTGGTCCCAGACCACGAGTGTCCCGCCGTCGCCACCGGCCTGATCTTCCGTGCCGTCCTCAGTGCCGTCTTCGGTGCCGTCGTCGACGCCCTCCTCGGTGCCGCCCGTCCCGGCGGTGGCGTCGCCGGTGTCCTCATCACCCCCGCCGGCGCCCTGGTCGCCGTCGCCGGCTTGCTGATCCGATCCCGGAAGGCACGCCACCAGCAGGGCGACGAGCGCGAGCAGGATGGCGGTGGTGCGCAGATGCTTGCTCCACGGTCCCATCTCAAGCTTCCTTTCTCATGCGTGCGTGCCCACCGGAGAGGGCGGGCTCGAGAGCTGGTTCCAGCCTCGTCTCGAAACCGCGCTCGAGTGCGGTGAACGCCTCGCGACGGGTCGGAACGGAGATCGAGCTGCCGATGCGACCGACCGACAGCGCGCCGCAGGCGTTGGCCAGGGCCAGGCTGCGGGCCAGAGGCCAGCGGCGGGTGTGACCGTGCAGGAACCCGGCCGCGAACGCGTCCCCAGCGCCGGTCGTGTCGACGACCGGGATCTCGTGGCCATGGACCCGCTCGACCAGATCACCGCTGCGTGCCATCGCGCCGCCGCCGCCGAGCTTCACGACGACCGTCGGCACGATCCGCGCCAGCCGGACGAGCGCCTCCTCGGCGTCGGTTGTCCCCGCGACCCAGCAGGCTTCGGCCAGGTTGGGCACGAACAGGTCGACATGGCCGAGCAGGTCTCGCAGGCGAGCGGCGAGGTCGGGCTCCTGCTGCCACGAGACGTCCAGCGACGTGGTCATCCCGCGCTCGTGGGCGCCCTCGAGCACGGCCGCCTGGTCGGCTAGCGCATCCCGCCCCTCGGTCCAGCCGCCGACGTGCAGGTGAGTGACGCGGTCGAGCCCGTGCCAGGGGACGACCGGGGCCAGCGGGCGGTCCTCAGCCGGGGGAACGTAGCTGATCATGGCGCGCTCGCCGCCGTGCGGCAGTGCGACGGTGATGGCCGTCGAGGGGCTGGTGCGCAGCCACTCGACCTCGAGATGCTCCTGCTTCGCGAGCTCGGTCGCGAGGACGCTCCCGATCGTGTCGTTCGCGCGGGTCCGACCGAGCAGGACGGTCGGCACCCCCAGCCGGGCGAGCCCCACCGCCACATTGGCCACCCCGCCGGGGCACAGCGCGGGCTCCAGACCGAAGGTCTCCTCGCCCCAGTCGGGCAGCCGCGCGACACCGCGCACGATGATGTCGCAGAACACGTCGCCGACGACTGCGACCCCGCCCAGCGCTGGCATCATCTCTGGCCGCCCAGGCGCGCGTCCAGGTCGGGGAAACGAGCGCGGTAGTCGCCGAGGATCGCCCGGGCCGCGTCGTCGTCTGGAACCAGCGGATGACTCGCCAGCGCGGCGCGGGCGATCCTCGCGGAACGGCGCTCCAGCGCGTCGAGAGTCATGCGCTCGTAGGTCTTCACCCGCTCCACCAGGGCGCGGTCGCCGGGCAGGACGGTGGCGGCGATCGGGAACACGCCGGCGCCGCGGACGACCGCGGGCACCTCGACCACGTCGTCGTCGGCGAGGAAGTCGAGCGCACCTCGGTTGCGGGTGTTGACGATCAGCACCGTGGGGCGGTCGCGGGCGATCGCCTCCACGACCGACAGCGCCATCTCGTGGTAGCCGCCGGTGGAGGCGAAGACGTCCTCCTGGGCATCCTCGCGCGCGCGGTCCGCCTCGACGCTCATGTAGGTGTCGTTGCGCATGCGCAGGCTGGTGGAGTACACGGCGAGCGCCTCCGCAGGGCTCCTCGCGGCATCCAGACGGGCCGCGAGCGCCCGCTGCTCAGCCAGGAGGAACTCGCCGCGCGAGACGCCGCCGCGGCGGACGTTGGCGATGGCCTCCTCGGCGCGCTCGTAGAAGTACAGGTACTCGTTCGGGATCCTGCCGGACTCGCGCACCTCGTCCGCGCCGAACAGCCGCACCTCCTCCACCTGCTTGGCCTCGGGGCTGGCCAGCAGCTCGGGCAGGACGTCGCGCCCGTCGTGCCAGGCGGCCGTCAGCCAGCCGAGGTGGTTCAGGCCCGCGTAGGACAGGTGCAGGCCGTTGGGGTCCAGCCCGAGGGCGTCGGCCACGCCGCGCCCCAGCGCGAGCGGCGAGTCGCAGACGCCGACCACCCGGTCGCCCAGCAGGGGCGCGAGCGCCTGGGTCACCATGCCGGCCGGGTTGGTGAGGTTGACGACCCAGGCGTCGGGGCAGCGCCGCGTCACCGCCTCTGCCAGGGCGGTCAGAGCGGGGATGTTGCGCAGCGCGAGGGCGAAGCCCCCTGGGCCGACGGTCTCCTGGCCGCACACCCCGTGGGCGAGCGGGATCGCCTCGTCGTGCCGCCGCGCCTCGAAGCCGCCGACGCGGATCGCGCTGAGCGCGAACGCGGCGCCCTCGAGCGCGTCGTCGAGGTCCGTCGTCGCGCGGTGGGCGACGATGGGCCCCCCGGCCTCGGTCACGGTCTCGTCGATGCCGTCCAGGACCAGCTCGGCTCGGCGCAGCGCCGCGGGGTCGGTGTCGTACAGCACCAGCTCGGTGGCGCCGAGCGCCCCGTTGCGGTCGATCAGGCCGCGGTAGAGCACGGGTGTCCGGGACCCGCCGCCGCCGATGAGCACGAGCTTCACGCGACGATGACCTCCACGCCGAGCTCGGTCAGCGCCTTGATCCGGTCTTCGGGCGCGTCGTCGGTCGTCACGATGGTGTGGAGGATGTCCACGCCGGCCACACGACCGAGTCCGGCGCCCCAGAACTTGGCGCCGTCGGCGAGGAGCACCACGTGCTGGCTGGCCCGCACCATGGCCCGCTTGCCGGGGATCTCCTCGACGGTGGAGTCGAGCAGCGCCAGGTCGTCGCTGATGCCGCTGATCCCGATGAAGGCCAGGTCGGCGCGGATGCCGCGCAAACAGTCCTCGGTGAGGAAGCCGACCAGCGACCGGTAGTTGCGTCGCACCATCCCGCCGAGGAGCAGGATGTCGATCGCCTCGTCGGGCATCAGCTCCTCGTAGACCGCCAGGTTGTTGGTGACGACCGTGAGGCCCTCACGGCCGTGGAGGTAGCGTGCGAGCTGCAGCGCCGTGGTCCCGACGTCGATGATCACCGTGTCGCCGGGTCGGACCATCCTGGCGGCGGCGCGGCCGACACGCTCCTTCTCGGCCATCCGCGAGGAGGTGGACTCGTGGAACGGCGGCTCGTGGCGCAGGCAGCCCGGCTCGAGCGCGCCACCCCGCACCCGCTGCACCAGACCTCGCTTGGCCAGCTCGTCGAGGTCGCGGCGGATCGTCATCTCCGAGACGCCGAACCGCTCCGCGAGCGCCGACGTCTGCTCCCCCGCCCCGCCGCGGACCGCCCGCAGCACCTCGTTGCGTCGTTGCTCGGTCAGCACTTCGCCCTCTCCACCCGGCGCTTGTCGACTCTGGCCGCGGTGAGCGGCTGAAGTCGACACGCGACCCGCAC
>JACDBB010000136.1 GCA_013695145.1 Euzebyales bacterium
GACCTCGGCCATGTCGGCCAGGATCGAGTTTTCGCCCGGCTCGCCGTCGCGCTGCATCGAAAGATAATAGAGCCCGAGAACCATGTCCTGGCTGGGCACGATGATCGGCTTGCCGTTGGCCGGTGAGAGGATGTTGTTGGTCGACATCATGAGGACGCGCGCTTCGAGCTGCGCCTCAAGCGATAGCGGCACGTGCACGGCCATCTGGTCGCCGTCGAAGTCGGCGTTGAACGCCGCGCAGACGAGCGGATGCAACTGGATCGCCTTGCCCTCGATGAGGATCGGCTCGAATGCCTGGATGCCCAGGCGGTGCAGGGTTGGCGCGCGGTTGAGCAGCACCGGGTGCTCGCGGATGACATCCTCGAGCACGTCCCACACCGCCGGACGGCGACGCTCGACCATGCGCTTGGCCGACTTGATGTTCTGGGCCAGCTCGAGGTCGACCAGCCGCTTCATGACGAACGGCTTGAACAGCTCGAGGGCCATCTGCTTGGGCAGGCCGCACTGGTGCAGCTTGAGGGTGGGGCCGACCACGATGACCGAGCGGCCCGAGTAGTCGACCCGCTTGCCCAGCAGGTTCTGGCGGAACCGGCCCTGCTTGCCCTTCAGCATGTCGGACAGCGACTTGAGGGGGCGGTTGCCGGGCCCGGTGACGGGGCGGCCGCGGCGACCGTTGTCGAACAGCGCGTCGACGGCCTCCTGCAGCATGCGCTTCTCGTTGTTGACGATGATCTCGGGCGCGCCGAGGTCCAGCAGCCGCTTCAGGCGGTTGTTGCGGTTGATGACGCGGCGGTAAAGGTCGTTCAGGTCGCTGGTGGCGAACCGGCCACCGTCGAGCTGCACCATCGGTCGCAGGTCGGGCGGGATGACCGGGATGGCCTTCAGGACCATCGCGGTCGGGTCGTTGCCGGTGGTGCGGAAGGCCTCGACGACCTTGAGGCGCTTCACCGCGCGGGTCGCCTTCTGCGAGCGCGTCTTGCGGGCGCCCGACTTGATCTTCTCCGCCTCGTCGGACAGCACCGTGCGCAGGTGCTCGGCCTCGCCGTCGAAGTCGATCTGGGCCAGCAGGTCGCGGATCGCCTCGGCGCCCATGCCGCCGGTGAAGTACTCACCGAAGCGGTCGCGCAGCTCCCGGTAGAGCAGCTCGTCGACGATCAGCTGCTTGGGCGCCAGCGACTTGAAGGTGTCGAGCACATCGTCCAGGCGCTCGGAGCGGTCCTGCGCGGCCTGGGTGACCTGCTTGATCTGCTTCTCGATGTCGCGTCGCTTCTTGCGCACGACCTCGCTCTTGGCCTTCTGCTCCTCGAGCTCGGCCAGCTCGGTTTCCAGCTCGGTCAGCAGCTGGTCGCGGTCAGCATCCAGCTGCTTGCTGATCTGCTTGCGCTCGGCGGAGATCTCCTCCTCGAGCGTGGACAGGTCGCTGTGGCGCTGGTCGTCGTCGACGCTGGTGATGATGTACGCGGCGAAGTAGATGACCTTCTCGAGATCCTTCGGCGCGAGGTCCAGCAGGTACCCCAGGCGCGACGGGACACCCTTGAAGTACCAGATGTGGGTGACCGGAGCGGCCAGCTCGACGTGGCCCATCCGCTCTCGGCGCACCTTCGAGCGCGTGACCTCGACCCCGCAGCGCTCGCAGATGATGCCCTTGAACCGGACGCGCTTGTACTTGCCGCAGTAGCACTCCCAGTCGCGAGTCGGTCCGAAGATCTTCTCGCAGAAAAGGCCGTCCTTCTCCGGCTTCAGCGTCCGGTAGTTGATGGTCTCCGGCTTCTTGACCTCACCGTTGGACCACATGCGGATCTGGTCCTGCGTGGCGAGGCCGATCCGAAGCTCATCAAAGTTGTTCACGTCGAGCATGTGCTGGCTCCTACCTGCTGGGTCGAGTCGCTGGCGGGGCGGGCGTCGCTACCCACCGAGGCCGAACTCGTCTCCGAGACGCTCCGGACGGCTGAGGTCGATGCCAAGCTCTTCGGCGGCGCGGAAGGCGTCGTCGTCGGACTCGCGGAACTCGATCTCCTGGCCCGACGCGGACAGCACCTCGACGTTGAGGCACAGCGACTGCATCTCCTTGACGAGGACCTTGAAGGACTCGGGGATCCCGGGCTCGGGGATGTTCTCGCCCTTGACGATGGCCTCGTAGACCTTGACGCGGCCCAGGACGTCGTCGGACTTGACGGTCAACAGCTCCTGCAGGGCGTAGGCGGCGCCGTACGCCTCGAGCGCCCAGACCTCCATCTCACCGAAGCGCTGGCCGCCGAACTGCGCCTTGCCGCCCAGCGGCTGCTGGGTGATCATCGAGTACGGGCCGGTCGAACGGGCGTGGATCTTGTCGTCGACCAGGTGCAGCAGCTTCAGCACGTACATGTAGCCGACGGTGATCGGCGCGTCGATCGGCTCACCCGAGCGTCCGTCGAACACCTGCGCCTTGCCGTCGCCGTCGATGACCTTCACGCCGTCACGGTTGGGGCGGGTGTTCTCCAGCAGGCTGGTGAGCTCGTCCTCCTTGCAGCCGTCGAACACGGGCGTGGCCACCTTGCGGCCGCCCTCGCGGTCGAGCATGTCGTCGCCCCAGCCGAGCCGATCGAACCACTCCGGCTGCTGGTCGAACTTCCAGCCGTTGGCCGAGACCCACCCGAGATGCGTCTCCAGCACCTGACCGATGTTCATGCGGCTTGGAACGCCCAGGGGGTTCAGGACGATGTCGACGGGGGTGCCGTCAGACAGGAACGGCATGTCCTCCGCGGGCAGGATCTTGGCGATGACGCCCTTGTTGCCGTGGCGTCCGGCCAGCTTGTCGCCATCGGAGATCTTGCGCTTCTGCGCGACGTAGACGCGGACGATCTCGTTGACGCCGGGCGGCATCTCGTCGCCGTCCTCACGCGAGAACGTGCGCACACCGATCACCCGGCCGGTCTCCCCGTGGGGAACCTTCAGGGAGGTGTCGCGGACCTCGCGTGCCTTCTCGCCGAAGATCGCGCGCAGCAGGCGCTCCTCGGGGGTCAGCTCGGTCTCGCCCTTTGGCGTGACCTTGCCCACCAGGACATCGCCGGGGTTGACCTCCGCGCCGATGCGGATGATGCCCCGCTCGTCGAGGTTGGCGAGGACCTCCTCGGACACGTTCGGGATGTCCCTGGTGACCTCCTCGGCGCCGAGCTTGGTGTCGCGCGCGTCGACCTCGTGCTCCTCGATGTGGATCGAGGTGAGGACGTCCTGCTTGACCAGGCGGTCCGAGATGATGATCGCGTCCTCGAAGTTGAAGCCCTCCCAGGACATGAACGCGACGAGCAGGTTCTGCCCGAGGGCCATCTCGCCCTCTTCGGTGCAGGGACCGTCCGCGACGACCTGCCCGGCGGTGACCTCGTCGCCCTCGTCGACGATCGGCTTCTGGTTGTAGCAGGTGCCCTGGTTCGTGCGCTCGAACTTGCGGAGGAAGTGCTTCTCCAGGCGGTTGTCCACGGTCTTGATGATGATCCGGTCCGCGGCGACCTCCACGACGGTGCCGTCGGAGGAGGTGACGATCACGTCGCCGGCGTCCAGGGCTGCCTTGGATTCGAGGCCGGTCCCGACGTAGGGCGAGTCGCTGCGCAGCAGCGGCACCGACTGGCGCTGCATGTTGGTGCCCATGAGCGCACGGTTGGCGTCGTCGTGCTCCAGGAACGGGATCATCGCTGCCGCGACCGACACGATCTGACGCGGCGAGACGTCCATGTAGTGCACCTCGGCCGGCGGGACCTCGCGGACCTCTCCGTTGCGGGCGCGGCACAGCACGAACGGGCTGGTGAACCGGCCCCCGTCGTCCAGGATCGCGTTGGCCTGGGCGATGACCATGCGGTCTTCCTCGTCGGCGGTCAGGTGGTCGATCTGGTCGGTGACCCGGCCGGAGTCCACCAGGCGGTAGGGCGTCTCGATGAAGCCGAACTCATTGATCCGGGCGTAGGTCGCCAGCGACCCGATCAGGCCGATGTTGGGGCCCTCAGGCGTCTCGATCGGGCACATGCGGCCGTAGTGCGACGGGTGCACGTCGCGGACCTCGAAGCCTGCGCGCTCGCGGGACAGACCACCGGGCCCGAGGGCCGACAGGCGCCGCTTGTGGGTCAAGCCCGACAGCGGGTTGGTCTGGTCCATGAACTGGGACAGCTGACTGGCTCCGAAGAACTCCTTGATCGAGGCGACGACGGGGCGGATGTTGATCAGCGTCTGCGGCGTGATCGCCTCGACGTCCTGGGTGGTCATCCGCTCGCGGACGACGCGTTCCATCCGGGACAGGCCGATCCGGACCTGGTTCTGGATGAGCTCCCCGACGCTGCGCAGGCGGCGGTTGCCGAAGTGGTCGATGTCGTCGGTGTCGTACGCGTCGCCATCGTTGGACAGCTGCACGAGGTAGGACATCGTCGCGAGGATGTCCTCCTTGGTGAGGATGGAGGCGTAGCCGGGCGCGTGCCCCTCGCCGGACGCGAAGGCGTTGCCGCCGAGGTCGGTCGCCGACTTCGCGGCTGCCCGCAGCCGCGCGGGGAGGGTCTCCATGTCGCGCAGCGGCTTGGCGTCGTCGGCCTGGCGCAGCCCGAGGCGCACCAGCTCCTCGCCGAGCTTCTTGTTGACCTTGTAGCGGCCGACCCTGGCCAGGTCGTAGCGCTTGTGGTTGAAGAACAGGTTGATCAGCAGCCCGCCGGCCGACTCGGGCGTCGGCGGCTCGCCAGGGCGCAGCTTGCGGTAGATGTCCATGAGCGCGTCCGCCGGGGTGAGCAGCGCGTCCTTCTCCAGCGTCGCCGCGATGGTCGGCGCGTGGTCGAAGAAGGCCAGGATCTCCTCACCCGGCACGGGCTCGTCGAGGACGTCGCGCTCGGCAAGGACGTACTCGCCCTGCTCGGCGTCGAACACGATGCCCTTGAGCGCTCGGTACAGCACGGTGATGTGCTGGCGACGCTTGCGGTCGACGCGCACCCCCGCCAGGTCGCGCTTGTCGATCTCGAACTCGAGCCAGGCGCCGCGCGACGGGATGACCTTGCAGCCGAACACGGGCCGGCCAGTCGCCTTGTCGAGCGAGGCGTCGAAGTACACGCCGGGTGAGCGCACGAGCTGGGACACCACGACACGCTCGGTGCCGTTGATGATGAACGTGCCGCCATCGGTCATCATGGGGAAGTCGCCCATGAAGACCGTCTGGGACTTGATCTCACCGGTGCCGCGGTTCACGAACTCGGCGGTGACGAACAGCGGCGCCGCGTACGTCATGTCCTTTTCCTTGCACTCCTCCTGGGAGTGCTTGGGTTCCTCGAAACGGTGCTCCGAGAAGGACAGCGCCATCTGACCGGTGAAGTCCTCGATCGGGGAGATCTCCTCGAAGACGTTCCCGAGGCCGGCCTCGGTCAGCCAGCGGAACGAGTCCCGCTGGATGGCGATGAGGTCGAGGCCCTCGGCGGGCAGGACCTCTTGGATCTTGGCGAACGACAGGCGGGACGCGGCGCCGGACGCGACCGCGCTCAGGTGGGACGTCGACAAGGGCTACTCCTCCAACGGCGAGCGGGCGCGGTCACGGTCGCCACAGTTGAGAGCCGGACCGCCCGCGAAGACGGGAACCGGACGCTGTGAGGCCGCGGGCGAGTGTGGGTGGTCAGCACGCGCGGGACGAAGGCGCAGCCGACACGAGTGAGACCGATCTGCAGACAGCCGAACAAGCAGTGTAACGCGTGGTCACACTGCCGACAAGGCCACACCTGGGCCCGAGGACCTGGCGTATGTAGGGCCGAGCACGCAACTCCTCAGTGCAAGTGGCCGCATGGGTGCGCTGAACGACAAGGATGACACCCTCGTCGCACGACGTCAACCCAGGACTACTTGACCTCGACGGTGGCGCCGGCGCCCTCGAGCGCCTCCTTGGCCTTGTCCGCGGCCTCCTTGTCGACGCCCTCCAGCACGGCTTTGGGGGCGGCGTCGACAAGATCCTTGGCCTCCTTCAGCCCGAGGCTCGTCAGCCCGCGGACCTCCTTGATGACCTGGATCTTCTTCTCGCCGGCGGAGGTGAGGACGACGTCGAAGGCGCTCTGCGCCTCCTCCTCGACCTCGGCGCCTGCCCCCGCGCCGGCGGCGGCCGCGACCGCGACCGGTGCGGCGGCGGTGACGTCGAACTCGTCCTCGAACTTCTTCACGAAGTCGGACAGCTCGAGAAGTGTCATCTCCTTGAACGTGTCGAGCAGCTCATCGGTGGACAGCTTCGCCATGGTGTTGGTTCTCCTGTTTCTTGTGATGCCTCAAAGACGGGGGACGGTGGTCGGGGCTAGGTGTCGGCGTCGGCGGCTGCGGGCGCTTCCTCGCCTTCGGCGCGCTTGGCGTGGTAGGCGGCGACGAGCTGGGCGGCCTTGACGAGGTTGGCCTTGGCCAGACGGGCCGGCTGGGCGAGGATCGCGCCGAGCATCCCGGCGACCTTGGCGAGCAGCTCGTCGCGGCTGGCGAGGTCGGCGAGGCCCGCGGTCTCGTCCGCGTCGAGCAGGCGCCCCTCGAGGATGCCGCCCTTGATGACCAGGCTCGGGTGCTCCCGCGAGAAGGCGCGGAGCACCTTCGCGGTCGCGATGGGGTCGCCGGCGCAGAACGTGACCGCGGTGGGGCCGACGAGCAGCGAGTCCGGGACGTCGAAGCCGGCGTCGGACGCCGCGATCCGCGTGAGGGTGTTCTTGACGACCTTGTACTCGGCGTCGGTCTCCCGCAGCTTGCCGCGCAGGTCAGCCAGCTCGGCCACGGTCAGCCCGCGGTACTCGGTGAGCACCGTCGCAGTCGCGCCGGACAGGCGCGAGCGCACCTCCTCGACTGCCGCGACCTTGTCGGGGCGTGCCATCGAGCCTCCTCTGCACTGATGAACTGTGTTGATGGACGAAAAAAGCGCCTCCCGCAGGACCGGGAGACGCACACGGGACCACGGCCGGTTGACCGGCGCCGTGTCCTCGCCTGCGCTGGTCGGCCGGTGTCCCGGCGCCTTCGCCCTGCGCCATGCGCGGGGGACCAAAGCGGTCTGGGGCTACCCGCCCACGGTAGCCGCACCACCGCCTTCCGTCAAACCGGGCAGCACCGGGCGCGGTCGAACGACAGTATAGTCATGCTTAGACTAAGTACGACTAGCCTGCGCGTGGCCAACCCGCCGGCTCGGGATCGGAGGAGGACTGTGGTGCAGCGACCTGACGATCTGTTCGACCGCCAGGTGGAATGGGACGATCTGGTCGACTTCGTCGGCGGTGATGACCCGATCCGGATCGGCATCGTCTACGGTCGTCGCCGCCAGGGCAAGAGCTGGCTGCTCCGCAGGACAGTGCGCCAGGCGGGCGGCCTGTACACCATGGCGCTCCAGCACGATCGGCAGTCGGCGTTGCGCAGGGTGGCGGGCAGCCTCGCATCGTTGTCCTCGCTGCCAGGGATCAGGTTCGAGCTAGCCGACTGGGAAGAGGCCCTGCGGTCAGCCCGCACCGTCCTTGACCAAGCGGGCCAGCGGGTCCTGGTTCTGGACGAGTACCCGTACCTGCTGGAGCACAGCCCCGAGCTGTCGTCGGTCCTCCAAGCGTTCTACGACGATGTGCGGAATGACCGCAACGGCAAACCACTGCGGATCCTGCTCTGCGGCTCTGCGATCTCGGTGATGGAGGAGCTGTTGAGTGGGTCCTCCCCTTTGCGGGGCCGCACCAACCTCGAGATGCTGCTGCGCCCCTTCGACTTCCGCCAGGCTGCCCGGTACTGGCGGATCACCGATCCCGAACTGGCGTTCGTGGTGCACGCGGTTCTCGGTGGGACCGCCGGTTACCCCGATCTCGTCCAGATCGGACCTCCGGCCAGTCCGAGCGAGCTGCCCCGGTGGCTCGCGCAGACCGTCCTGAACCCGTCGTCCGCGCTGTTCAGCGAAGACGCTTACCTGCTGCGCGAGGATCCGCGGATCCGTGATCGCGCGCCCTACTTCGCCGTCCTTGAAGCGGTCAGCGCCGGCAAGTCGACACCCACCGCCATCGGCGGGGCCATCGGCCGAGACAAGAGCGCGCTCGCTCATCCGCTCGACGTGCTCACCACGGCGGGTTTCCTGGTGCACGACGACGACGTCCGCAAGCAGCGCCGACCGTCGATCCGGATCGCCGATCCGCTCGTCCGCTTCCACCAGCTGATCACCCGCCCGAGGCTGTGGCAGTTCGAGGAACGTCGCTACGAGGAGGCGTGGGCGGCGGCGCAGCAGACCTTCGCCGCCCAGATCCTCGGTCCCCATTTCGAGCACCTGTGCCGCGAGTGGGTGCGCCTGTTCGCGTCGGCTGACAGCACCGGCGAGCCCGTGGGAGGCGTCGGACGCACGACGGTCAACGACCCGAGGAGCAGGAAAACGCATGAGCTGGACGTCGTGGCCCTCTCCGCGGGGGAACGCAGCCAGGACAGGACCGCCCGCGTCGCCGTCATCGGCGAGGCGAAGAGCTCGAGCAGCCGTCGGACGATCGCCGACCTGCAGCGTCTGGAGCATCTCCGACGGCTGCTCGCCGCCGAGGGAGCCGACTGCGAACAGGCGAGACTGCTCCTGTTCGGCCGGTCCGGGTTCGACCACAACCTGCAGTCCACCGCCGCGCTCAGAAGCGACGTCGAGTTGATCGACCTGGATCGGCTGTATCGAGGGAGCTGACCGGCGATTCTCACCATCCGCCCGCGTGAGAACGCCCCCAACCGGCGGGGTGGACAGGCTACCGATCCGCGGTCAAGGCGGCGCGGGCGGCAGGGAGGTCGGCGTAGGCGCCGATGGCGATGCCCTGGACCAGGGCGTTGCCGAGCGCGGTCGCCTCGGTGGCGCCGACGGTCACGGGGCGGGCGGCCGCCTCGGCGATCAGGCGGTTGAGCAGCGTGTTGCGTGCGCCGCCGCCCATGACGTGGATGCGCCGGACCGGGCTGTCGAGGAAGCCCTCCAGCTCGTCGACGACCCGCGCGGTGGCGGCCGCGAGAGACGCCAGGACGCACCGGACGATCACGGCCCGCTCGACGTCGTCGGGCAGCCCGGCGGCCCGTCGGACCTCGGCGGGCATGTCGGAGGGAGCAAGGAAGCGCTCATCGGTCGCGTCGACCACAGGCCCACCTCCGCCCGCCAGCTCGGCGGCGGCCAGCAGCGGCTCCAGCGGAGGGTCGCCCCATGCCGCGAGGCACTGCTGCATCATCCATAGGCCCATCACGTTCTTGAGGAACCGCACGCCGCCGAGGACGCCGGGCTCGTTGGAGAAGTTGGCTTCGCGCGCGGCCTCGGAGACGTCGGGGAGCAGGCGTTCCGCCCCGACCAGCATCCAGGTTCCCGACGACACGAAGGCTGTGCCGCTCGGGTCGGCGGCGGGCAGGGCGGCGACCGCCGAGGCTGTGTCGTGACCGCCGACCAGATGCACGCTGATCCCCCGCCACTGACCGACCGCCGTGCCCGCGCGCATGATCGGCGGCAGCAGGCTGCGGTCGACGTCGACGGCGTCGACGAGCTCACCCGACCAGTCGCCCGTCGCGATGTCGACCAGCGCCGACGTGCCCGCACTGGTGCGCTCGCCCGTCACGGCGCCGGTCAGCGCGTGCACGAGCAGTTCAGGCAGCATCAGCAGCGTCGCCGCGCCGTCCAGCTCGGAGCGGTCGTGGACCGCTAGCTGGAATACCGTGTTGATCGGCATCAGTTGGATCCCCGTGATCGCGTAGAGGCGCTCCTGACCGAGCCGGGCCGCGGTCTGGTGCCACGTGCTCGCGCGCTGGTCGCGATAGCTGAACGGGGGGGCGACCAGGGTCCCCGAGCCGTCGAGCAGCCCGTAGTCCACGCCCCAGGTGTCCACGCCGATCGAATCGGCGGGCCCGTCGGCGAGTGCCAGCTCCAGGCCGCGGACGGCCTCGGCCACCAGGCGATCCCAGTCCCAGCGCAGCGTCCCGTCCGACGCGCGCACCGGAGCGTGGGGGTACCGGTGCACCACCTGCACCACGGGCGGCCGCCCATCGAGGTCGACCGAAGCGACGCGCAGCGCGCTGGCGCCGAGGTCGACCGCCAGGACCCGGCGCACAGCCGCTTACAGCCCGGTGCTCACGGCCGACTCGCCGCGCTCGGCGATCCGCTCCCGACGGTAGGCGAGGTCGCGGAACGCCCGCAGGGGACGCAGCGCTGCGCCGTTGCGCCGCCTGGCCTCGGCGACCAACGGCCGCACGTCGCTGCGGAAGGCCGCGTGCAGCACCTCCTCGGCCATGGCGGGGTCGTTGTCCCGCTGGGCGACGGCCAGGCCGGGGCGATCCACCAGCAGCGCCTGGGCGAGGGCGACGTGGATGGCCTCCGTGGACTGCAGCAGGTCCTCCAGCGGATCCTTCACGTTGGCGCTCTGGTCGAGCATGTAGGCCAGGTCCGGCATGCGCCCGTCCCCCGCGGACACGAGCTCGCACACGATGAGGAACAGCTGGTAGGGCGTGACGGAGCCGCTCGTGAGGTCGTCGTCGCCGTACTTGGAGTCGTTGAAGTGGAACCCGCCGAGCCTGCCGACCATGGCCAGGCGGCTGACGATCTGCTCGATGTTCGCCCCCGGCAGATGGTGGCCGAGATCCACCAGGCAGCGCGCCCGCTCCCCCGCGGCCTGCGCCAGCAGCAGCGACGAGCCCCAGTCCTGGTTGACGGTCGCGTAGAAGGCGGGCTCGAACGGCTTGTGCTCGGTGAACAGCACCCAGCCGTCCGGCAGGTGGTCGTGGACGCGGCGCAGGCCCTCGACGACACGCTCGAACTGGCCGCGGAAGTCCGCCTGGCCGGGGTGGTTGGCACCGTCGCCGAGCCAGATCGACAGCGCGCGCGAGCCGAGCTGGTCACCCAGCTCGATGCAGCGCAGGTTGTGGGCCACGGCAGCCTCGCGCACGGCGGCGTCGGTGTGGGCGAAGCTGCCGAACTTGTACGACACCTTGCCGCCGTCGGTGGTCGCCGGGTTGTCCTGGAAGGTGTTGGAGTTCATGGCGTCGAACGTCACGTCACGGTCGGCCGCGTGCCCTCGAACGGCATCCGCGTCGGGCGGATCGTCCCAGGGCACGTGCAGGCTGATGGTGCGGTTCGCGCCGGTCAGCGCGTTGAGCGCCGCGACGTCGTCGATCTTCTCCTCGAGGGTGCGCGGCTCGCCGCCGGCCGGGAAGCGCCCGAACCGCGTCCCGCCCGTGCCAAGGGCCCATGACGGGGCCGCGACGCTGAAGCGGGCCAGCTCGCCGATGACGTCCTCAGGGTCGGCGCCAAGCCGGGAAGCTGTGGCGAGCGCTGCCTCCAGCTCTCTCGCGTGCACGTCCGCCAGCGGGGCGTTGCAGGCAGCGATGCGGTCGGCGGCGATCATGCGGCGTGCACTCCTGTCGACAGCGGGCGCCATCCCACCGCAGGCCACTGAACGCTTTCAACCGCTACGCTAGTCCCGTCTGTCGCCACGGTCAAGGGCGCAGCGAGCGGGTCGGGGAGAGGCCGGACGTGAAGGTCCAGCAGTTGTCGAACATCAGGGAGGTGGCCCGCCTCGCGGGCGTGTCGGTCGGCACGGTCTCCAACGTGCTGAACCGCCCCCAACGCGTCGCCGAGCCCACACGGTTGCGCGTGGAACGGGCCGTCGAGGACTTGGGCTACGTCCTGAACGGTTCGGCCCGCAGCCTGCGCGCCGGGCGCAGCCTGGTGCTGGGCCTGTTGGTCCTGGACGTGACGAACCCGTTCTTCACCGAGGTCGCGCGCGGCGTCGAGGACGGCGCCAACGAGGCCGGCTACGCCGTCGTGCTGTGCAACTCCGACGACAGCGAGCGGAAGGAGCGCCGGTATCTGCGCACCTTGGAGGAGCAGCGGGCGCACGGGGTGATCGTGACACCGGTGATGCGGGAGGAGCGGCTGCTGCACTGGCTGCGGGGCCGAGGGATGGGCGTGGTGCTGCTGGACCGGGCGAGTGCGGGCGGCGACCTGCCCAGCGTGGCCGTCGACGATGTGCACGGGGGGCGCGTCGCCGGCGAGCATCTGCTCGAGCTGGGGCACCGGCGGCTCGCGCTGGTGACCGGGTCGCGGTCGATCCAGCAGTGCGCGGACCGCCGGGAGGGTCTGCGGTCCGCGGTCAGCGCTGCGGGGCTCGACCCCGACGAGGTGATCGTGGAGGTGGCGGTCCCCGCGCTCGTCGCCCGGTCCGGCGAGGAGGCCGCCGCGCGCGTCCTGGCCGCCGATCCGGCGCCGACCGCCGTGTTCTGCGTCAACGACCTGCTGGCGCTGGGGTTGCTGCGCGCGCTGCTCCACCGGAGGGTCGCGGTGCCCGACGACCTCGCCCTCGTCGGCTACGACGACGTCGAGTTCGCCTCGGTGCTGCACACGCCGCTCACCACGGTCCGCCAGCCCAAGTACGAGCTCGGCCGTGCGGCCGTGGAGCTGCTGCTGGCGGGGCACGACACCGCCGGACAGGGCGGCCACGCCGGGCGCCGCATGTTCACGCCCCGGCTGGTGGTCCGCGAGTCCACTGCCGGCACCGGCGGCCCGGCTCGATGACCGCTGCGGTCGCCCGGCCGCACCACCCAGTCCCCTCAGCGCGTGTACGCCGCAGGAACGCCGCCATCGACGTTGAGGATGTTGCCCGTCGACTTGGCTGACCGGTCGCCGGCGAGGAACGCGACCGCCTCGGCGACGTCCTCGGCGCTGATCGTGACCCCGAGCGTCGTGCGCCTGCGGTAGTGGTCGGCGAGCTCGTCCTCGCTGATTCCGTACGCGGCCGCACGCTCGGCCTTCCACGAGGACGACCAGATCGCGGAATCGGCGATCACCGCGTCGGGATTCACGACGTTGACCCGGATGCCGTCAGCGCCACCCTCCTCGGCGAGGCACCTGGCGAGGTGCAGCTCCGCCGCCTTGGCGGCGCTGTAGGCGGCGGCGTCGCGTCCGGCCACCAGCCCGTTCTTGGAGGCGACGAACACGACCGAGCCGCCGCTGCCCTGCCGGCGCAGGACGCGGAACGCCTCACGCGCCACGAGGAAGTAGCCCTTGCCGAGCACCTCGAACACCCGGTCCCAGTCAGCGACCGTCGTCTCGTCGATCGGCGCGCTCGAGGCGATCCCCGCCGAGCTGACCAGCACGTCCAGGCCGCCGTAGGCCAGCACCGTGCGCCCGAACGCGTCCGCGACCGCGTCCTCGTCGGTGACGTCGAACCCGACGTCGACGGCTCGGCCCTCGCCGTGCCTCGCGACGATCTCGCCGGCCACCTCCGCGGCGCCATCGGCGTTGCGGTCGGCGACCACGACGTGAGCGTCGAGTGCGGCAAGGTGCCGGGCGACGGCGCGGCCGATGCCGCTGGCCGCACCCGTGACGAACGCCACGCGCCCCGCGAGCTCCTTGCGCGCCGGGCGCTGCGCCAGCTTGTAGCGCTCCAGCGGCCAGTACTCGACAGCGAACGCCTCCTCGTCGGTCAGCGAGCGGAAGCCTCCGCACGCGTCCGCCGCCGTGATCACCTCGATCGCACGGTGGTAGAGGTCACGCGACAGGCGGGCACGCGACGTGTCGTCGCCTGCCGTGACGATCCCTAGGCCGGGAACGAGCGTGACCCGCGGTCCAGGCGGGTCCATACCGAAGGGCCGGCTCTCGTCGGTGAGCTGGGCGTCGTAGTAGCGCCGGTAGGCCTCGGCGTAGCCGCTCGCGCCGTGGCGCAGCGCGCCAGCCAGGCGCTCGGCGTCGTCGTCGCCGCCGGGGCGCCAGTCGGTGACCAGCGGTCGGGACTTGGTGTTGACCAGGTGGTCCGGGCACGCGGCACCCACCTGGCTGAGCTCCGGTCCGCGCGCCGACGAGGCGAACGCCACCGCTGCAGGGCTGCGGTCGAGGAGCAGCACGGTCCCCGACGTCGCCGCGAGGAGGCTGCCACGCAGCGCGGGGAGGGCGGCGGCGAGCAGTCGGTCGGCGTCGTGATCGTCGACCGACGCGACAGCCTGCCCGCCGAGGCCATGCGTGGTGCCGGCGCCGTGCTCGGTCCGCATGTGCGCTCCGGTCGCGGCCAACACCTCGGCCGCGCGCCCGCACGCCTCCAGCGTCGCCGCGTAGGAGGTGCGGCCGTCGTCACCCCAGGTCACGAGACCGTGCTTGGCCATGAGCACGAACCGCGCCGCCGGTTGGTCGCCGAGAGCCAGGGCGATCTGCTTGGCGAGGTCGAAGCCTGGGCGGATGTAGTCGATCCAGACGGCCTCGTCGCCGAAGGCCTCTTGGGCCAGTTCGCGCCCAGGTGGGCACGAGGTCAGGGCGATGATCGCGTCGGGGTGGGTGTGGTCGACGTGGGTGGCCGGGATGAATGCGTGCAGCAGCGTCTCAATCGACGGCCGCGGCTGGTCGGGCGACAGACCGCAACGCGTGAGGTAGTCGACCATCTCGGCGTCGTCCATGTGGTGTCGCCCGAGCAGCGGGTCGATGTCCTCCAGCCGCAGCGCAGGGAAGCCCGCCGGGGTGATGGTCGCCAGGTCCGTTCCCGAGCCCTTGACCCACAGGACCCGCGTGCGGCGGCCGACGTGGTCGACCACCGCACCCTTCATGGACGTATTGCCGCCACCCTGGTTGGCGATCGCCCTGTCCGCGCCGAGCAGGCGGGAACGGGCGACGACCTCGTCGACGCCGCGCGCGGCGTCGATCGCCGCGTCCCAACGGTCCGGCGGTGCGGTGATCATGCGGCCTCCGGGGTGATCATGGCGTGTTCGGATCGGGTCGAGCCGAACGTGCAGCTAGTGCTGGGGGGCGCGCTCGCGGGCGCGCGCCCCCCAGTAGCGCAGCCAGCCGATCTAGAAGTCGAACTCGCCGATGTTGTCGGCGTTGAAGACCGTCGGCGGTCCGAGCAGGATCTCGTCCTCCGCGATCAGCTCGACCTCACCGAGGCGGCCGGCCTCGAAGGTCCCCGAGGTCGGCAGCTCACCGGCGATCTGCGCGTTGGCCACATGCACCGCGAGGTAGCCGAGGTCGACGGGGTTCCACAGCGCGAACTCCACGATGGAGCCCGACTCGATGTACACGGCGTTCTCGCTCGGCACACCGAGACCCGTGACGGGGACCTCGCCGGTCAGACCGAGCTGCTCGACGGCTTCCGCGGCGCCTGGAAGCGCGACGGTGGTGATCGCGAACACGCCGGCGGTGTCGGGGTTGGCCTGCAGGTAGCTGGTGGTCACCTCGATGCCGAGCGCGAGGTCCTCCTCGCCCGGCTCGACCGCGGCGATCGACATGTCCGGGTACGCCTCGGCCATGTGAGCCTCCATCTCCTCGAGCCAGGCGTTCTGGTTCGGGGCGGTGAGCGACCCGGTGACCACGAGGAACTCGCCCTCGCCTCCGGTCTGCTCGGCCATGATCTCGACGAGCGTCTGGCCGATGCCCTCGAAGGTCGCCTGGTTCACGAACACCTCGCGGGCGTCACGGGCGACGTCGGCGTCCCACGCAGACGTGGCGATCCCCGCCTCGCCGGCGGCGGTCATCGCAGGGGCGAGCGCGTCAGGGTCGTTGGCGGCGACGGAGATCGCGTCGCAGCCTTGGGAGGTCCACTGCTCGATCATCTGGACCTGGTCCGCGGCCTGCGCCTGGGTCGGTCCGTTGTACTCCAGCGCGATGCCGAGCTCCTCGGCGGCCTCGGCGGCGCCCTCGCCGGAGGCGTTGAAGTAGGGGATGCCGATGAGCTTGGGCATCATGCAGACGCGGACGTCGCCGTCGCCCTCGACGACGGCGTCGCCCTCCCCCTCCGCGGACTCCTCCTCCGTCGCGGCCTCGGTCTGGGCCGCGTCCGTGGCACCGTCGTCCGTCGTGGACTCCTCGGCAGCCTCGGTGGCGGCGCCCTCGGCGCCCGTGCCAGCGGGGGCTTCCTCCGTGAGCTCCCCCTCGGCGCCCTCACCGACCCCTCCCTCTCCGCAGGCGGCGAGCGCCAGTCCGAGGACCAGCAGCAGGGCTCCCATCAGCGTTGTGTTGCGCATGCGTGTCATATCGGCTCCTTTTCGTGGACGGGCCGCCCTCGCAAGCTCGGGCGCATTCGGGTGAGCATCGATCGCGTCAGGCGTCACGGCGGCGGAAGAACTCGTTGACGAAGACCGCGGCGATCAGGAGGACGCCGAGCAGGAACAGCTGCCAGGTGGTCGCCACACCGGCGAGCTGCAGGCCGTTGCGCAGCACGGCGATGGTCAGCACGCCGAGGACGGTCCCCGGGATGGTTCCGACACCCCCGCGGATGCTGGCCCCCCCGAGGACGACGGCGGCGATGACGTCGAGCTCGAGGCCCTGCCCGAAGTCGGCGCGGGCGCTGGACACGCGCGAGGTGTAGATGACCGCGGCGAGCGCGACCAGCGCACCGGTGATCGTGTAGATCGTCACCTTCACCCGACGGACCGGCACGCCGGAGAAGCGGGCGGCCTCCTCGTTCGCGCCGATGGCGTAGACGTAGCGGCCGAACCGCGTGCGGGCGAGGAGGAGCCACACGGCGGTGATCGCGGCGATGAACACGAACAGCTGGCCGGGAACCGGGCCGAGGTAGAACTGCCCGAAGTAGGCGAACCACTCCGGGTAGGTCGAGACCGCGTCGGCGTCGGAGACCCCGAACGCCAGGCCGCGGAACAGCGCGAACGTCCCGAGCGTCACGACCAGCGGGTGCAGGTCCAGCCGGGTGACCATGACGCCGTTGAAGCACCCGCCCGCGAGCCCGACCAGGAGTCCCAGCAGGATCGCGAGCGCCAGCGGCGCCCCCGCGGCGTAGCTGAACCCGATGGTCACCGACACCAGCGCCAACGCGGACCCGACGGACAGGTCGATGCCCGCGGTGATGATCACCAGGGTCATGCCCAGTGCGATCAGGCCGATCTCGACGAAGAACCGTGACGTCCGCAGGAGGTTGCCCAGTGTCAGGAACTGGTCGCTCAGCAGCGACATGCCGAGCATCACCACCACCAGCACACCTAGCAGGACGGCTTCGCGACCCAGCAGGCGCTCACGGGTCATGCTGCCCCCCGCACCTGGCGCCGGCGGATGCCGTCGAAGGAGATGGCCAG
The DNA here is from genome assembly GCA_013695145.1 of Euzebyales bacterium. Taxonomy (GTDB): domain Bacteria; phylum Actinomycetota; class Nitriliruptoria; order Euzebyales; family Egibacteraceae; genus JACDBB01. The sequence continues at coordinate 16,981 of JACDBB010000136.1, forward strand.
CAGAATGAGGGCGCCGAGGACGGCGCTCTGCCACGTGGCGGGCACGCGCAGCAGCACCATCCCGGTCGAGATGGCGCTGACCAGGACAGCCCCTACGACCGGCGACAGCACGGAACCGCGTCCCCCGGCGATGCTGGTGCCACCCAGCACGACCGCCGCGATGACCTCGAGCTCCAGCCCGGTCCCCGCGCTGGTCTGCACCCCCCCGGTGCGGCCGACGTACACCAGGGCGGCCAGACCGGTGAAGACCCCCACTCCGACGAAGCCCAGGAAGCGCGTGCGGGCGATCGGCAACCCTGCGAGGCGGGCCGCGGCCTGGTTGCCACCCACCGCGTACACGTCACGGCCCCACGTGGTGTGCCGGCTGACGAACCAGGTGGCCAGGAGCAGCGCGAGCAGGAGCCACACCGAGTAGCCGACGCCGAACAGCCGTTCCCGCCCGACGAGGCGGGCGTCCATGGGGATCCCCGACACCGACGCGCCACCGGTGACGAAGAAGATCACGCCGCGCAGGGCGTAGAGCATCCCGAGCGTCACGATGATCGCCGGGACCCGCGCGACGGTGACGAGCAGGCCGTTGGTCGCGCCGATGAGCGCGCCGACCGCCACGCCCGTGAGCAGCGGCAGGATCAGCCCGCCGGTGGCGACGGCGACGGTCCCGACGGCCACGGCGCACAGACCGAGGGACGACCCCATCGAGATGTCGATCTCGCCCGCGATGATCAGCTGGTTGACCGCCAGCGCGATGATCGCGACGGTCGACACCTGGATGAGGATCTGCTGGAGGTTGGCCAACCGCAGGAAGTTGTCGGTGAGCGCGCCGAACAGCACGACCACCGCGAGCAGGAACAGCACGGCGGGTGCCTCGGGACGCAGCAGCCAGCGCCGCAGGGGCGACGGACCCCGACGCGCAGCCGGCTCGGCGACGGTGGCCGCGCTCACGGCTGCGCCTGGGCGGGCGCCGCCTCGTCGTCAGGCTTGGCGGAGCCGGTCGCCAGCGCCATGACGCGCTCCTGCGTGGCCTCCGTCCCGGCGAGCTCGCCGACGACGCGGCCCTCGCGCATCACCGCCACCCGGTCCGCCAGCGCCAGCACCTCCTCGAGCTCGGAGGAGATGACCAGGACCGCGTTGCCGTCCGCGGCGAGCCGGTCGATCAGACGCGCGATCTCGGCCTTGGCGCCGACATCGACGCCGCGTGTGGGTTCGTCGAACAGCAGGATGCCCGGTTCCCGCGCCAGCGCCTTGGACAGCACGACCTTCTGCTGGTTGCCTCCGGACAGGTGAGCGGCCGGCGCACCGAGCTCGGCGCCCCGGATCGCCAAGGCCGTGGCGGAACGCTCAGCGAGCTCCCGTTCCGCGCGGCGGTTGATCAGGCCGCCGCGCGACAGCCGCTCCAGGCTCGACAGGCTGATGTTCGCGCGGATCGAGAACGGCAGCACCAGCCCCTGCGAGCGCCGCTCCTCGGGCACGTAGGCGATCCCGCGCCGCATCGCCTCCTCCGGTGAGCGGATGCTGACCGCCTCCCCGTCCAGGAGGATGTCGCCGCTGTCGGCCGGGGCGACGCCGAACATCGCCTGGGCAACCTCGGTGCGCCCAGCGCCGATCAAGCCTGCGAGGCCGAGGACCTCCCCCCGGCGCAGCACCAGGTCGATGTCGGCGAACGCCCCGGCGCGCGTGAGCCCACGCAGCTCAAGCGCGGTGTCACCCACCGAGCGGTCGCTGCGAGGGACCTGCTCACCCAGCGGGCGACCGACCATCAGCCGCACGAGCTCGTCGGTGTCCAGCTCGGATGTGGTCGCAGTGCGTACGTGGTGGCCGTCGCGCAGGACCGTGATCCGGTCCGCGATGCGGAAGACCTCCTCCAGCCGATGGGAGATGTAGACGACCCCGACGCCGCGGCTCGACAGGTCGGTGATGATGGCGAAGAGCCGTTCGGTCTCGCGCTCTGACAGGGCCGCCGTGGGCTCGTCCATGACCACCACGCGGGCGTCGCCTGCGAGCGCGCGGGCGATCGCCACGACCTGGCGATTGGCCGCGGACAGCAGGCCGAGCGGTGCGGTGACGTCGAGGTCGAGCCCGAGCTCGCCCAGCTGCCGGCGGGCCGTTTCGGCCAACGCGTCCCAGTCGATACCTCCCCACCTGCGCCTGGGGCGCGCACGACCGACGGCGAGGTTCTCGGCGACCGACAGGTGCGGGAACTGGTCGAGCTCCTGCGGGATGATGGCGATGCCCGCAGCCTCCGCGTCGCGGGTGGAGCGGAAGGCGACCGGCTCACCGTCGACCTCGACCCGCCCTTCGTCGGGCTGGTGGAAGCCCACGGCGACCTTCATCAGCGTCGACTTGCCCGCACCGTTCTCGCCGACCAGGGCGTGCACCTCGCCGTGCCCCAGGTCGAAGTCGACGCCGTCGACGGCGACGATACCGCCGAAGTGCTTGTGGATGCCCTCCAGCGACAGCAGGCGGCTCGAAGCTGGCTCAGCCATGGCGCGGCTCTTCCCTGCCCAGTCGGGCAAGGCGGCGCTGGAGCGGCGCCGTCGCGACGTGCAGCTCACGGTACAGCGCGTAGGCGTCGTGGTAGATGGCCGCGGCCCGCTGATCGGGCTCGACGCGCACGGCGGGCGGATTCCAGTCCGCGTCGCGGTCGACCAGCCCCGTCGCGATCCCGGCCAGCAGGGCGTCACCGTAGGCTGCGCCGATCGTCTGCCCTGGGACGTCCTGCGGGCGGCCCGTGACGTCGGCCACGATCTGCGGCCACAACCCGCCTTGGGTGCCGCCGCCGACGCCGACCAGGCGTGCGGGAGGCGCACCGGCGGCCTCGAGTGCCTCGAGGTTGTGACGGACCCCGTACGCAGTCGCCTCCAGCAGCGCCCGGTACAGGTGATCGCGGCCGTGATCGAGGGTGAGACCCGCCACGACGCCGCGAGCGTCCGGCTCGTGGAGCGGTGTGCGCTCGCCCGCGAAGTAGGGCAGGACGACCAAGCCGTCGCTGCCGGGCCGGACGCGCGCCGCGCCGGCGACCAGCGACTCGTAGGGCGGGGCGCCCTCCCCGAGCACGTCGCGGAACCAGCTGGTCAGCGCCCCGGAGGTCGCCATGCCCCCGGCCAGCGCGGCGAGACCCTCCCACAGGTAGCAGGTGCCCCAGAACGGCGTGTCGGCAGGGAGCCGCTCGACCAGCTGGATCAGGAACATCGTGGTGCCGTACATCAGCATGAGGTCCCCGGGCTCGCGCACGCCGGCTGACAGCGCCTCGGCTGCCGCGTCGACCGTGCCCGTGGTGACGGGGGTGCCGGGCCGCAGCCCGGTGGCGGCGGCCGCGTCGGCCGTGACCTCGCCGGCGACCTCGTCGGACCACGCGAGCTCGGGCAGCCGCAGGTCGCCGCCGAGCGCCTGCTCGACCCAGGGACGGTGCCATCGCCTGCCGGCCGCGTCGTAGAAGGGGACGACGCCGCTGGCGCTGTGGTGGTCGAGGACATAGGCGCCCGTGAGGCGGCGCACCAGGAACGAGCTGGCCATGAGCACCTGTCGGGTCTGGTCCCACACCTGTGGCTCGCGCTCGCGGAGCCACAACAGCTTGGGGCCGACCGCCTGGCTGGTCATGACCGAGCGTGAGCGCGCCTGTATCGCGTCGTCACCGAAGCGCTCCCGCAGCTCGTCGATCTGGGCGCCCGCCCGGGTGTCGACGCCGTACAGGATCGCCGGCCGCAGGGGTCTGCCGCCATCGTCGGCGGCCAGCAGGCAGGGCCCGATGCCGCTGACCCCGACGCCCGCGACGCGCGCCGCCTCGACGTCGTCACGAGCGAGCAGCTCGCGCGTGACGGCGACGAAGCCGTCCCACCAGACGGCGTCCGCGTCGTGCTCAAAGAAGCCCGGCGCGGGACGGTCGACTCCGTGCGCGCGCGTGGCCGTGGCGACCAGGACGCCGTCGACCGTGGCGACCACGCCCTTGGTGCTCTGGGTGCCGACATCGACACCGAGGAGCAGGGAGCCAGGCGCCATGGTCGTCTCTCACATCCGCCGTCGGAGCGCCCGGTCGGACCCAGCCGGTTGAACGCGTTCAACAACGACGAGCGTAGGACCCTCCTCCGAACGCTGTCAAGGGGGCTGGCGGAGCCGCTGCTACGCCGCGGTCTCGTCCCAGAACTCGCGGACGACCGCGGGGTCCACACGGATCGACGGGCCGTGGGCGGTCGCGACCGCGATCGAGCGCAGGTAACGACCCTTCGCGGCCGCGGGCCGCTGGCGCATGAGCTCGTCGACGACCGCCGCGTAGTTCTCAACCAGCTGCCTGGCGTCGAAGGACGCCTTGCCGAGCACCACGTGCACGTTGGCCTGGCGGTCGGTGCGGTACTCGATCTTGCCCGCCTTGATCTCGGCCACGGCCTTGGCGACGTCCATCGTCACGGTGCCGGTCTTCGGGTTCGGCATCAGCCCGCGTGGGCCGAGCACCTTGCCGTAACGGCCGATCTTGCCCATCTGGTCAGGCGTCGCGATGACCGCGTCGAAGTCGAGGTCGCCCGCCTCGATCATGGTGGTGATCTCGGTGGTGCCGACGATGTCCGCGCCGGCCTCGGTGGCCTCGGTGGCCTTGGCGCCCTCGGCGAACACCGCGACCCGGCTGACCTTGCCCGTGCCGTTGGGCAGGCCGACCGAGCCGCGGATCATCTGGTCCGCCTTGCGGGGATCAACCCCGAGCCGGATCGCGAGGTTCACGGTCGGGTCGAATGACACGGTCACGGTCTCGGGCAGGAGCGTGAACGCCTGCGTGGGGCTGTACTGCCGGTCGCGGTCGATCTTGCTCGCCGCGACCTCGTAGCGCTTGCCGCGCTTGGCCATCTTCGTGCCTTTCGTGTGGTCCAGTCGGGCATCAGCCGGGCGCCCTCCCACGTCGGTGGTGCAGGTTGGTGAGCCTCAGTCCTCGACGACGAGGCCCATCGAGCGGGCCGTGCCCTCGACGATCTTCATGGCGCCGGCGACGTCGATGGCGTTGAGGTCCGCCATCTTGGTCTCCGCGATGCCGCGCACCGCGTCGCGCGACACGGTGCCGACCTTGGCGCGGTTCGGCTCGCCGGAGCCCTTGTCGACCCGAGCGGCCTTGAGCAGCAGCTTCGCGGCCGGCGGGGTCTTGGTGATGAACGTGAACGAGCGGTCCTCGAAGACCGTGATCTCCACGGGCACGACATCGCCCTGCTGCGCCTGGGTGCGTTCGTTGTAGGCCTTGCAGAACTCCATGATGTTCACGCCGTGCTGACCCAGCGCGGGGCCGACCGGCGGCGCCGGCGTGGCCTGCCCGGCGGGGATCTGGAGCTTGATCAAGGCCATGACCTTCTTGGCCATCTGCGGTCCTCCTTGGGGTGGTGTGGTGCGGACGGACGCGTGCGCGCCCTCCCACGAGCGGTCTACAGCTTGGCGACCTGGTCGAAGCCGAGCTCCACGGGGGTCTCGCGGCCGAAGATGGACACCAGCACCTTGAGCTTGGACTGGTCGGCGTTGATCTCCGAGATCGTGCCGGTGAAGTCCGCGAACGGACCCGAGGTCACGCGGATGTTCTCCTTCTCCTCGAACTCCACGCTCGGGATAACCACCTCGTCCTCGTCCGGCTCGCGGAGGATGGCCTCGACCTCGCGCATGGACAGCGGCACCGGGCGCGCGCCGGGCGGGCCGACGAACCCCGTCACGGCAGGCGTGTTGCGGACCGCGTACCAGGAGTCGTCGTCGAGGTCCATGCGCACCAGCACGTAACCGGGGAAGACCTTGCGCTGGACGGTCTGCTTCTTGCCGGCCTTGATCTCGACCGCGTCCTCGGTCGGGATGATGACGTCGAAGATCCGGTCTTCCATGTTCATGGACTGGATCCGGCTGGTGAGGTTGGCCTTGACCTTCTGCTCATAGCCCGCGTAGGTGTGCACGACGTAGTAGTCGCCGGGCATGCGGGCGAAGTCGAGCCGCGCGCGGCGGGCGTCTTCCTCGACGGCCGGCTCACCGACGGGGGGCGCCTCGTCGACGGCGGGCTCTCCGACGGCGGGCTCCGCGGCGGGCGCCTCGTCGACGGCGGGGACGCCCAACTGGTCGAGGTCGATCTCGATGTCGTCCTCGCGGCTCGCGGCACCGGCGGCGGCGAGGAGGTCGCCGAAGTCGTCCGGCTCACCTTCGGCGTCGGTCTCCGGGTCGGTCGGCTGAAGCCCCGCCTCGGGCTGGGTCTGCACATCGCCCTCGACCGCGCGGCCCTCCACCGAGGTGCTCGCGTCGTCGGGTGCGACCAGGTCGTCGTCGGCGAGGTCCTCCTCGGGGTCGGCCACGCGCGGCCCGCCGTCGTCCACCGCGTAGGACTCTGTCGACTCCGTCGCCTCGGCCATGGCCTGGGCGACGAGCTCGTCCACCTCGCTGGACTCCTCGGTGTGCTCGACAGCGGCGTCGGCCTCACCGCGTTGCTCGGGCTCAGCGGCCTCGTCGAGCGCGTCGGTGCCGGCGTCGGCGGCGACGCCCGGATCCCGGTCGATCTGCTCGACATCGTCGCGGGCAGAGCCGGGGGGAAGGTCGCTCATCCGAACATCCAGAAGACGATCTGGCCGAAGGCCTGGTCCAGGCCGAACACGTACAGGGTGAGGATGGACACAGCTACGAGGACCACCGCGGAGTAGGAGAGCAGCTCCCGCCGCGTGGGCCACTGGACGCGCTTGAGCTCACCGCGGGTCTCCCGCACGAACTGGCGCGGCCCTGTGCGCTCGCGCCGAACGTCCGGCTGCGGCGTCGGCGTCGTCGTCCGCTTCTCGTCAGTCATCTTGCTCATGTCCTCGCGGGTCAAGTTCGGACCTGGATCGCCGGCCAAGCTTCAGCCGGCTCGGTCGACGCCCACTGCTCGTCGAGCTGGTGCTTCTTGCGCTGGCCGGTCGTCGATGAGCGGCCCGCGGCCAACGCAGGGGCGGAGGGACTCGAACCCCCGGCCTTCGGTTTTGGAGACCGACGCTCTGCCAGTTGAGCTACGCCCCTACAGGTCCCCGGCTCATCCTGCCCGCAGACCGTCTTGCGTGGATCTGGACAACAAAAACACTGCCCCTCGGGCAGCGCAGAGTCCGAGTATAGGTCCCTGCGCCCGGCCTGGGCAACCGGTGATCAGCCTAGCCGCCGGCCAGCCTTTCCATCTGCGGTCGCCAACGGTCGAGAAGACGCCGGTAGTTCCGCCGCGAAGCGCGGTCGCGCTCGGTGGCCGGCGTGTCCGCGTACGCACGGTGCGCGTGCTGAACAGCGGGCAGGTCGAGGAGCACCACTCGCCGGCCGGCGGAGCGCACCTGGAACGCGACGTCGGCGTCGGCGTTGCGGTAGAAGGCGAAGGCGGGGTCCATCGTGATCGCCCCATCGGTCACCATCCTGCGGCGCAGGGCCAGAAGGTAGCCCCACACGGCGTGCACCTCACGCAGCGGTGCGCCGGCAGGGGCTGGGTCGGCGTTCGCGAAGCGGTCGATGCCGGGGCCAAGGTCGCCGCCCCAGCGTCCCGCGAGGCCGACAGCTGGGTTCGCGAACGCCGCGATCAGCGGGCTCAGCAGATCACCGGTCGGCTCCACACCGGTGTCCAGCCATACGAGCAGCCCACCGGTGGCGACCCGATGCTGCAGCGCTCGCGCCTCAGCGAAGCCGACCGCCTCGGCGAGGTGGACCGCGGTGACACCTGGATTGCGTGCCACGTCAGCCGCCCAGTCGCCGATCTCACCTCCGGCGCCGTTGTCCAGCAGGATCAACTCGTAAGCGGTGTCCGTGTGATGGGCCAGCACACCGGACAGGCAGCGCGTCGCGTCCTCGCGCGTCGCGGGATGGTCCTCGAGCAGCAGCAGCACGCTGGCGTCGACGCCGTCAGGCTCGGCGGAACGATCAGCCACGCGGGCGGGGATCACCGCCTCGAAACGCACCGCCGCTTCGAGGCGGAAGGAGTCCTCGGAGTCGACCGCGCGCCAACCCGCTCCCGCGATGCGGTCGCGCAGCGCGTCGGCAGCCGCGTAGTCCCCCGCCGCTCGGAGGCGCGCCCGCTGCTGCGCCCACTCCACGACGTGTGCTGGAGGACCGCTCATCTCACGTCACGGTCTCCGCGACTCAGTCGAGCTGCACCACGGCACGGGAGCTGCGCCGGTTGATGACCTTCGCGCCGTCCGGCAGCGTGACCCAGACCTGGAGTATGGCGGTCCGGGCGCGGTCGTCCTTGTCGACCACCTCGCCGCCGATGGTGACCGTCGACCCGACGGGGCATGGGGCCCGGAAACTGGCCGACAGGCTGCGGACGCGCTCAGGGCCGCCCGCCCAGGCGGTGACCACCCGGGAGACGAGGCCCATGTTCAGCATGCCGTGGGCGATGACCCCGCCTGTGGGGCTGACCTTGGCTGCGAACTCGGGCTCCCAGTGCAGGGGGTTGAAGTCGCCGCTGGCTCCGGCATAGCGGACCAGGTCGGCCTGCTCGATGCGCTGCTCGACGGCTGGCAGTGCGTCGCCTACGGCCACCTCGTCGAACCCGGGCATCAGTCTGCCTCCTCTGGGGCGTTGAAGAAGATCATCGTGCCGCGACTGGTCACCACGGGCTCGCCGGTGGCTTCGTCGGCGCAGTCGATCTGCAGCGTCAGCAGCTCCATACGTCCACGGTCGACGATGTCGGTGACCTGTGGCGAGCAGACCAGCGTGCTGCCGACCCGGATCGGCTGGTGCAGCTCATAGGATTGGTTGCCGTGCACGAGGTTGGTGTGCGCGCCGAGCTCCGGGTCGTCGAACAGATCGGTGCGTCCGACTGTGAAGCAGGCCGCGAACGTCGGCGGTGCGATCAGCTCGTTGGACGGGATCTCGGCCGAGTCGGCCGTGTACGCCGGATCCTCGACACCGGTCGCCACGGCGTACTCGCGCACCTTCTCCCGGCTCACCTCATAGGTGTAGGTGGGATAGCGATGGCCGACGCGGTCACGGTTGAGCGCGATGATTGAGCTCCTCGCTGCTCTGGGCCGCCCCCACCGCGCTGGGAACCTGTGACCGCGACGGCGGCCGCTTACTCGGCCGGCTTAGCATCTGATGCGGCCGCCCGCTGGGACTTGTTCGCCTGCTCCTTCTTGGCGACGTTTTTTTGCGCGACATCCTTCTTGCGGGGGCCGAGCACCATCGTCGCGAAGCGACCCTCCATCGGAGAGCGGCTGTCGATCTGCGCGACCTCCGTGAGCTCTTGAGCGAAGCGGTCCATCAACTTGAGGCCCATCTCCGGGCGCCGCAGCTCGCGGCGCCGGAACATGAGCTGAACACGGACGCTGGAGCCCCCTTCGAGGAACTTGCGAGCCTGCTTCAGCTTGGTCTCGAAGTCGTGGTCGTCGATCTTCGGCCGCAACCGGATCGACTTCTGGGTGGTCCCGCGCTGCGAGCGTCGGGCTTCGCGCTCGGCGCGCTCCTGCTCGTACAGGTGCTTGCCGTAGTCCATCACCTTCGCCACCGGCGGGTTGGCCTGTGGCGACACCTCGACGAGGTCGAGGTCGAGGGCCTGCGCGGCCTCGATCGCGATCTTCAGGGGGACCACGCCCACCTGCTTGCCCTCCGGCCCGATCAGCCGGACTTCCTTCGCGCGGATCTCGGCGTTCACCGCCAAACGGTCAGCCATGCTCCTCCTGAGGTTTTCGGGGCGGTCACGGGTTGTCCTGGTGCTCCACCTTGCCATGCGGCGACCCGCCTGCCCAGGGGGCATCCCCAGGTCGACGGTGACGGCGGTGCACACCCCGCACATGCGACGACCCCGCCAGCGCTGCGGCGGCGGGGTCGGCGCGGCTCGCGTGACGAACCCTACTTGGTCTCTCGGTGTGCCCGGTGAACGTTGCAGCGCGGGCAGAACTTGCGCAGCTCGATGCGCTCGCGCTGGGTGTTCCGGTTCTTGGTGGTGATGTAGTTGCGGTTCTGGCACTCGACGCATGCGAGCGTCACCTTGGGCCGCGTGTCCGACTTCGCCATGTTGCTCTCTTCTCTGCAGCGCGCCACCCTGAAGGGCGGCATGGACCATCGTACGTGCCCGTTCGGGTCACCGACTGCAAGCCGTCAGTGGTGAACAGAGCATCTACTTGAGGATCTTGGTGACGCGGCCGGCGCCCACGGTGCGGCCGCCCTCGCGGATGGCGAAGCGCAGGCCTTCTTCCATGGCGATGGGCTGGATGAGCTCCACGGTCATTTCGGTGTTGTCGCCGGG
>JACDBB010000199.1 GCA_013695145.1 Euzebyales bacterium
CCACCACGACCGGCCCCCCATCCGGCGGCGGGGCGGCCTCGTCACGACCGAACCACCAGTACATGAACCCGATCGAGCCGAACACCAGCACCGCGAACCCCAGCACCAGCGCCCGCTCCAGCGGGCCAGCCTCGGCGTAGCTGCTGCTCATCGGGCCCTCCCCCGCCCCCAGTCGACCGCAGACCCGCCGATTCTGCCCTTCTCACCGTCCCGGCCGCCACCCCCGCCTGTGGACAGACCCTCGAGACGCGCTCAGGCGCCGACGCCGGCTTTCTCGAGCGCCTCGGCGAACGCCTCGACAGCCTGGTCGACCTGCTCCGTGTTGACGACCAGCGGCGGCAGCCAGCGGATCACGTTGCCGAACGGGCCGCAGGGCAGCAGCAGCAGGTCCCTGCGGACGGCCTCGGAACGGACGCGGTCGGCCAGCGGCCCGTCAGGGCGACCGTCGGCGTCGACCATCTCGGTGGCCATCATCAGGCCGCGGCCGCGCACGTCTCCGATCGCGGGATTGCCCGCCGCGAGGTCGCGCAGCCGGACCTGGAGGTGCGCACCGACGCGCGCCGCGTTGCCCACCAAGTCCTCCTCGGCGATGACGTCAAGCGTGGCGATCGCCGCGGCGCAGGCCACCGCGTTACCCCCGTACGTGCCGCCCTGCGAGCCGGGACGACCGCGGGACATCAGGTCGCGCGGAGCCGCCATCGCCGACAGCGGCATCCCGCTCGCCAACCCCTTCGCCGTGACGATGACGTCGGGCGTCACGCCCGACTCCTCGTGCGCCCAGAAGCTCCCGGTCCTGCCGCAACCCGACTGCACCTCGTCCAGGACCAGCAGGATGCCGTGCGCGTCGCAGCGCGCCCGCAGACCCTGCAGGAACGCCGGGGGCGCCGGGACGAACCCGCCCTCGCCGATCACCGGCTCGATGATGATGGCCGCGGTCTCGTCCGGGCCGGACTGGGTGGCCAGCAGATGGTCAAGCTCGCGCAGGCAGAAGTCGACGGTGGTCTCGCTGTCCCAGCCGTAGCGGTACGCGTGCGGGAACGGCGCGACGAACACGCCGCCCATGAGCGGCTGGAGATGCGCACGCAGCCCGACCTTGGAGGTCGTCATGGCCAGCGACCCGACGGTGCGGCCGTGGAAGCCTCCCTGGAAGACCACGACGTTGGTCCGCCCCGTCGCCTGGCGGGCGAGTCGCAATGCCGCCTCGATCGCCTCGGTGCCCGCGCTCGCGTAGAACAGCGTGTCGATCCCCGCCGGAAGGACGTCACCGAGCCGCTCGCTGAGCTCGGCGATCCTGGGATGCAGCACCGTCGTGTACTGGCCGTGGATCAGCTGCGCCGCCTGCGCCTGGATCGCGGCGACCACCCGCGGGTGGCAGTGGCCGGTGCCCGTCACGCCGATCCCGGACGTGAAGTCGAGGTAGCCGCGACCCTCGGCGTCGTAGATGTACACGCCCTCCCCGCGGACCGCATGGACCGGGGTGGCCTGGGTCAGCAGCGGAGACAGAGATGCCATCGGAGCCACCTTCATTGACTGTAGGATTGTCGACATTCTACATTGACGCCCGCACGGGGCAAGGTCCGGCACGACGCCCGGCACGACGACGAAGGGATTCCCACGATGGCCCGCTTCATCGAGATCAGGCTGTCCAAGCGCGGGGTGAGCTGTGTGGCCCGCATGCTCGACGAGCTCGCGCCGCGGACCTGCAAGGCGGTCTGGGACACCCTGCCCCACAGCGGCGACGCGTTCCACGCCAAGTACGCCCGCAACGAGATCTACGCCCTCGTGCCCGCGTTCGCCGAGGAGGAGCCCGGCACGGAGAACCCCACCATCACGCCGATCCCCGGTGACGTGGCGTACTTCATGTTCGCCAACTGGCAGCTGGCGACGCCGTCGCACGGCTACGAGGTCGGCGAGCGCAACCTCGACGAGCCCAACATCGTCGATCTGGCCCTGTTCTACGAGCGCAACAACCTGCTGCTCAACCCCGACTACGGGTTCGTGCCGGCCAACATCTTCGCCACCATCACCGAGGGGCTCGACGCGATCGCGGCCGCATCGCAGGACATGTGGAAGCGGGGCGTGGTCGGCGAGGTGCTGAGCTTCCACCGGCTCGAGGACCGGTAGCCGCGTCAGCCAGACGCACGCGGCCGAATCCCCTTCGGTCAGGCGATGGCCTTGGGAGGGCGGCCCTCGGCGTACTCCAGATCGAACGCGTCGAGGTTGCGCCGGGAGATCCGCAGGGCGACCTCGCGCGGGGTGCCCTCGCCGCAGGCGTAGCCGGCCAACACCTCGAAGACCGCGGTGCCCATGTCGGCTCGCAGCTTGTCGAAGGCGTCCTGGGGGTCGACGCCGACCTCACCGAACAGCGTCCACCACGCCCACGCGGCGGCGCCCGCGTTGGCGACGAAGTCGGGGATGACGGGGACGCCGCGCTCCGCGAGCCTGGCCTCCGCCTCGGGGGTGGTCGGGACGTTCGCGGCCTCGACCACCACGCGTGCCGTGACGTCGTCGGCGTTGCCGGCGGTGAGCGCGTACGACACCGCCGCCGGCACCAGCACGTCGGCATCGATGCCCAGCCACTCGCCCACCCCGACCTGGCGGTCGTCGGCGCGCAAGGCGCCGCGGTCGATGTCGCCGTAGTCCGATCGCGCGCGCAGCAGCGCCTCGACATCAAGACCCCGGTCCGGGTTGGTGATGACCCCGTTGCGGTCGACGACCGCGACGACCCTGACGCCGTGCTGGACCAGATAGCGCGCCGTCGAGCCGCCCATGGACCCGAAACCCTGGACCACGGCGCGGGCGCCGGACGGCTCGCGGCCGAGGTGGCGCAGCGCGGCGACCGCCGCCTCGGCGACCCCGAAGCCGCCGATCATGTCGGGCAGCGCGACCCCGTCGACGTCGGTCACGAACGCCTTGCGCACCCGCGCCAGCGTCGCGTCGGGGTTGGGGCTGCGGACGAGCGCCGCGTGCAGCGACATGCCCAGCCCCGCCTCGTCGAAGACGGCGTCGAGCAGATCCTGCCGCACGCCGAGGTCCTCGGCGGTGACCCAGCAGGCGTCAAGCAGCGGCCGCATCGCCGCCACGTAGCGGGCCAGCACGGCCCGTGCCCGAGGATCGTGGGGGTCGCAGTCGATGCCGCCCTTGGCACCGCCGACCGGTAGCCCGAAGACCCCGGCCTTGGCCGACATCCCACGGGCCAGGTCCTCGACCTCGGCCAGCGTGCAGCCCCGCCGCATGCGCAGGCCGCCGGTGGCGATCGAGCCGACCAGCCGGTGGATGACGCAGTACCCGTTGATCCCGGTGACCGGGTCCGTCCAGGTGATCCGCAGCAGCGGCTCGCGCTGGATGCTCAACCCGCCTCCAGCACGGCCTTGAGGAACTTGCGAGTCCGCTCCTGCTTGGGTTCGGTGAAGATCTCCTCAGGCGGGCCCGCCTCGACGATCTTGCCCTTGTCGAAGAACGCGACCCGGTCGGCGATCTCCCGCGCGAAGCGCATCTCGTGGGTGACGAGCAGCATCGTGATGTTGCCCTGCTGCGCCAGCTGGCGGATGACGCCCAGCACCTCGCCGACCAGCTCGGGGTCCAGCGCGGACGTCGGCTCGTCGAACAGCATCACCTTGGGCTGCAGCGCGAGCGCGCGGGCGATGCCGACGCGCTGCTGCTGACCGCCGGACAGCTGACCGGGGTAGGCGCCGATCTTGTCCTCCAGGCCCACCATCTGCAGCAGCTCGCGCGCCTCGGCCTCGGCCTCGGCCTTCTTCATGCCGAGCACGTGGATCGGCGCCTCGGTGACGTTGCGCAGGACGGTCATGTGGGGGAACAGGTTGAACGACTGGAAGACCATGCCGATCTTCATGCGCATCTGGTGCAGGTGCTTGTCGTTGGCGGGCACCAGGGCGTCGCCCTTCCGCAGATGCCAGAGGGGCTCGCCGTCGACCCAGATCACGCCGTCCGTCGGCGGCTCCAGCGTCATCAGCAGGCGCAGCAGCGTGCTCTTGCCGGACCCGGAGGGGCCGATGATGGCCACCTTCTCGCCAGGGGCGACATCAATCTGGAGCTCGTCGAGCACGACGAGGTCGCCGTAGCGCTTCGTCACATTGTCGAAGCTGACGAGCGCGTCGCTGGGCGCGGAACGCGGTGTGTGGCTACTTGGTGGCAAGGCGGGCCTCCAGTCTGCGGAGCAGGAGCACCGAGGGGTAGCTGACCAGGAAGAACAGCAGCCCGACGAGGGTGAAGGCCTCCAGGTACCGGAAGCTCTGCGTCCCGATGATGCGTGCCGCCCCGAGCACCTCGATGACCGTGATCGCGAACAGCAGCGGTGTCTCCTTGAACATGGCGACGATGTAGTTGCCGAGCGAGGGCAGGACCGCCGGGATCGCCTGCGGGAGGATGACCCCCGTCCACGTCCTGCGCGGCGACAGGTTGACGGCGGTGGCCGCCTCCCACTGGCCCTTGGCGACCCCCTCGATGCCGGCGCGGTACACCTCGGAGGTGTAGGTCGCGTAGTGCACGCCGAGGCCGATGACCCCGGCGGTGAACGCGCCGAGCGTGATCCCGAGCCGCGGCAGCGCGTAGAACAGGAAGAACAGGTGCACCAGCAGCGGGGTGCTGCGGATGAACTCGATGAACCCGGCGACGGGGAGGCGGATGGCGACCGTCTTGGAGCGGCGCAGCAGTGCGAGGGCCAAGCCCAGGCTCAGTGCGAGGACGGAGGCGACGACGGTGGCCTGCACCGTGACGACCAGGGCGCGCAGCAGCTCGGGGAGGATCTCGAGCGCGAAGCCCCAGTCCCAGACCGTCCCGCCGGGTGGCGCGGTCGTCTGCGCGAGGACCTGGGCGTGCGTCATGCGGCCGGCTCCCTGACGACGACCTTCTTCTGGGGCACGGGACGTCCACCGATGGCGGCGCGCCGCTCAAGCGCGCGCATCCCCAGCGTGATGACGTAGGCGATGATGAAGTAGATGACCAGGATCGTCAGGTACAGCTCGACCGTCGCGCCGGTGCGCGAGCGGAGCAGCTGCGCCGCCTGGGTGAGGTCGGTGATCGAGATGAGCGAGACCAGCGCGGTGCC
>JACDBB010000206.1 GCA_013695145.1 Euzebyales bacterium
CCGCCGCCCGCGGGCGCCTCCGGCGAGGTCGCGGGCTCCGCGGCGGCCGAGCCCGCGGCGGCCGAGCCCGCCGGTCCCGTCGCCAACACCGTCATCGGCTGCCTGGCGACCAACGCCCTCCTGACAAAGCCCGAGGCCTGTCGGGCGGCGGACCTGGCGCACACGGGCATCGCCCGCGCCGTCGACCCCGCGCACAGCAGCCACGACGGCGACGCCCTCTTCCTGCTGGCCACCCAGCGGGTGCCCACCACGGTCGACGTCGTCGCCCACCTGGGCGCCCAAGCGGTCGCCGCGGCGATCCGCGCCGCCGTCCGCGCCGCCGTCCGCGCCGCCCCCTGACGCGCCCCCTAGAGCACTAGGGCTGGAAGCGGGCGACCCAGGACCGCAGCTGCTCGGAGGATGCCGAGGCGGCCTGCGCCCAGGACTCGTACTCCAGCGTGGCGCCCAGGTCGCCCGTGGTCACGGCGATCCCGACCGCTCGCTTCACGTGGCGGGCCAGCGCGGGCTCGACCTCGGCGAAGCGCTCCGCCAGCGCGATCGCGGCGGCCAGCGGGTCGTCCTCGGGGCCGTCGGCGAGTCCCCAGTCCACGGCCTGCCGGGCGTCGAGCGTCTCGCCGAGCAGCAGGGTGCGCAGCGCCCGCGACGAACCGAGCGTCTGGACGAGGAAGTGCGTGCAGCCGCCCCCTGGGTGCAGGCCGATCCGCGTGAACGTCGCGCCGAACGCGGCGTCGGACCCCGCCAGCCGCACATCGCAGGCCATGGCCAGGTTCAGGCCGGCCCCGACGGCAGGGCCGTTGACCGCCGCCACGGTCGGGATCGCCAGGTCACCGACCTCGAGGAAGGCGCGGTAGTACGCCTGCAGCTCGGTGTGGGTGGCGGTCACGGGGCGGGAGGCGTCGCCGAACAGCGCCGGCAGGTCGGCGCCAGCGCAGAATGCCTTGCCTTGCCCCGTCACCACCACGGCCCGCGCGTCGTCGTCGGCCGCGATGGTCGCGACCGCCTGGCGCAGCTCGGCTCCCATCTGGCTGCCCATCGCGTTGCGCCGGTCCGGGTCGGTCAACGTGATGAGCCGGACCCCGTCGGCGGGGGCGTCGACGCGCACCTTGTCCATGGTCTGAAAGCTCCTGTCGGTCGCGGCGGGCAGCGTAGCCGCCACCACCGCCGGACCCAGCAAGCGCGGACTAGACTTCGCAGCCGGTCTCGCCAGGAGAGTGAAGCCGTTTGACGTGCCTGCAGCTGCGCACCGCTGACCCCGCCGACACGCGTCGCCTCGCCGCCACGGTCGCCGGCGCGCTGCGGCCTGGGGACGTCGTCTCCCTGACGGGCGAGCTCGGCGCCGGAAAGACCTGCTTCGTGCAGGGGGCGGCGCCGGCACTCGGGGTCGCCGACCGGATCACCAGCCCGTCGTTCGTCCTGCGGCGCGACTACCGGGGCGACCTCGCGACGGTCCTGCACCTGGACGTGTACCGGCTCGACACCCTCGGCGAGGTGCTCGACCTCGGCTACGAGGAGGTCGCCGAAGGTGAGCGGATCACCTTCATCGAGTGGGGGGACGCGATGAGCCAGCTCCTGCCCGCCGACCACCTCGAGGTCGAGCTGCGGCTCGGCGACCTGGACGCCGTCGCCTTCGCCCCTCCGGCCGACGAGCCCGAGGCGGAGGTGCGGCACGTGACGATCCACGCCCACGGTGACGACTGGGCGCGCCGGCTGCCCGGCCTGGCCGTCGACCTGCAGCCGTGGCGAGCGGAGGCCTAGGCGGATGCTGGTCCTCGGCATCGAGACGTCCACCGCGCAGTCGAGCGTCTGCCTCGGGACCCAACGCGGGCTCGTCGCCAGCGCACGCGTCTGTGCCGGGCCGCGCCATGGCGAGTTCACGGCCACCGCCGTCCGCTTCTGCCTCGACCAGGCGAGTCTTCAGATCGGTGACGTCCACGGCGTCGCGGTCAGCCTCGGTCCCGGCCTCTACACGGGCATGCGGGTTGGCATCGCGACCGCGCAGGCGCTCGCGCACGCGCGGCGCCTGCCGGTCGTGGGGCTCGCCTCGCTCGACCTGCTCGCGTTCCGCGCGCGGCATGTGCGGCGGCTGATCTGCAGCGTGCTCGACGCCCGCCGCGGCGAGCTGTTCTGGGCCTTCTACCGGGGCGCGCCGGGAGGCGTGCAACGGGTCAGCGAGTTCCGCGTCGGCCGACCCGACAAGCTCGCAGGCGAGATCGAGGCCATGGGCGACGACGTGCTGGCCATCGGCGACGGCGCGATCGAGCACCGTGCGCTGCTCGAGTCCACGGGCTCGTGCGTCGGGTCGTGGTCGACAGCCCATCCCGACGCCGACGCGCTGGTCGAGCTGTCCCTGCCGCGGTTCATCCGCGAGGACACCCAGCGCCCGGAGGAGCTGGTGCCCATCTACCTGCGCAAGGCCGACGCGCGCATCGGGTGGCGGCAGCGCGGCGCGCTGCGTGGCGGCACCGCGCCGTCCGCGGCGCGGGTACGGGCGGGTGATGACCATGGTCCGTGACCTCCGCCACCACGATGTCGAGCCCGCCCCCCTGCCGGGCGGCGGTCGGCCGGCCGCGCCGGTCACCGTCACCCGGATGCGCGGCCGCCACCTGGATGGGGTGCTCGCCATCGAGCGCAAGGTGTACCCGCGGCCGTGGTCGCCGTCGCTGCTGCGCTCGGAGCTCCGCCAGCGCGGGACCCGCCGCTACCTGGTCGCGCTCGACGGGCGGCTGCCCGGGAGGCGCCGCGTGGTCGGCTACGCCGGGCTGCTGGTCCAGGTCGGCGAGGCGCACGTGACCACGGTGGCGGTGCACCCGGCCGAGCATCGTCGCAAGATCGCCTCACGGCTGCTGGTGCGGCTGCTCAGCCAGGCGATCGCCATGGCCGCCGACTCCGCCACGCTGGAGGTGCGGACCACCAACCCTGGCGCCGTGCGGCTGTACGAGCGGTTCGGGTTCGTCTCGGCGGGGGTGCGTCCCGGCTACTACGCGGAGACCGGCGAGGACGCGCTGGTGATGTGGGCGCATGGCCTGCTCGGCGAGGACTTCGCCGCTCGGCTGGCCGGCGTCGAGGCCGAGCTGGACCTGCCCGGCGGCTCGAGCGGCGCCGCCGACCTCGCGGTGCCCTGGGTTCGGGGCCGCGTGGGTCTCGGCGGCTCGAGCGTCGAGGACGAGGAGTAGAGGCGGTGCTCGTGCTCGGGATCGAGACCTCTTGCGACGAGACCGCCGCTGCGCTCGTCGAGGACGGGGAGCGGGTGCGCGCGAACGTGATCGGCTCGCAGGTGGAGCATCATCGCCCGTACGGCGGGGTGGTGCCGGAGATCGCCGCCCGCGCGCACCTCGACCTGATGCTGCCGGTCCTGGACCGCGCGCTGGTCGAGGGGGGCTGCACCTACGACGACGTGGACGCGGTCGCGGTCACGGTCGGCCCCGGTCTGGTCGGCGCCCTGCTGGTCGGCGTCGCGGCGGCCAAGTCGCTGTCCCTGGCGCACGGCCTGCCCCTCATCGGCGTCAATCACCTCGAGGGCCATGTCTGCGCCGCGCAGCTGGAGTACGGCCCGCTCGAGCCGCCGTTGATCGCGCTGATCGTGTCCGGGGGGCACACGAGCATCGTGCTGCTCGACCCCTCGGGGCGGTTCTCCACCTTGGGGGCCACGATCGACGACGCCGCGGGCGAGGCGTACGACAAGATCGCCCGCTTCCTCGGCCTGCCGTACCCCGGCGGACCCGAGATCGACCGGCTGGCCGCCGCCGGCGACCCGGCCGCCATCGCCTTTCCGCGCGCGATTCTGCGCGACGGCTACGACTTCTCCCTGTCTGGCCTGAAGACCGCGGTCGTGCGCGAGCTCCGACGCCGCGAGGCCGCGGGACTCCCTCTCCACCCTCCCGACGTGGCGGCGTCGTTCCAGGAGGCGATCGTGGACGTGCAGGTCCACAAGACGGTCGCCGCCGCCGAGGCGCACGACGTCGGGCAGGTCCTGATCGTCGGTGGCGTCGCGGCGAACACGCGCCTGCGGCGGCGCATGGCGGACGCCTGCGCGGATCGGGGCATCCGGCTGCTGGCGCCCCATCCGGGGCTGTGCACCGACAACGCGGCGATGATCGCAGCGGCGGGGTGGAACCGGCTGGTGGCCGGCGAGCGGACGGCGCTGGACGTGGCCGTCGATCCGAACCTCCCCCTGGAGGGGCTGGCGCTGGGGGGAGCCGCCGCGGCCCGGCGGAGGGGAGACGATCCGCCGTGACGGCCACCCCCGCCGCCCAGCGCGTGCGACGTCTGCGAGCCGCGGACGTGGCCGACCTCGTGGCGCGGCTGGAGGCGGGCTTCGGGGCGACCCCCAGCCTGGAGGCGATGCTGTCGAATCAGTTCCTGCTCGACGCGCTGGACCGTGGCCAGCACCCGCACTTCGTGGTGTGGCCGGGCGAGGAGCCCACCGCGGTGCTGTACGCGGGCAGCGGCGGGACGCTGGTGCCCGCCGGCGCGCCAGCGGCCGCCCCGGCGTTGGCGCTGGCCAGCGAGCGCATCTCGTGGCGGGTGCTGGTCGGGGACGCCGCCATCGCCGAGCCGCTGCTCGAGCGCGCCGCGCGAGGGCTGTTCCGCCGTCGCGTCTCTGCGCGCGAGCAGCGGTTCATGATCGCCGGCGAACCGGCGTTCGCGGTGGACGCCCCGAGCGGGTTGCGTCCCGCCCGCAGCTGTGATCTCGACCGGCTCACCGCGTTCGCCTGCAACTTGCACGTCGAGGACCGGATGGGCCCGCCGATCGCTCGCAGCGGCCGCGCGGCCATCCGCAGCCGGATGGCGGCGAGCGTGGAGCGCGGCGCCGCATGGGTGGTGGAGCGCCGCGGGCAGGTGGTCGCCAAGATCGACCTCTCGCTGCACAGCCCGACGCGCGGCGCGCAGATCGCGGGCGTCTACGTCGACGCTGAGTGGCGCGGGGCGGGGATCGCGACCGGTGCGGTCGGCGCCATCACCGCGCTGCTGTTGGATCGCGGGCTGCCGGGCGTCACCCTGCACGTCCGAGCCGACAACGGCCCCGGCGTGGCCGCTTACGGCCGCGCCGGCTTCACCGACCACGGCGCCTGGACGCTGGCCCTGCGCTGATCCTGGCCGGCGGTTTCAGAGACCGCACGGCCGCTACAGCTCGGCCAGGACGCCTTCGTCCTCGAGGCGGATGACCAGCTCGTCCGGGTCCGTGCCGTAGATGACCGACAGCGCCCGCAGGTCCTCGCCACGGATCGTGAGAACGCTGCCGTTGAAGTCACCACGCTGGAGCTGGATGGTGTGCGCGAAGCGACTGACGGGCTGCAGCTCGGGGTCGAGGTCGCTGCGCGCGAGCCGCCGCAGGTCGAGCATCACCTTGGCGGGCGTCGAGCTGGTGACCGAAGGCACGTCCTCCTTGGGCAGCAGCTCCGAAACCGGGACGTTGTAGAACTCACCCAGCTCGGAGAGCTTGGCCACGGACACGGCCCGGTCGCCGCGCTCGTAGGAGCCCACCACGACGGCCTTCCACTTGCCCTCGGAGAGCTCCTCCACCTGCTGCAGCGTCAGGCCCTGTTGCTGACGGATGGCTCGTAGCCGGCCGCCGAGACGGTGCTGATATTTCGACACGACCTGCCTCCTCCTCGCAGGGGCGCCCGCGAACACCCCTCCCCGGCACGCCGTGCGGCGACGGCGCGTGATCTCCTCGCCCTTCAGCATAACACGCGGTAACCGAGCGTGAAACATTCTTCGCGTTCTGTATTCAGCCAAGCACTGACCTTAGCGCATGACGCTCAGATCGCCCGCTGTTCACCCCCCGCGCACTTGCACTCTGGCCCGCTGATTGCTAGCGTGTCTCTGGCACTCGGCATCCTTGAGTGCCAGCATCGTCCCGGCTCCTGCTCCGTGGTCCTCCCGGATCCGTCAGGAGCCGTGGTACCCGAAGAGCCCATCCTCACGAAATGAAGGAGGCACGGCATGGCGACTGCCACAAAGGTTGCGCTGAAGCCGCTGGAGGATCGTGTCGTGGTGCAGGCCAACGAGGCGGAGGAAACCACCGCCAGCGGCCTCGTCATCCCCGACACCGCCAAGGAGAAGCCACAGGAGGGCACCGTCATCGCGGTCGGCCCCGGTCGCATCTCCGACGCCGGCGAGCGCATCACGCTCGATGTCACGGAGGGCGACGTCGTCGTCTACTCCAAGTACGGCGGCACCGAGATCAAGGTCAGCGGCGAGGACTACCTCATCCTGTCCGCACGCGACATCCTCGCGATCGTCGAGAAGTAAGGAGCGACACAGATGGCGAAGCAACTGAAGTTCCACGAGGACGCCCGGCGCAAGCTGGAGACCGGCGTCAACAAGCTCGCAGACGCGGTCAAGGTGACGCTCGGACCCAAGGGCCGCAACGTCGTGCTCGAGAAGAAGTGGGGTTCCCCCACGATCACGAAGGACGGCGTAACCGTCGCGCGTGAGATCGAGCTGGAGGACGCCTACGAGAACATGGGCGCCCAGCTGGCGAAGGAGGTCGCTACCAAGACCAACGACGTCGCCGGCGACGGCACGACCACGGCGACCGTCCTGGCCCAGGCCATGGTCCGCGAGGGCCTGCGCAACGTCGCGGCCGGCGCCAACCCGATGCTGCTCAAGCGCGGCATCGACATCGCGGTCGAGCGAGTCGTCGAGAAGATCGCCGAGACCTCCCGCGACATCGAGACCCAGGAGGAGATCGCCCACGTCGCGGCCATCTCCGCCAACAACGACCCCGAGATCGGCAAGGTCATCGCCGAGGCGATGGACAAGGTCGGCAAGGACGGGGTCATCACCGTCGAGGAGTCCCAGACCTTCGGTCTGGAGCTCGACTTCGTCGAGGGGATGCAGTTCGACAAGGGCTACATCTCCCCCTACATGGTGACCGACACCGAGCGCATGGAGGTCGTGTTCGAGGACCCCTACGTGCTGATCGCGAACCAGAAGGTGTCGGCCGTCCACGACCTGCTGCCCGTGCTGGAGAAGGTCATGCAGGCCGGTCGCCCGCTGGTCATCATCTCCGAGGACGTCGAGGGCGAGGCCCTGGCGACTCTGGTGGTCAACAAGATCCGCGGCACCTTCCAGTCGGCCGCCGTCAAGGCCCCCGGTTTCGGTGACCGCCGCAAGGCCATGCTGCAGGACATCGCGACCCTCACCGGCGCGCAGGTCATCTCCGAGGAGGTCGGCCTGAAGCTGGAGAACGCGACCGTCGACCTGCTCGGCAAGGCCCGCAAGATCACGATCACCAAGGACAACACGACGATCGTCGAGGGCGCAGGCGCCGACGACGACATCAAGGGCCGGATCAACCAGATCAAGTCCGAGATCGAGAACACCGACTCCGACTGGGACCGCGAGAAGCTGCAGGAGCGGCTCGCGAAGCTGTCCGGCGGCGTGGCCGTGGTCAAGGTCGGCGCGGCCACCGAGGTCGAGCTGAAGGAGAAGAAGCACCGCATCGAGGACGCCCTGTCGGCGACCCGCGCGGCTGTGGAGGAGGGCATCGTCGCCGGTGGCGGCGTGTCGCTCCTGCAGGCCGCCAGCGCGCTCGACAAGCTCGACCTCGAGGGCGACTACCTGACCGGGGCGAACATCGTGAAGGCCGCGCTGACGTCCCCGCTGTACTGGATCGCCGCGAACGCTGGCTACGAGGGCAGCGTCGTCGTCGAGAAGGTCCGCGGCCTGAAGACCGGCGAGGGCCTCAACGCCCTGACCGGCGAGTACGGCGACATGCTGAAGTTCGGTGTGCCGGACCCGGCCAAGGTCACCCGCTCGGCCCTGCAGAACGCCGCCTCCATCGCGGCGCTGCTGCTCACCACCGAGACGCTGGTCGTCGACAAGCCTGAGCCCAAGGGCGACGGCGGCGGTCACGGCCACGGCGGCGGCATGGACGAGATGGGCGGCATGGGCGGCATGATGTAGCCCACGCGGCTCGCAGCACACCAGGGGGCGGCCCACACGGGCCGCCCCCTGGCGCTACGGCGCCAGGTCGCCGCCGCTCCGCCGCTCCGCCGACACTCTGTCGATAATCCTTCGCATAGCGCAGGCGGATCGACACAGTGTCGGGATGCCAGCTCAGCGCGCGGCGCCGTGAGCGGCCCGCGTGATCGCCGCGCGCGAAGTCGCCAATCACGTAGTCCATCGCTGGTCATCCCTCCTTCGCCGCACCATCAGGGATCTGGGCGGGCACTGCCGGTCACCTCACCATCGGCCAGCGCCCGGCGTCGATCCAGCCCGTGGCCCTCGGCAGGACGGTACTCGTCGAGCTGCGCGCCAGACCGCGACGGTTGGCCTGGCGGTTCGGATGCTCGCGGCGTATCCCCAGGCCAAGCGGACACCGGCCTGGGAAGGCGGCGAGGTGGTCGAGGAGGCCGTGCATGGATCTCGTGACGTCGAGGCGCATCGGGCCGGTCGCGTCGAGTCGCCACCGAGCGATTCAGGCGAGGTCGTCGAGGAAGGTCGCGACGCGCTGGGTGAGCAGGCCCGCCGCATCCGCGTCGTACGACGGGAGCGAGGAGTCGGCGAACAGGTGCGACTTCCCGGGGTAGACGAAGAGTTCGGCCTGGTCGGTGGAGTCCACCAGGGCACGGGCCGCCTCGAGGTCGCCGTCGTCGGCGAAGAAGGGGTCGGCGTCCATCCCGTGCACCTGGACGGGGACGCCATCCGGCCACGCACCACCGAACTCCGACACCGGCAAGCAGGCGTGCATCAGCACGGCACCGCGACAACCAGAGCGGGTCTGGGCCAACTGCTGGGCCGGCATCACGCCCAAGGAGAATCCAGCGAACACTACGTCCGAGTTCAGCCCTTGGGCGGCCTCTACGCCTTGCTCCAAGAGCGCACCGAATCCGACCTTCTGCGCGTGGGCCATGCCCTCATCGAGCGTGGCGAACGTCTGACCGTCGAACAGGTCCGGCGTATGCACGGTGTGCCCCGCTCGCCGCAGCTCCTCGGCGAAGGCTCGCACTCCCTCGGTCAAACCCTGGACATGGTGGTACAGCATGACCTCAGCCATGGCGACTCCTTCATCATTGATCCAATAAACCCCGAACGTTCGATGATGTTAGGCTCATTCGCCATGACGAGCAACCCCTCCCCACCGGACTACGAACTCGCCGACACGCTCATGCTCACCACGCCTGCCCAGGTGAAGGCGATCAGCCACGAGCTCCGGACCGCGATCCTCGGCCTGCTGCACGAGCGCGCAGCCAGCGTGACCGAGTTGGCCGTCGCGGTCGAACGTCCCAGGAGCACCGTCGCCTACCACGTCAAGCTGCTGGCAGACGCCGCGCTGCTCCAGGTGGTGCGGACTCGGCGGGTACGTGCGGTCGAGGAACGCTTCTACGGGCGCACAGCACGGATGTTCTACGTCGGGGTCGGCCAGGACGCGCGCGACGAGGACCTGCCCCTGGACTTCAACGACTTCGAGGTCGCAGCCCGAGAGTCCGCCAAGGCGTTCCAGGACCGCACGCTATGGGGCTTCATCCGCCATGCACGGATCTCGGAGGAGGAGGCAGGCGAGTTCTGGCAGGGCATGGCCGACTTGGTCCGCAAGTTCGAAGGGTTGCCACGAAAGGGCGACACCGTCTACGGGTTCGCGGTCGGTATCTACCCCACCGAGCAACCGACCCTCCCGCCCGAGCAGGAATGACCCGCAGGGGGTGTCGCTCAGCGTCTCGGCCAGCACACGCCGCTGCTCTGACCGTCGGGTGCTGCGGTGCTCGCCGCCGAACGCGGCATCGACCGGGAGCTCGGCTACCGCCGCGACAAGGCCTGGGCCATCGCGCACAACCAGCGCCTGGCCCACGTCGTCGGCGTCAACGGCTTCTTCGCCGCCCTGGCCGCCGCAGCCCACCGCTCAC
>JACDBB010000208.1 GCA_013695145.1 Euzebyales bacterium
GTGCTCGGCGACGAGCCTGCGGGCTTCGAGCAGCACCTGCTCGGCCTCGGCGTCGGCTGCCAGCGGGCGTCCGGCACGGGCGCGGACGGCTCGCAGCGCGTCCTCGCGGCCTTCCTCCTGCCACGCCTCGACCAGGCGGTCGGCGAGGTAGCGGCAGGCGGCGACGAGGAACGCGCCCGAGCCCATGGCGATATCGGCAATGCGCAGGTCCAGCAGCTCGGTCGACGGCCGCAGCTGCCACTGGCCGTGGTCGGCGGTGTCGAGCGGGCCGGGGCGGTAGCACAGTGGTTCCAGGGTGTTGGCGGCCACGTCCTCGGCCAGCCATCGCGGTGTGTAGTGGGTGCCGGTGGCGGCGCGGCGGGTGCTTGGTGCGATGTAGCGCCGGCCGGGCAGCATGACGGCGGGTCGGCCCCGTTCGTCGCGCCGGAGCACCGGCGCAAGTGGGGCGACGGCCTCGATCGCGACACGATGCTCGCCCAGCGCCACCACCAGGTCGGCGCGGGCGTCGTCGCCCAACACCTCGGCGAGGTTTCGCGCCAGGCGTGACGCTGTCAGCCCCGTGCGGGGTTGCAGGTAGTCGGCCAGGGTGCGCCCGGACTCGGCGGCCGCCCAGGCCGACGCCTCGGACAGCGGCAACTCCGACGGCTCTCTGCCGCGCGGCCACTTCGGCGGCCGGAGCAATCCGAGCACCACGTCGTCTGCGGTGCGCACCTCCAGGTCGAGCAGTCCCTCGTAGACGTAGCCGATCTGCTCGACGTCCAGTGCGCGGAAGGTCAGGCGGCGGCGCTCGCTGCCGATCTGGACGTACTGGACGGCGCGCAGCATGCGCAGGACCGTGCGGTCGTCGACGGCCGGTGGCCGCGCCGAACCGGCCTGGGCTGATCGGCCCTCCAGCCACGGGTAGCGGTCGGGGTCGAACAGGCCACCGCCGTAGGCAGGCAGGCGCAGGTCCTCATGCGCGACGCCGCCGTGGATCGCCCGACTGACCGCCAGCAGCCGGTGCCAGGCGCCGGTGCGGTGTTCCAGCGCCTGCTCGCCGGCCAGCTGCGCCCGCTGCTCGAGCTGCTCGACCAGTCGGCCCACGCTGTAGGCCGACAGGTACACGTCGTCGTCGGAGGGCAGCAGCCGCCGCTCCTCGGCGAACAGCAGGAAGACCGTGCGCATCATGACGGTGACGACGCCGCTGTACAGCTCGTCGTCGCCCACGCCGGCAAGCACGCTGCCACCGCTGTCGGCGTCGAGCCGGTCGAGCGTCTCCAGCAGCAGCTCGACCGCGTCGCGAACCTGGCGACCGAGGGTCTCGGTGACCTCCTCCTGGCGCTGCAGGCTCTCCGCGAGCAGCGCAGGCAGCGTGTCGGCGGGTCCCACGGACAGGAAGCGGGCGCGCTCCAGCAGCGCGGCGAAGGCGCGAAGGGAGTCCGGCTCCTCGCTGAACAGCCCGGCGTCCCACACCGCGGCCCCGGTGGCGCCGCCGCGCGGCGCCCACACCAGCGCCCACCAGCGCCCATCGGTGGCCAGGCCGATCGGCACGTCGCGGGCACGCAGCAGCACGGCCAGACGCTCGACGGCGCTGGCCGTCCAGCCGCCGTCCGTCGTCCGCGTCAGCGGGTGCGTGCCCCACGGCGCGAGCATGCCGAGCAGGCGGTAGGGGCCGGCAGCCTCCGCCGCCACCGGTTCCTCTTCCTCGGCACCCCCGCTCTCGGCACCGCCGCCGTCGTCTTCGGTGACGAACGCGAACGCCGGGCGCAGCAGCACGCCGTGTTCGGCGACCACCTCGGTCAGGACCTCGGGCACCTCGGCGTCGAGCAGGAGATGATCGGACCAGTCCAGCACGTCGCGCAGCAGCGTCTCGACGACAGCCTGGCGGCTGGCGCCACGGTCGTCGAGCATCGCGGCGACGCGTGCCCGGACGCTCGCGCGGTGCCGCGCCGGCACGCCGGGAAGCCCGTTGGGCAAGGCGCGGTCGACGACCGGCAACGTCAGGAACGGCCCGGAGGTCTGCAGCAGCTCAAGCCAGGCGTGCCGACGGCGTGCCTGCTCGCCGGCGCCTCCTGGCCCCTGGCGCCGCGGGCGGGGGCTCATGCGCCCGGCGCCCGGTCGGGGACGCAGACAGCGACCGCGAAGGGGAAGGTGAGCTCCCGCAGGCCCGCGTACCGCGTCGCGACGGCGGCGATCTCACGATTCCGCTCGTCGGCGAGGGAGTCGAGCCGGTCCTGCCACGCCGAACGGTCCCGCTCGACCTGCTGGCGCTCGGCCAGCTCAAGGTCGTCGAAGCTGAGCTGCTGGACGCCCTGGCCGGCCAGCGCGGTCCGCAGCGTCGCGTCGAGCTGTGCGAACACCGCATGCACGCGCTTGGTGTCATCCTCGGCGCGCCGTTCGAACGTGCGCCCCAGTGATGCCAAACGTTCGGTGGCGCGCGCCGCGACGTCGCCGGCCAACAAGGGCCCCAGATCGCCCCAGGCCTCGACCAGGCGCTGCCACGCCGCCGCGGGCGCCGGGCGACAGCGATCCGGCTCGAACGCATCCTCGACCGCCTCGCGGACGTCGGCGAAGCGCGGCTGCTCCAGCTCCAAGCGGCGGGACCGGCCCGCGTCGGGCAGCACCCGGGCCGCGAGCATGACCTCCTCGTGCAGGCGGGCGCCGTCGGCGCCGACCACCACCAGCCGCGCGAAGACGGCGACCAGCAGCCCGTCGACGGCTTCGGGAAGAGCGGCGCGTACGGCGGCGGCGCGGTGCAGCGGCGTACGGTCACCCCACAGGGCGCTGCGCAACAGCCGTGTGCTGTGCGCGACCAGCGGGTGCTCCAGGTGGGCCAGCACCACGTCGTCACGGCCCGCAGCGACCGCCGGGTCGAACGTCAGCGGGCGCGGCGTGCCATCCAGCGGGTCGACCAGGTCAGCGACCGTGCGCTCCCAGCCCGCGCGCAACTGGGGCGGGGCCACCTCGCCGTGGCCGGCGTCGGTCAGCGGCGGCTGGTCCGCCAACGCCAGACCGGTGTCCACCACCCGGCGCACGTTGGCCGGGGCGACGTGCAGCCGCGCCACACTCTCGTCGAGCTGGGCGCGCAGACGGCTGGCCTGCTCGCGCAGGTCACGTTCCGCACGCAGGAACTGCGTGCTGCGCTTGGGCGTCACCGACAGCGGGTCGTCGAGCAACGGCCTGCCGAGCATCCGCGCCTCGACGGCGGCCGCCAGCACGGGGTTGACGCTGCCGAGGTCCTCGCGCTCGGTCGCGACCTTGCGGGCCACCCGGCTGAGGAACTCCAGGTCCGCCTGGTAGGAGCCGGCGGCGGCGTGTTCCCAGCCGGCGCCCACGAAGTGCACCACCTCGACAGCCTCGTGCTGCCCGTGGCGGTCGACGCGGCCGATGCGCTGCTCCAGACGGTTGGGGTTGAACGGGATGTCGTAGTGGATCACCCGGTGGCAGTGGCGTTGCAGGTCGATGCCCTCGCTGGCCGCGTCCGTGGCCAGCAGGATCCGCACCGGGTGGCGGTCGGGTGACGCCTGGAACGCGGCCTTGAGGTGCTCGCGCCTGCCTTCGTCCATCCCGCCGTGCAGCAGACCCAGCCGGTCGCCGCCCAGCCCGCGCGCTTCGAGCAGTCCGGCCAACCAGCGCTGGGTGTCCACGTACTCCGTGAACACGATGACGCGCTCGTCGTTCCAGCGGCCATCAGGTCGGCAGACGCCCTCCAGCTCGGCGACCAGTGCGGTGGCCTTGCTGTCGGCCGGCTCGGCGTACCGGTCGGCCCAGGACCGCAGCTGCTCGATCAGGTCACGCTGCTCGGCATCGGGAGCGCCTGTCAGGTCGGCCGTGCGCTCCAGCAGCACGCGCTCGGCCTCGGCGCCCTCCTCGTCGTCGACAAGGTCGTCGTCCCAGCCGAGCACTTCGTCGAACCACTCTGGCAGGCGCTGGCCGGCGGCAGGCGACGGTCGGGCCGCGGCGAGGGTCTTGGCGTGGGCGTCCAGAGTGGTGGCAAAGGCTGCCGGAGACGAGAACAGCCGCTTCTTGAGCAGCAGCGTGACCAGGTCGTCGGCGCGGACCGCGGTCCCGCTGGTCGTCGCTCGCCTGCGGCTTGCCACGTACCGGGCGAGAAGGTCATGCGCCTGCTGCTCGGCGGCGCTGTAGGTCACGTCGATCGCGCGCGGCGGCAACCGCGGCGGGAACACCGGCGTGCCGTCGGCGTTGGTCAGGTCGGTCTTGAGTCGGCGGACCATCACCTCGGCCAGCACGGACCGGTCGGGTTCGACGCCACGGGCGAACCGCTGGGGGTCGAGGATCTCCAGCAGCGCCTGCCACGACTCGGAGTAGCCGTTGTGCGGCGTGGCCGACAGCAGCAGGCGGTGCTGGCTGTGAGCCAACACCCGCCTGATCGCGTTCGTCTGCAGGCTGTCCACCGCGTAACCCCGCCCGCGTCGAGGCGCCGGCGGGGCGACGTGGTGCGCCTCGTCGACGACCAGCAGGTCGAAGTAGCCGGGATGCCGCGTGTCAGGTGTGAGGACCTCGTCGAGCAGCCGCTGGACGCGCGGCGTGCGCAGCCACTGCAAGCTGACGATCGTGCGAGGGTGCACCGTGAACGGGTTGGCTTCCAAGCCGTGCGTGCGGCGCAGACCGCGCAGCGCGCCCGCGTCGAGCACGACGAAGTCAAGGCCGAACTTGGTGGCCATCTCCTCGCGCCACTTGAGCGTCAGAGGCGCCGGGCACACCACGAGGATGCGCCGCGCCCGGTGGCGCAGCAGCAACTCCTGCATCACCAGCCCGGCCTCGATCGTCTTGCCGAGGCCGACATCGTCGGCGATGAGCAGGTTCACGCGGGGCATCGCCAGGGCCCGCGCGACCGGCTCGAGCTGGTACTCCTCGATCGTGATACCGGCCCGGAAGGGGGCCTGCAGGGTGCGGGTGTCCGCGCTGGCGACCGTTCCCCAGCGGACCGCATCCAGGAACGCACCGAGGCGCTGCGGGTCGTCCCCGCCGTCAGCGGTGACCGTCGGCAGCTCGGTCGCCGGGACGATCTCCCGGCCTGGTTCCACCTCCCACACGAGGCGCAGCTCCTCGCCGAGATCGTCGTCACTGACGCTGGTAAGCGTGACCAGCGTGCGCCCAGGGAGGCGCGCCGGCGCCAGCTCGTCGACCGGCTGCGCACTGCGGCTGACGTCTGCGACGACCCACTGCTGGCCGCGCACCCGGACGAGCTGGCCGACCTGTGGCCCATCTGCCGTCGTGTCCTGCATACCCCCCCGTTGCGATAACACCGGTGACTCGTGCGGGCGTAGACGTTACCGGGCCTGCGGTCGCAGCGCTGTCCCCTGCTTGACCGGTCAAGCTCTGTCCGACTCGCCGCGATGGCCGCGACGTTTCGGCGCCCGAAAGTGTCGCGGCGCCGGCTGGCCGTCTTCGAAGGCCCTTGTCCGCGATTTGTCATCAACTGCTTACTTGTGAGTCCCCCAAATAATCCATGTCTACACTAGCCAAACCGCTTTCAATCGTGGTAGTCTCATGGACCCCTCGTTGGGCAGGAGGCCGGAGAGGGTCCGCCCATGATGCAGGAGCTTCCCCCTACCATCTCGGTGGAGCAGGCCGCGGCGGTGCTGGGCATCAGCCGGCGGAGCGCCTACCGCGCGGCTGCCGCGGGCGAGTTGCCAACCCTTCGCCTGGGCCGGCGGCTGCTCGTCCCGACCCCGAGGCTGCTCGCCCTTCTCGGCCTGCCCGCCGGATGCCCTGACGCAGCGCTCTCACCGTCCCCCGCGGCGAGTTCGCGCCATGAGCGCACGTCGAACCCACCCGCCGACCGCTGATGCGTGCCCACCGCCGCGCTGAGCGACCGCTCGCAACGGCCGTCGATGCGCTCCCGATCAAAGGAGGAAGGCAATGGGAGGATCCGTGTTGCGTCGTTGCACGACCTGCTTGAAGCGACTCAAGCCCAAGGCCAAGCGCTGTCCATGTGGCAGCGACCACTGGACTTGGTGCGTCGTCGCCGACGTCGCACACGGCGGAGGCAAGCGGAGGCAGACGCGACGGCAGGGGTTCAGTACCCGCGAGGAGGCGGACGCTGCGCTCCGTGAGATCCTCGGATCCGTCGACAACGGCTCGTACGTGGTGCTCTCGGATCAGACGCTCGGCGAGTTCCTGGCCGATCGCTGGCTGCCGGCGATGCGTCCCCCACGTCTGGAGGCCACCACCTGGGTTGAGTACCGTCGAAAGGTCGCCAACCAGGTGGTCCCGCGACTCGGCCACATCAAGCTGCAGAAGCTGAACCCGCTCCACCTCAACAGCCTCTATGCCGACCTCCTCGAGTCTGGACGGATGAACGGCAGGGGCGGGCTGTCAGCGAAGACCGTGCGGGAGATGCACGTGATCCTCCACAAGGCGCTGGGCGACGCCGTGCGGTGGGGGCTGCTCGCGCGCAACGTGGCGCTCCTCGCCGACCCGCCATCGCACCGCATGGCCAGCGCCGCTCGCCAGGCGACGATGAGGACATGGACCGCCGAGCAACTCCTCGCCTTCCTGGAGCACGTGAGGCACGACCGGCTCTCCGCCGTCTGGATGCTGGCCGCCAGCAGCGGCATGCGGCGCAGCGAGCTCGGCGGTGTCCGTTGGCGGGACATCCTGTTCGACGCCGGGCGTCTGGCGGTGCGACAGCGCCTCGCCAGCGTCGACGGCAAGCCACAACTGTCGGTGCCCAAGAGTCCGCGCGGACGACGGACCATCGATCTGGACCGCCGCACCCTTGACGCGCTCAAGCTGCACCGGGAGCAGCAGCTCGAAGAGCGTGCGGCCTGGGGAGGCGGCTGGCACGACCTCGATCTCGTCGTGACCCGCGAGGACGGTCATTGGATCCACCCCGACTGGATCACCGAACTGTTCCGCCGCCACGGGCGTGACGCGGGACTGCCACATATCAGGCTCCACGACTTGCGGCACACCCACGCCACCCTGCTGCTGGAGGCAGGCGCGAACCCCAAGGTCGTCTCCGAGCGGCTCGGGCACCACTCGGTCGCCTTCACCCTGGACACCTACGCCCACGTCCTGCCCGGCATGCAGGCCGAGGCCGCCCAAAGCTTCTCCGACCTCGTCTTCGGCATCGTCGTGGAGCCTGTCCGCACCGATGAGCAGAACGCATCCGCGAAGACCGAGGCCGGGACGGTCCCGAAGACGAGGACAGCGACGACAGCCCGGCGCGATGAATCAGACCCCCTGTGACCTAAACGTGACCTATCTCGCGCAAGAAGGAGGAGCGAAAATGCATGAACCGCCGGCTGACCAGGGGTTTCGCGTGGTTGCGAGGGCAGGATTTGAACCTGCGACCTCCGGGTTATGAGCCCGGCGAGCTACCGAACTGCTCCACCTCGCGCAAGAAACGGTAGCAGCGTCCCCTGACCCCTGCAACCTCGCGGCCTCGTTGAACGTTTGATCCGGTAGCCGGATCAAACGTTCGACGAACGGGCGGGTCACGCGTCCGCGTCGTCGGGAGGCGGTGTGGGCGTCGGCTCGACGTCAGGCTCGGCGTCGTCGGCCTCGTCGGGCTCGGAGAGGTCGGGCAGGTCAGGCACCTCGCCGCCGGTCAGCCGTTGGGCCTCGGTCAGCAGCTCCTGCGCGGCGCGGTTCGCCTCCGCGTAGGCGGCCAGGTCGCCGTCGCGCAGGGCCTGCTCGCCCTCGGCGTAGCGCTCGAGCGCCCCGAGGATCAGCGCCTGCACGCGCGGGTCGGGGGCGCCGTCGGCGCCGTCCTCGCCGCCCGGGTCGGGGACCGCATCCTGCGGCTGCTGGTCCTCAGGAAGGCCGGCGATCTCCGCCACGCCGGGCGCCGCGTCCCCGTACAGCCCAGCAAGGCCCGAGGCCAGCGTGTCCTCCATCACGATCTGGTTGCCGAACACCAGCACGGTCTTGGCCAGCTCCGGGATGTCGGACTGCTGGGAGCGCAGGAACAGCGGTTGCACGTACAGCAGGCTGTCCTCCACCGGGATGACCAGCAGGTTGCCGTAGATCACCCGTGACCCGGACTGGTTCCACAGCGTGATCTGCTGCGCGACGTCGTTGTCCTGGTCGATGCGGGCCTGCACCTGCTGCGGGCCGAACACCGTGCGGTCGGGCGGCATGAGGTAGGACTTGAGCTGCCCGTAGAACTCACCATCGCTGCGCCCGGCGAGCCAGCCGATCAGGTTCGGTCGGTTCGCGGGCGTGAACGGCTGGATGAGCGCGAACTCCTCCTCGGGCTCTCCGGGCAGGCGCATCAGCAGGTAGTAGGGCCGCATCTGCCGCTGCTGCCGCTGCTCGCTCGGGGTCTGCCCCTGGTTCTGGGCGTACGCCGCGTCGATGGGCGTGGCCCAGTTGTCCTCGCCGGAGTAGAAGTCGTCGGCCTCCGGGATGTGGTAGCGCTGGAACAGCGCCGACTGCACCCGGAACATGTCCTCGGGGTAGCGGAAGTGCTCGACGAGCTCCGGCTCGGCCTCGGCCACGGGCGTGAAGCTGTCGGGGAAGACGCCCTGCCAAGCCTGGATGATCGGGTCGTCCTCGTCGATCACGTACAGCTCGACGGTGCCGTCGTAGGCGTCGATGACCGCCTTCACGCTGTTGCGGATGTAGTTGGCCCGGCCGGCGATCCCGGAGACCTCCACGGTGCGCTCCTGGACGACCAGCTCGCCCTGCGCGTTCTGGCCCGTCTCGAAGACGCGCTGGTCGGCGGCCGTCAAGGGCCCAAGCTCGACCCGCTCGGAGTAGGGCAGCATGTCGGTGGTCGTGTACGTGTCCACGATCCACTTGACCCGGTCGCCCACCACCGCGGGGTACGGGTCGTGGTCGACCTTCAGGTACGGGGCCACGCGCTCCACCCGCTCCCGGATGTTGCGGTTGAACAGGATCTTCGACTCCGGCTCGATCAGGCCCGACAGGACGAAGTTCGGCTCGGCGTAGCGGAGCGCGAACGCCAGGCGACGCAGCGGCGTGCCGACCACGACCCCGTCCTCGCCCTCGTAGCGGTGCAGGCTCTGCCCGCCGCCCTCGGTCGGGAAGTCGAACTCGTCGATCGAGCTGTTGACAATGGAGTACTCCGGAGGCAGCTCCCCGAAGTAGATGCGCGGGTTGTCGACCTGCAGCGCGTCCACGCCCTCCGGCGGGATGTTGGACTGGAGGAACACCGGCTGGCCGTCGTCACGGGCGATCGACACGTCCGAGGACACCACGCCGTAGCCGTGGGTGTAGAACAGCCGCTGGTTCTGCCAGGTCCGCGCGGCCTCGGGGATGTCCCGCTCGTTCAGCTCGCGGACGCTGATCATCACCTGCTGCTGCTCGTCGTCGATCTCGTAGCGGTCGACGTCGACGTCGCGGAAGTCGTAGTAGGAGCGGAACACCTGCAGCTGCTGGTAGGTGTTCTGCAGAGTCGCGGGGTCCCACAGCCTGATCGACTCGAGCGTCGTGGAGTTGGAGGCCACCTGCTCGTCGGTCAGCTGGGAGTTGGCGGGGAACTCCAGGCTCTCCACCTGCTCCAGCTCGATCCCGAAGCCCATGCGGGTCATCTCGAGGTTGCGCTCGATGTAGGGCTCCTCGCGGGCGAGCTCCTGCGGGTCGACCTGCAGCCGCTGGATCGCCGCCGGGTAGATCCCCGACAGGACGACCGCCGCGACCACCAGGATCGCCACGCCGCCCGCCGGCAGCAGCCAGCCGCGGAAGCGCAGGTTGACGAGGAACAACGCGACGCACACCGCCGCGATGATCGCGAGGAGCTGGAAGGCGAGCAGCTGGGCGTTCACGTCCGTGTAGGACAGCCCGGTGACCGTCCCGCGCTCGGAGTAGCTGAGCAGGTAACGGTCCAGCACGAACCCCCACGCCCTCACGCCGACCAGCAGGGCGAGCAGCACCGACATGTGCGCGTTCACCTGCGGCAGGATGCGCTGGCCCGGCGACTGCGGACGGATGCCGCCGAACACGTAGTGCGCCACCGCGGTGAGCACGATCACCAGCACGAGCGTCGTGAACAGCCAGGAGTTGACCAGCTCCAACAGCGGCAGCTGGAACACGAAGAAGCCCACGTCGAGGCCGAACTGCGGGTCCTGTATGCCAAACGGCACCCGGTTCGCCCACAGCAGGAACGTCTCCCACTCGTTCGCCAGCGACAGCCCCGACAGCAGACCGATCACCGCGCCGACCCCGATCGCCAGCGGGCGGGCGTACGGCTCGAGCACCTGCCGGTAGCGCTCGACCGCCTCCTCCTGCGCGGACGGGACGCGGTAGTCGGGCGCGAGGCGCCGAGCCAGCAGCAGGTTGCCGACCACCAGCGCGGCGGCGGTCAGGCCCGTGGCCACCCCCAGACCGATCCGCGTGCCCAGCAGCGTCCAGAACACGTCCGCGTACCCGATGCTGCCGAACCACAGCACATCGGTGTAGAAGGTCGCGATCCGCGTGCCCAGCAGGACGAGCACGACAGCAACGCCGAGCAGCACCAGCCACAGTTGCCGGCGCGATCGGAACACGTCGCTCACAGGGGGCACTCCTTGTCGCACATCGGGGGTGTCACACGTCGGGGTCAGGCGCAGGCGTCAGCCACCGGACCCGGCGGCCGCCGCGAACTCGGGGATCGTCGAGCACGCGCAGCCGACGCGCACCGGGGGCGCGTCGTGCCCGCTGGGGAACGGCTCGTCCATCGGCACAGCGCCGCGGCGGGCGTTATCGGCACAACGCGGATCGGGGCATTCGGGTTCCGCGGCGTGCAACCACTTGCGGTGGGTGACCCCAGCGGCCCGCCACGCATCGGCCAGACCCCGCTCGTAGCATTGCAGCAGGGCGAGCGCCCCCAGCTCCGGCAAGGTGGTCTGCGACAGCTGCTCAACGGCCGCGTCGAGGCGCGCTCCGGCGGGCTCGGTGCCGGACCCCGCACTCTGCGCGCCGTCCGCGGCGGCCTGCAGGTGCTCGGCGAAGACCGCGGCCAGCTCCGCGCCGAGGCCGGCGGGCGCGCTCACCGCGCTCACGTTGACGGGCTCGGCGCCGGCGAGGCGCGCCCCGGCTTCGAGCCCCGCGCGGTGCGCCGCCACGAGGAGCGGGTCCGCCGTCTCGCCCAAGCCCTCCAGCGCGGAGGCCGACGGTCGGACGCGGTCCTCGCCGGCGTCGATGCGCTTGGCGAGATCCGCCTGCACCGGTCGAAGCCGCCGCTTCAGGGCACGCACCAGTCTTGGATGCAACGGACCCAGCGCATCGGCCCGCCGATCCAGCGGATCGTCAACCGGCGGCTGGGCCATCGGGTCTGGCGGCCGGCGCTCTGGCGCCGACTCCGGTTCGCCCGCGTCGGCCGGTCGCTCCACGGCGACCTCGGGCTCCGCCACCGCGACCGCCGCTCGCCCCTCGTCGTCCATCGCCGGCGCGGCGGCGGTCGATGCCGAGGAGGTCAATGCCTCGCGCACGCTGATCGCGGGAGCGGCGTCATCGGGCAACAGGTCGCGCAGCGTCCGCTCGACCGTACGACCGACGCTGCGCAGCTGCTCGGCCAGGGTCTCGCGCGCCTGCTCGAGCTCGGCCATCGACTCCTGGATCGTCTCCACCTGCCGCTCGGCGTCCGCGATCATGCGGGTCGTCTCGGCCCGCACGTCCGTGC
Organism: Euzebyales bacterium; assembly: GCA_013695145.1. GTDB lineage: Bacteria > Actinomycetota > Nitriliruptoria > Euzebyales > Egibacteraceae > JACDBB01. The sequence continues at coordinate 11,576 of JACDBB010000208.1, forward strand.
GCTCGCGGTTCGCCTCCTGCTGGGCGCCGCGGCGCAGATCGTCAGCCTCGGCCTCCGCCGCGCGCCGCAGCTCGTCCCCGGCCTGCTGCGCAGCCTCGAGGATGCGCTGCGTCTGCGTGCCGATCTCGGCGAACAGACCGGCTGGCGCGACCGACTCCTCGGCAGCGGACGGGACCGGCGCTGACCGCGCCGCGTCAAGCTCCTCGTTGAGCGCCAGAAGGCGTTCCTGGAGCGTCTCCAAGTCGTCGGCGGCGGTAGCCAGGAACGCATGGACCTCGTCGCGGTCGTACCCGCGCAAGGACACGAGGAACGCACGGGACCGGACCTCTTCGGGCGTGAGCACGCTCGTCCTCCTCGCGCTGTCGGTCATCGTCGCCGCAGTCTACGAGGGCCGATTGGGCGCGTTGCTCTCACAAGGCCGGTCGCGTTCACGAGCCGTCGGTGGTCGGGAGCAGGAGCCGCACGGTGGTGCCCTCGCCGGGCTGCGAGCTGACGTCGACGTCGCCACCCAGCCGTTCGGCGATGCGGCCCACCAGCGCCAGGCCGAGGCCGAGGCCGTCGAAGCGGCGCGACGCGCTGCCGTCACCCTGGACGAACTCGGCGAACATGCTCGTGAGCGTACCGGCGTGCATGCCGACCCCGCGATCCGTGACGGCGATGGCCACCTGCGCGCGCCCGGCCGGCACCGCGGAAATCGTGATCGGCTGACCGCCGGGTGAGAACTTCAGGGCGTTGTCGACCAACTCGTCAAGGGCACGGCGCAGCATCGCCGCATCGACGTGCAAAGCCGGCAGACCGGTGGTGAGCGTCGCGCTGAACTCCCGGTCGGTGACCCGGTCGCGCCAGTCCGCGAGCAGCGCGCCGATCATGGCGTCCGCCGGCACGGGCTCGGGCTCGGGACGCATTCGCCCGCTGTCCAGCGCGGCGAACTCGACGATCAGATCCACGACGCGTTCCAGCCGCGCGACCGACCTCACGATGCGATCCGCGAACCCGTGCACCGCGTCGGTATCGACGTCGCGCTTGGCCAGCAGCTCGGCGTAGCCCTTGATCGGCGTGAGCGGAGTGCGCAGCTCGTGGCTGACGTTGGCCAGGAACTCGGTCTTCATCCGCTCCAGCTCGGTCTCACGGGTGACGTCACGCAACACGAAGACGCGTCCCAGCAGCGCGCCGCCGCGGTCGTGGACAGGGGCGGCGGTCGCGGCCGCCGGCACGATGCCGGTGCCCGTCACGAGTCGCAGCTGCACGGCGACGGGCCGGTCCCTGGCCGCGGCGGCCAACGCCGAGGACACAGAGCGACCGTCCTCGGCGGTGCCACGGAGCACCTCCTCGAGGGGCCGGCCGAGCACGTCCACGACGTCCCGGCCCACCAGGCGCTCTGCCGCCGGGTTGAAGGTGACGACCTTGCCATCGGCGTCGACGGCGACCAGGGCGTCACGCATCGACGCGGTCAGTGCTTCCAACCGCCCGCGCAGGCGAGCCTGCTCGTCGGCGGCCTCCCGCAGCGCGCCCGACTGGGCCGCAAGCGACGACGTCATCCCGTCGAACGTCCGGCCGAGGGTGCCCAGCTCGTCGCGTCCCCCAAGGTCGGTGCGCACATCGAGGTCACCCTCGCGCACCGCGGCGGCCGCGTCCGTGAGGCGACGCACCGGCGCAACGAGGCGGCCCGTCACGGCGGCGGCGGCCGCGGCGGCGAGCGCCGCCCCGACCAGGGTCAGCAGGAACAGGCGACGGGTCTGGGCACGCTCGATGCGGTCGAGCAGCGCCGCCGACCTCGCGGTGACCAGCCGGCCGAGCTCAGGACCCCCGGGCGCACGCAGAGCGTGAGAGGTGGCGAAGAACGCGGCACCGTCGACTGTGGTCGCGACGCCCCCGCGCCCGGGCGGTGTCGCCGCCACGATGTCCGCAAGGCCGACACCCGCGACCTGCCCCGACACCGCCCCCACCTGGCCGGCCACCTCGACGGCCACCTGCCCTGGGAACCGGCCGGCGGCCGATGAGGCCCAGGCGTCATCGGCGATGCGGCCGCTCAACACCACAAACCGCGTCGGTCCGTCCTGTCCGGGAAGGAAGCCCCCCAGCGTCGCCGGGTCGTCCTCGGCCAGCCCGTCCGGAACCGCGACGCCCCCGAGCGCCACCAGGCACCCGTCGACGACGATGAGCCCACCGGCTTGCTCGGAGCCGTCGAGCAGCCTCGCCACCGGCTCGTAGGATCGCAGGCTGGCCCGGAAGCGCTGGTCCGCCAGCGCGGGCGCGTCGGTGGCGACCAGCAGCGCCTGGCCCTCAGGGTCCAGGACGGCCAGCAGATCCTGCTCCTCGGCGCGTCGCAGCAGACCGGTCAGGCCTGCAGCATCCTGGGCTGCGACCAGCCCCGCCAGCGTGCTCGAGGCGGCACGCAGCGGCCGCACGTTGTCGATCGCGTCACGAGGCCACTCGCGGGTGAGGTCGCGCGCCAAGTCGTCGCCGGCGTCGGCCAGCACGGCCAGCTCGTCACGCACCAGCTCCGTCGAGCCGATCGACGCGAGCACCCCCCCGAGGAGCACCGCCAGCACCAGCAGGCTCGCCACGAACGTGGTGACCACCCGGGACAGCAGACGGGCGGCGCTCGCCTGCCACACCCATCCGCCGAGCGCGACCGCGCCGACCAGGGTCGCCACGGCCGCTGCGGTCGGCCAGCCGGCGGCCAGCGCCTGGGCGGCGCCCCATGCGCAGAGCCCCACACCGGCCAGCAACCCCGAACGTCCCGCCATCAGCGCCCGGATGCCGCCCGCCACGCCGGCCGCGGCGCCGACGGCCGCCGCGGCGACCGGCGCGAGCGGCACAGCGACCAGGGCACCGCCAGCGCGGGGCAGGCGGTCCCACACGCTGCCCACGGCCACGGCGACCAACCCGGCGGCCAGCAGCCAACCCACGATGGGACCGCGGTCCCCAAGCAGCGCGCCCTCCAGCGCGTGTCCGAGGGCGAGCGCGAAGCCGCCTGCAGCCACCAGCCAGCGGCCGGTACGCGCCCCCGGAGCCCTTGCGTCAGGCACCGTCAGAGCTGCTGAAGGTCCGGCGGGCGTGCGACCCCCGAGCGCGATCGCACCGAGCCCGACGGCGGCGGCCAACGCCAGCAGATGGGCGGCCAGGTGCAGCGCGGCGGGCGGTCCGGCGGTCATGCGCCCATCATGGACCGCGCAGCCGCTGGGGTCACTGAATCAGCCGCCTCGCTCCGCCCTCAGGGGTCACCCCGCGAAGAGGTGCTTCAGCTCGTCGAACGACTCGATGGTGATTCCGGCGCCGGTCACCACCGTCTCGAGCGGCGTGTCGAGCAGGTTGACGTCGACCTCGGTCTCCTGGGCGATCCGCGCGTCGAGACCCCGCAGCAGGGCACCACCTCCCGTCAGGTACATGCCGCTTTCGAGCACATCCTGGGTCAGCTCGGGCGGGCACTCCGACAGCGTGCCGAGCACGGCAGCGACGATCGCCGACAGGCAGTCGTCGATCGCCTCGCGCAGCTCCTCCGCGCCCACGAGGACGACCTTGGGAAGTCCGGTGGCCAGCTCCCGGCCTCGGATCTCGGCCTTGGGCTCCTCCAGCTGCGGGTACGCGGAGCCGATAGCCATCTTCAGCTCCTCGGCGGTCCGCTCACCGATCGCGACCGCGTACTCGCGACGCACGTAGTTCTGCACGGCGGCGTCGATGTCGAAGCCGCCGACGCGGATCGCCTTGGACGACACCATCCCGCCCATGGAGATGACCGCCACCTCAGAGGTCCCGCCACCGACGTCGATCACCATGTTGCCGATGGGCTCGTGGATCGGGAGCCGAGCTCCGATCGCGGCCGCCATCGGCTCCTCCATGAGGTAGGCCGCGGACGCCCCCGCCTGCAGCGCAGCCTCCTCGACGGCGCGCCGCTCGACGGTGGTGATGGCGCTCGGGACGCAGATGAGCACGCGCGGCCGGTTGAAGCGCGACACGCCGACCCGCTGCAGCAGCAGCCTGATCAGCCGGGCGGTCGTGTCGAAGTCGGTGATCGCTCCGCCGCGCAGGGGACGCTCGGCGATGATGTGGCCCGGTGTGCGCCCGATCATCGCGTAGGCGTCGGTGCCCATGGCCAGCACGTCGCCGTTGCGCTGATTCAGCGCGATGACCGTGGGCTCGCGGAGGATGATGCCCCGACCCCTGCCCCAGACCAGGGTGTTGGCCGTTCCGAGGTCGATGGCGAGGTCTCGCCGGCCGCCGAGCACGGCTAGCGCCGCGTCAGATGGCGGGTCGTGGTCGCCCGAGCGGGACGGCGACGGCCGGGCACGTCAGGCGAGCGGGCGCGTGAGCGGGCGTATCGGGCCGCGGCCCGGTGGGCGGCGTGTGGCGAGATCGCCGTCATGGCGCGCGAGAAGTCTTGCACGGAGTCGCGCGAACCGGCGACGCGGGCACGGCCCATGAGGCTCGCGGCCAGCCAGCCCGCGGTCACGAGCACGCAGAGGATGAGGAGTGTCGTCATGGCAAGTGTCGGCGGGTCATCGGCTTCGATCGCGTCGGTTCCTCGGCGGCGGCTCGCACCCCGCACGAGAGAGGGAGCGTCGGCAACGAGGTCCGAGCGTAGGTCCGTGACGGTGCTGACCGCAAGCATCAGCCTGCCCGGACGGACACCGGCAGCCGCCAGGCGTCGCCCGTCAGTCAGCCGCCCGTCAGTCGGTGGCCGGCCAGTGGGCTTCGCCGTCCGCCCAGTGCTCCTGCTTCCAGATGGCCACGGTCGCCTTCAGCGTGTCGATGCCGTGGCGGGCGGCGTCGAACGCCTCGGGTCGATGTCCCGCGGCCACCGCCACGACCACGGACGGCTCTCCGATCGCCAGCTCGCCCACTCGGTGCTCCATCCACACCGCGCTCACCGGCCAGGTCGCGGCCACCTCGGCAGCGACGGCGGCCAGCTGGGTCTCGGCGCGGTCGGCGTACGCCTCGTAGGTGAGACCCGCGACGGGACGACCGTCGGTCTCGGCGCGCACGGTGCCCGTGAACACGACCACCGCGCCGGCGGTGGCATCCGCGACCCAGTCGTGCGCGGCGCAAGGCGAGAGCGGCTCGTCGGTGAGGCGGGTGTGCAGTCGGGCGTTCACACCCCTACCTTTACCATGGAGTTCCCGCTCGTGATCGAAAGTGCTCCCCATGCCCAGCAAGACCGTCGGCCGCGTCACCCTCGACGAGCGCGACCAGGAGCTGCTCAACATCATTCAGACCTCGTTCCCGCTGGTCCCGCGGCCCTTCGCGGCGCTGGGCGAGCGGCTCGGCGAGTCCGACGAGACGGTCATGGACCGCTACCAGCGCCTGAAGGACGAGCGCATCATCCGCCAGGTGTCGGCGATCTTCGACACCCGCAAGCTCGGCTACCGCTCGTCGCTGGTCGCCACCGCGGTCGACGAGGACCGCGTGGACGAGGCCGCGGCGATCATCAGCGCGCACCCAGGCGTCAGCCACAACTACCGCCGTGACCACGAGTTCAACATCTGGTGGACCGTCGCCGTGCCGCCTGGCGAGGATCTGGAGGCGCACGTCAACGCGCTGCACCGCTTGGCCGGGGCCACCTCGACCCGGATCCTGCCGACCCTGAAGCTGTACAAGATCGGCGTCGACCTTGACGTCACCGACACTCGCTCGATGGCCGCCAAGACCCAGATCCCGGCGCATGCCGACACCAGCCGGACCGCCGACGACCTCACCGAGGAGGAAGTCGGCTACGTCAAGCAGCTGCAGGAGGATCTGGCCGTCGAGGCGGCCCCCTTCGCGGAGATGGCCGCCCGGCTCGGCGTGAGCGAGGACGCGGTCATCAAAGCGGCCGAGGCGTTCATCGACGAGGGCCTCATGCGCCGCTTCGCCGCCGTGCTGCACCACCGCCGCGCCGGCTTCGGCGCCAACGCGATGAGCGTGTGGAACGTCCCGGAGCAGGCCACCGACGAGCTCGGGCTGGAGCTGGCCGGCTACGCCGCGGTCAGCCACTGCTACCGACGGCCCACCTACCCGGACTGGCCCTACGCGCTGTTCGGCATGATCCACGCGACGTCCAAGGAACGGGTCGAGGAGGCCGTCGCCGACATCCGCGAGCGCACCGGCTTGGACGACTACCGGCTGTTGTACTCGACCAAGGAGTACAAGAAGATCCGGGTCCGCTACTTCGACCCCACCTACGACGCGTGGGCCGCGGCGCACGTCACCGACGCGGATCGTCATGGCGAGGTGACGATCTGAACGACCCGGGCGTTGTCGACTTTGGCCGCTCTCGGCGGCCGAAGTCGACACGCGGCGGGACGCCCGCTGAGGCCGCGGGCCCTCACGCCCCGCCGGACCCGACCGTCGACGACGACGGCAACCGTCCCGCGGTCTCGGCCGTGGTGGCGGGCACGGCCTCGCTGATCCTCGCGGTGCTGGCCGGAGGGCTCCCCACCCTGCTCGTGGCGACGCTTTTCGGGGTCGCCGCCGTCGCGCTTGGCGTGGCCGGCCTGCGCGCGGCCGCGCGGGGGCTCGGCTCACGGGGACAGGCTGTCGCGGGCATCGCGACGGGCTCGGTGAGCCTGGTGATCACCGCCTACGTGATCGTCGGGCTGTTCGTGTTCCTGTCCGGCGCCCGCTGAGCGGCCCGGTTTCAGCGGAGGCGACCCCGCCTGCCCACCAGCGCCCCCGCCGCACCGACCGTCAGGCCAACGACCGCGGCCACGCTGAGCCAGCCATCGCGGCGGCGGATGCGCAGCGGACCGATGCGCACCCAACCGTGGTGCTCGGCGGCGAACTCACGGAGCGACTCCCGGTTGGACCGCGCCGGTGCCCAGCCAGTGGCGCGCAGCTTGGCCGCCGACAGGACCGTGGGGTGCGACAGCAGGTGGAGCGCGCCCGGCGGGACGCTGGACAGGTTCTTGGCCCACAGCCATCTGGTGGCGGTGTCCGCGAACGTCTCGGGGACCCGCAACGGGCGGAGCCCCAGCACGGCGCAGACCTCACGGGTCGACAGCCATCCGTCGGCGGCGACGTTGTAGGTCCCGGTGAGCTCACCAGCCGCCGCGCGGTGCAACGCCTCGGCGAGGTCGTCGACGTGCAGGAACTGAAGCGGCGGGGCGCACCCCCCCACCATCAGGAAGCGGGGCGCCTCGAAGTGCCTCGCCAGCACGTGGTCCACGCCCGGGCCCACCAGCGCGGCAGGGCGCAGCACCGCCACGCGCGTCTCGGGGTGGGCGTCCGCGAACTCGCCGACGAGCTCCTCGGCGAGCAGCTGGTGGTAGCCGGGCGCGAAGTCGGGGTTCGCGCGTAACGGAGCCTTCTCGGTGAGTGGCAGGGGATTGTTCTCGTGCGCACCGTACGCGGCCCATCCCGACAGGTGCACCAGCCCGCGAACGCCCACCTTGGCGGCGGCGTCGAGGACGTTGCGGGTGCCCTGCAGGTTGCGCGCGAACAGCGTGTCCTCGTCGTGCTGGGGCAGGTCGTCCAGCGCGAGGTGGACCAGGACGTCGACCCCGTCGAGGGCCAGCGGCAGGAGGCGATCACGGACATCGGTGGTGCGCATGTCGAGCTTGGCCACCGGCATCGGCGGCTCGACCACATCGACCCCGACGATGCGCGTCACCGCGGGATCGGCGTCCAGCCGTTCCAGCAGCGCCCGGCCGACGGGGCCGCTTGCCCCCGTCACGGCGATCGTGCTCATCGCGCCTCCTCGTCCGACGAGCCGAAGAGCAGCCCGCGGCTACAGGTCTAGCATGGGCGCCGTGGGCACGAGGAGCCGGACCGACACCGCGCCGCCTGGCGGGCGGATTTCACGATGAGTGATCCGTTCGGCGGTGGCTTCGACCCGCGGATGTTCGAGCAGGTCCCGCTGTTCCGGGAGCTGCAGAAAGTCATGAGCTGGACCGGGGGTCCGGTCAACTGGGACCTCGCGGGGCAGACGGCAATGGCCATCGCCACTGACGCGGACACGCGCGCCACCAGCGATCGGGACGTCGAGGAGCTGGCGCAAGCGGTCCACACCGCTGAGCTGTGGCTGGACCAGGTCACCGACCTACCCGGGATAGACGGTCCGGTGCGGGCGTTCACGCAGGAGCAGTGGGTGCGGGAAGCCGCCAGGCACGAGGGGCTCGGCGCCTACGTCGAGCCGGTCGCCCAACAGATGGGCGCGGCACTGTCCCAGCAGCTCCCGGAGGAGCTGGCCGGCATGGCCGGCGCCGGCGGCCCCGGCAACCCGTTCGCCCAGGCGATGCAGTCGATGGGAGCGATGCTGTACGGCATGCAGACGGGCACCATCGCCGGTCACCTCGCCGGCCAGCTGCTCGGCGCCTACGGCCTCGGCGTCCCGACCATCGACGCCCGCATCGTCGGGACGGTCGGCGGCACGGCCGACCGCTTCGCGCGGGACTACGACTTCGACGCCGTCGAGTTCCGCCATTGGCTGGCCCTCAGCGAGGCGGCGCACCGCCGCATGTTCGCGGGGGTCTCCTGGCTGTCCGAGCACGTCGCCGGGCTGGTGCGCCGGTTCGCCGCTGACGCCGAGTTCGATCCCGGCTCGCTGTTCGACCAGCTCGGCGGTGCGGGTCTGGACCCGAGCGATCCCACGTCGATGCAGCGGGCGCTCGAGTCGCCTGACGCGTTCCGCATCGAGCCGACCAGCGCCCAACGGGCGACCCTGGGCCGGCTCCAGGCGCTGATCTCGTTCACCGAGGCGTGGGTGGACACCGTCATCGAGTCCGCGGCGGGCGACAAGCTGACGGCCCTGCCGCGGATCTCCGAAGCGCTGCGCCGTCGCCGGGCTGAGCACGGACCCGGCGAGCAGTTCCTCCAGCAGCTGGTCGGGCTCGACCTCTCTCCCGCCGACGTCCGCCAGGCGCAGGCGTTCTGCGCCGCGGTGATCGCCGCGCGCGGCCAGGAGGGCCTCGACCGCGTGTGGCGCGACGCCTCCCACCTCCCGGACCCGCAGGAGCTGGGCGAGCCCAGCCGCTGGCTGGTGCGCATGGCGGCCGCCGAGCTCACCGACGGCAGCGAGTAGCCCCCCCACCGGGGATTCGCCGGCCCGAAACTTCCATCCACAGGCGCGTCCCGCCGTACCCGCAGGTCAGGGCCCCGGGCACCGATCTCGAAGCCTCGGCGTCCACAGGCACGGTCCACAGGTTCCACGGCGTTTCCGCAGGTGGCGGCGGGGTTGTCCACAGGGCTGTGGCCAAGCCTGTGGACCGCGCGGTTGACGGGAACGCCGACCCCTGCGTATCGTCCGCGCAGCAATCGGCCCTCGGCGCGACGCGGGACCGCCCTCCAAGGGGAAGGGAGGACGGAACCGTCGAGCGTCGGGGGCCGTTTGCACGTCTTCGCCCAGCCCGCTGGCCCGGCAAGCTGCCCGCCCGGTAGCCTGCGGCCGACGATCGCGGACCGGGGAGGCTGAAACGCATGCCGACAGAGCTGCACGCGCTGCTCGAGGTGGCCCTTGGCGGCGCCGACGCGCGCGAGATCGTGGCTCAGCCACTCCCCCAGTCGATGCGCGCCGCGGTCGTCCGCGCTACCGAGGTGGAGCGCTTCGCCGGCCTCGACTCCTCCGCGAAGGACCCGCGCGAGTCGCTGCACGTCGACGAGGTCCCGATCCCCCCGCTGGGACCGAACGAGTGCCTCATCGCGCCGATGGCTTCGGCGCTGAACTTCAACACCGTGTGGACGTCGATCTTCGAGCCTGTCCCGACCTTCGGCTTCCTCGAGCGCTTCGGCCGCGAGTCCGAGCTCGGCGCGCGCCACGACCTCCCGTACCACGTCGTGGGCTCCGACGCGGCAGGGGTGGTGGTCCGCTGCGGTCCGGGCGTCACCCGCTGGAAGCCGGGCGACCGGGTCACCGTCCACTGCAACTACGTGGACCTGGAAGGCCCGGAGGGCCACGACGACTCGATGATCGACGCTCGCCAGCGCATCTGGGGGTTCGAGTCCAACTTCGGCGGGATGGCCGAGCTGAGCCTGGTGAAGGCCAACCAACTGATGCCGATGCCGACGCACCTCACCTGGGAGGAGGCAGCCAGCCTGTCGCTGACGCTGGCGACGTCCTACCGGATGCTGGTGTCGCGCAACGCAGGCGACATGAAGCAGGGCGACGTGGTGCTGGTGTGGGGAGCCACCGGCGGTCTGGGCGGCTACGCCGTCCAACTGGTCCGCAACGGCGGCGGCCTGCCGGTCTGTGTCGTATCGAGCCCCGAGAAGGTGGCGCTGCTCGCGCGGCTCGGCGTCACGACCGTGATCGACCGGTCGGCCGAGCGCTACCGCTTCTGGGACGGCGCCCGCCAGGACGCCAGGGAGTGGCGGCGCTTCGGCGGGCGCATCCGCGCGCTGACCGGTGGCGACGACCCGGATCTGGTGTTCGAGCATCCTGGCCGCGCGACGTTCGGGGCCAGCGTGTTCGTTGCACGGCGCGGCGGCACGATCGTCACGTGCGCGTCGACCTCGGGCTACGACCACACCTTCGACAACCGCTACCTGTGGATGAACCTGAAGCGCATCGTCGGCAGCCATTTCGCCAACTACAAGGAGGCTTGGGACGCCAACCGTCTGGTCAACCGCGGGATGATCCATCCGATCCTCACCCGCACCTACCCGCTGGTCGAGGTCGCCGACGCCGCTCACGCGATGCACCACAACGTCCACACCGGAAAGCTCGGTGTGCTGGTCAACGCCGCGCGCGAGGGACTCGGCGTCCAGGATGAAGCCAAGCGTGGCCGCTTCAGCGCCGAGCTGGCCGCCTGGAAGCAGCTCACTTAGCCGAACCCGCGGCTTGTCGACTTCAGCCGCTGAGAGCGGCTGAAG
>JACDBB010000005.1 GCA_013695145.1 Euzebyales bacterium
ACGCCGATCAGTTCCGTTCACTGCTCGACGCGCTGCCCGCCGGGACCGTCCGGTGGCGCGACGAGTACGTCGCAGACCGGGATGAGCTGCTCCCCTACCCCTCCGCCGCCGACGTCTACGTCCTGCCGTCCCGCCACGAAGGGTTCCCGGTCGCTCCGATCGAGGCGATGGCCGGCGGTCTCCCCCTGGTGGCCGCCGATGCCCCAGGGATCAGCGACATCCTGGCCGACGGCGAGGCGTCGGGCGGCATCATCGTCCCCATGGAGGATCCCGTGGCGCTGGCGGCGGCGCTGGGTGCCCTCATCGACGACGAGGAGCGACGCGCGAGAGCGGCGGCGGCGGCACGACGCCGTGCGGAGTCGACCTACTCCCTGGAGGTCGTCGGGAAGCAGCTGCGCGCGTTCCTCCTGGACGGGGAGCCCGGTCAGGAGCCTTCGGCTCAGTCGTCTGATTGAGCCGCTGCTGTCGCGCTCGACAGCGCCTCCCAGCCAGCCGCCAGGTCGAGCGCGAAGCGTGCATCACCGGACGCCTGGTGGCGGGTCGTCACGTGGCAGCGAACGAGCAGCACGAGGAGCAGCAGCCGTCGGCCGGTCCCCTCCGCGGGGGGCAGGTCCGCAGCGGTGCAGGCTGCGCGCAGCTCCGGATCGAACACCCCTCGGAGGTAGGCCTGCAGCAGGGCCGGCCGTCTCCGATGCACCGCCTCCTCGAGGAGCAACCACAGCGGGTCATAGCCGAACGGCAGCATGCCGGCCCACTCGAGGTCGATGATCACGGGCCGCCCGTCGCGGACCACGAGGTTGTCGCTCGACATGTCCCCGTGCGCGGGGACGAGCGGGCAACGCTCAGCAACGACCGCGAGCCGGGGGCGCTCACGGTCCAGCTCCGCTCGGAGGCTCACCGGCGCGTCCACGCGGTCGACGACCTGCAGCGCCCCCTGGAGGACCGCTGCCGTCGAGCCCTCACCTTCGTCTGCGGCCAGCCGGCCCTGCGCCACCAGCAGCTCGCGCACGACCGCCTCCTGCTCGGACTGGGGGAGTGCTGCGAGGTGATCACCCTCGACGTACTCCTCGGTCATCCCGGGCACCTCCGGCCGGACCTCCCAGCTCGGCATCGCGAGGTGTCGGGCCAGCCGCCGGCGCGCCTCCAGGACAGCGGGGGAGGGCGGGGAGGACCGGTGCGTGCGCAGCACCAGGCCCTCCTTGGGATCCAGCAGGACCGCGTCCTCGCTGAACCGGGTCCTGATGAGGAGGGGGAAGCGACCTCCCAGGTCCCCCGCAGCGGCGCCCTCGGACCCCTTCCGCTGACGCCCCACCCACATGCTGGCGAGGACGAGGCGGACCGCCCGCGTCAGCACATCGGCGGCCACCCCGCGGGCCGGTCGGGCTGCCGAGCGCTGGACGTGCCCACCGGTCCTCCCCCCGCCCCAGTGGCGGGCCATCCGCGAGGACACCACGACCCACGGGCCGGGTCGCAGATAGGCAGCGTGAGCTCGGAGACGCGCGTGCATGCGCCGGCGCTCTGCTCGAACGCTCGCCAACCGGTCTAGGGCCCCGCTCACCCTTGCACCCGCCCGACCGACCCCGGCCGCGGAGTTCTGTCCATGCCGCAGATGGTAGTGGGCAGCCGCGACCTCCTCGGTCTGCGCACCCGCCCCTGTGGGCTACGCTGCCGGGCAATGGATCCCGCCACCGGCCGCGCTGATGCCCGGCGACCCTGACGTCGGCGGCGATCCGGGGGCGCCCCAGCAGCGATGGAGCGAGGAGCCCAGCGCGACGCAGTCGAACCTGACGAGCCGGACGCTGGGCGCGTTCAAGTGGACCTACGGCTCCTACGCGGCCAGCGCGGTGGTGCAGATCGGCTACACGGCCGCCATGGCGCGCCTGCTCGTCCCCGAGGACTTCGGGCTGGTCGCCATGGCCGCGCTCTTCCTGCGTTTCGGCGGGTACTTCGCCCAGATGGGCGTGGGGCAGGCGCTGATCCAGAAGGCCGAGCTGGACGACGAGGACATCCGCACCGGCTTCACCAGCTCCGTCCTCCTGGGGGCGGGGATGTCGGCGGTGTTCTTCGCCGGTGCCCCGGCTGCGGCCCTGCTGTTCGACAGCGCTCGTGTCGTCCCCGTCGCCCAGGTCCTCGCGCTGAGCTTCCTCCTGCAGGGTGCGGGGATCACCGCGGAGAGCCTGCTGCGCCGGCAGCTGCGGTTCAAGACGCTCGCCCTGGTGGAGGTCGTCTCCTCCGTGCTGGGCTACATGGCGGTCGGGCTGGCCTTCGCCGTCGCCGGAGCGGGCGTGTGGAGCCTCGTCGCCGCCGGCCTGGCGCAGGCAGCGCTCGCCAGCCTCATCGCGATGGCGCTGATGCGGCATCCGATGCGCCCGCTGCTCGCCTGGGATCGCGCGAAGGTCCTGTACGTTCGGCGGGCGCGTCTCGATCATCGGATTCTTCGAGTTCCTCGGGACGAGCCTCGACACCCTGTTCATCGGCCGCTACGCCGGCGAGGCCGCCCTCGGTCAGTACAACCGCGCGCGGATCCTCGTCCAGAAACTCCCCCTGGAGCGCCTCGCCGAAGGCACCGCGAGGGTGCTCTTCCCGGCGCTCAGCCGCATTCAGTCCGATATGGAGCGGCTCCAGGGCGCCTACCTCAGCGGGCTTCGCGCGATCTCCCTGCTCATCATCCCGGCGGCGGCCGGGATCTGGAGGGCACCCTCAACGGCCGGAGGCCGCAGGGGTTCCAATGGTCACCCTTTCCGCGGAACGCCCGTCGCATGAATCACTGTGTGATATCCGGACGTTCCTGGGCAACCAGATGAAACTTGTGAGCAGTGCCAGCTGCGACCCGCGAGAGCACTGGCCCCTCTACGGGTGCTGGGCGACCGTGAAGCGACGCTCAAGTGGCACACTTGTCTGGGCCACGCAAGCAATGTGTCCGCAGGGGGCTGGATGCGTCAGACCATCAACCGTTATCGACGGCTCGTAGGACCCGGGAAGCGTGTCCGCTGGGTCGCTGTCGTCGTCGTCGCCCTGCTCGTGAGCGGGCTCGAAGCGGTCGGCGCCGTGCTCATCTTCGTCCTCATCGGGCTCGCCACGGATCCGCAGGGAGCCATCGACGTGCCCCTCGTCGGCGATGTCAGCGCCCGCCTGCCCGCTCTCGCGGTCAGCGATTTGATCACCCTGACTGCTGGAGCGGTCGCACTCTTCTTTGTGGTCCGAGCCTTCGCAGTGCTGGGCCAGACCTACTTCCAGGGACGTGTGGCCCAGAACGCCGGGGCAGACCTGTCGGCTCGACTCCTGGAGCGATACCTGCACTTGCCCTACGCCTTCCACCTTCGGCGCAACTCCGCGGAGCTGATCCGCAACGCGAACGATTCCGTCGGGGAGATCGTCTCCTCCGTGCTGATGCCGTCCGTTCGCGTCCTGTCGGAGGGGTTCGTGGTCCTCGCAGTCCTGGGCGTGCTCCTCGTGACCGCACCGGTGTCCACCGCCTTGGTGGCGCTGGTGCTGGGCCCGCTTGTGGTCGTGCTGCTAAGAGTCGTGCAGCCTCGGATCGGCCGACTTGGGAAGGTCAGTCAGGACCTCGGCCGATGGTCTCTTCAGGCGCTGCAACAGGGCTTGCACGGTTACCGCGACATCACGGTCCTCGGCCGGCAGGACCACTTCCTCGCGAGCTATCGGACGGCACGCCGGGGCATCGCCCGAGCAAGGTATCTCCGGGCCACGCTGAGCGACCTGCCGCGCGTCTCGATCGAGACCGTCGTCGTGGGCCTTATCGCGGCGTTCCTCATCATCTCGACACGCACGCAGGACGACTCGGCCGGCTCGCTGGCCGTCCTCGGCCTCTTCGCGTACGCCGCACTCCGCATCATGCCGGCGCTCAACAAGGTCGTGAACAACCTCAACCTCATCCGCTTTGGACGCGCCGCGGTCGACGACGTGCAGGCTGACCTAGCGCTGCCTGTCCCTGACGTCGACGACGGGGCTGGCAGGCTGGGCTTCAACCAGGAGCTGGCCCTCCAGCAGGTGAGCTTCCGCTATCCCGGCGCCGACCAGCCAACGCTGCTCGACCTGGATCTGATGATCCGCAAGGGCGAGTCGATCGGCATCGTGGGGGCGACCGGGGCCGGCAAGAGCACACTGGTCGATCTGATCGTCGGTCTGTCGATTGCGACGTCCGGCAGCATCACGGTCGACGGCGTCGATCTCACCGGGCGTGCACCCGCCTGGCAGCGCAACATCGGCATGGTGTCACAGCAGGTGTTCCTCCTCGACGACACCCTGCGCCGCAACATCGCTCTCGGACTGCCTGATGACCGAATCGACGAAGTGCGGATACGAGAAGCGGTAGGTCTCGCCCAACTCGACGACTTCGTGGCGAGCCTGCCCGACAGTCTTGACACAATGGTCGGCGAGCGGGGCATCCGCGTCTCGGGCGGGCAGCGACAGCGCGTGGCCATCGCGCGAGCGCTCTACGGTCGGCCTTCCGTGCTGATCTTCGACGAGGGAACCTCCGCGCTGGACAATCTGACTGAGGCCATGCTCATCGAGGCGCTCGCGGGGCTGCGCGAGGACCACACCATCATCACCGTCGCCCACCGGCTGTCCACGGTCCAGGACTACGACCGGATCGTGTTCATGCGTGACGGGCGGATCGACGACATCGGGACATTCGTGGAGTTGGGACCGCAACGATGCGTTCCGACTGCTGGCGCGCTGGTCAGACGCCGCCCAGGCTTGACGCTCGGCGGGCGTCTCGTCGCCGGTGACAGGTCCGGTGTCAGCGCTCCTCGGAGGCCAGACGCCGCTCCCGGTCACAGGATTCCCCGATCCACCACGACCTTCCCGGATAGCGGTGGCGATGGCGAACCGGGCCAGGCAGACGATCCCCAGCAACTTGGTGCTTTCCTCCATGCTCGATCGACCGGGAACGACGGCCTGATCGTGTCCAACCCGACTGATGTGGCCATCAGCATCCCGGCCAGAACGAGAGCCGTGGCGTGCGGCCAGCGTCGCAGGAGCGGTGCGATGTGGATCGCCGCGCCGGCGAGCACAGCGTATACCGCCAGCACGACGCCCTGGGGGATACCGAACTGCGGCAGGATGAGGTCATGCAGCATGATCTGGTCATCGACCACGAAGAAGAGGCTGAGAAGCCCCAGGATCCGCAGAGCACGTCGCTGCTCTCGGTCACCGCCGACGAGCGCGGCACCCATTAGGCCAGGGGTGAAGGTCAGGAGGTGGAGGTGGTCGTGCCAGCGTCAGACCACCCGCGATCGCAGGTGACGCACCGCAGAGCGTGCGAGGGTCTCGAGCATCGCCTCCATTACCTGCGGCTTGGGACCGGCTGCCAGAGCGAGCTTGACCGCGTTGAACGCAGCACGGCGCTGCCCGCGCAACAGGTGCCGATGTGCAGCCTCCACCGCCCAGCGGGAGTATTCCGCCCACGCCCGCCGCAAGGCTGTGTCGGCCTGCCCGGCCGCCAGACAGGTGGACAGATAGCCCTCCACGATGTCGGTGGCCAGGAGCATGTCGCGAGCGAGCGCAGCCGCGCTGGCCGCGTTGCCCGTCAACGACCCAGGACGGTTCATCCGGTACACGGCCAGCGGCTCGGGTTCGAACCACGCCGGAAAGCGTGTCGCGATCCGCACCCACATCTCCCAGTCCTCGCCGCCGACGGTGATCCTCTCGTCGAACCCCCCGAGCAACTCGTACGCGGAGCGCCGGACCACCACTGAGGGCGTGGTGAGGCGCTGACCCGAGGCGATCTTCTGCAGCCAGTCCTCGACGACGCCCGGAGTCCGCCGTTCCAACCGTGACAGGGTCCTCCAGTGCCCTTCCGCGTCGGCGTACAGGTGTCGGCAGAATGCGACTCCCAGTTCGGGGTTCTCACGAAGCGGCGGTTCGAGACGTTCGTAGAAGCCACGACGCACTGAATCGTCGTCATGGAGCAGGTGAACGACAGTCCCGCGCGCCCGACGCAGACACGTGTTGAAGTTCGCGGCGTGACCCACGTTGTACGGCTGCTGAAAGAAGGTGACGCGATCACCAGCACGACGACGGACGATGGCGGCGGGGTCGCCGCGCGAGGAGCGATCGTCGACGACCTCGATCTGCATCGCCACTGGCCCTGGATCCTGCGCAAGTACGCTGTCGAGAGCGTCTACGAGATACCTCTCACCGTTTATGTCGGGATCATCACCGACCAGAAGGGCCGTTGCCCCGGCGGGACGGGCGGGACGGGGTGTCTCACCATCGCAGGGCGCCCTTTCGCCGCGTATGTACTGCGCTCACTGATCCCTCGCTTCTGCGCTCACGCGACCATAAGGAACCCAAGGCAAGCCACGGTACGGCCGGAGGGTTGCAGGGACAAGGCTCTTCCGTCGCCCTCGCCACGTCCCAGGGGCTCATCGCGAGGCGACCCTACTCAGTGGGACCCATCCGGGTATCCGCGCTCACCTGACGGAGCCAGCCCTGCACCGCCGCCAACTCCCTCGCGGCCCCGGGCGCCGCCCGGATGCGCCGCTTGCTCTCGGGTGGGCGCGGTGGGATCGGGACGGCAGCCCGCAGGAGCCCGCGAAGCCCCCGCCAGTCGCCGCTCCTCCACGTGGCCCCGTACGACCTGGCCGCGGCTCGCCTGCGTCCCGCCCGCAGGTTGCTCATCGCGATCCACATATGCGTGGGTGCAGGGTCCAACACGGCACCGTTGCGGAGATCCTGTGTCCGCTCGCCGATCCGCCTCAGATCCTCCAGTATGCCTT
>JACDBB010000028.1 GCA_013695145.1 Euzebyales bacterium
CGCTGGCGGCGCTCGACGCGGACACCAGCGCGGACGTGTGCGTCGTGGGCCTGGGGGCCGCCGGGCTGTCGGCGGTGCTGGCGCTGCGCGCCCGCGGGTTGACCGTTGTCGGGCTCGACGCGGGCGCGATCGGCGACGGCGCCTCCGGCCGCAACGGCGGGTTCCTGCTGGCGGGGCTCGCCGCGTTCCACCACGACGCGGCGGCGACGCTCGGCCGCGAGCGCGCGACCACCCTGTACCGCCTCACGCTGGCCGAGCTCGACGCCATCGTCGCCGCGACGCCGGACGCCGCGCGTCGCACCGGCAGCGTCCGCGTCGCCGTGTCGCCTGAGGAGGACGCCGACTGCGGGCGGCAGCTGGCGGCCATGCGGGCCGACGGGCTGCCCGCCGAGCCGTATGAGGGCCCGGAGGGACGCGGGCTGCGCTTCCCCGCCGACGCGGCGCTGCAGCCGTTTCGGCGCTGCGCCCGCCTGGCCGAGGCGGCACTGGCCGCGGGGGCGCGCTTGCACACCCGCACACGGGCGCTCGACCTCGAGCGCGGCCGCGTCGAAACCCGCCACGGCACGGTGCGCTGCGGAGCCGTCGTGGTGTGCGTCGACGGGCGTCTGGAGGCGCTGCTCGGAGAGCTGGGTGGACGCGTGCGCACCGCCCGTGCCCAGATGCTCGCGACCGCCCCGACCGACGAGGTGAGAATCGCCGGGCCTGTCTACGCGCGCTGGGGCTGGGATTACTGGCAGCAGCTGCCTGACGGTCGCGTCGCGCTCGGTGGCTGCCGGGACCTCGGCGGTGACGGCGAGTGGACCCAGAATGACTCCCCCACCGGGCCGGTCCAGGCCCGGCTCGAGCAGTTGCTGCGCGAGCGGATCGGCGTGAGCGCACCGATCACCCACCGCTGGGCCGGGCTGATCGCCTGCACCGATGGCGCGCTGCCAGTGGTCGCCGAGGTGCGTCCCGGGGTGGTGGCGGCGGGCGCCTACAACGGCCACGGCAACGTGCTCGGCCCGATCTGCGGTCGCGCCGCGGCCGCGCTGGCCACCGACGACGGCGACCCCCTCCTGCCGCTGCTGGCCGGGTGAACCGCCCAGGGGGCGCCGTGCGGGGGCCGTGTCGCACGCCCACCCCACCGCGTGTCGACTTCAGCCGCCGACGGCGGCCAAAGTCGACAAGCGCCGGGTGGACGAGCCACGGGTCAGCGGGCGAGGTGTCCAGCGGCGGCGGCGACGCCCTCGGCTCGCAGCAGCGCGGCGTGCTCGGCCTCCTTTCCGGGCACCAAGCGGCCGGCGGCCGTGACCACACGCCACCAGGGCAGGCCCTGTGACCCCGCCAGCACCTGGCCCACGCCACGTGCGGCTCCCGGACGCCCCACCTCGACGGCCACCTCGCCGTAGGTGACGACCTGCCCTGGCTCCAGCGCGGCCACCACGGCATGGACCGCCGCCGCGAATTCGCTCATGGCCGCCAGGTGCGCCACAGCAGGATCGGGTACCCGACGGCGACCACCGTCGCGAAGATGAACCACTGCCCGGCGTACGAGGCGTGGTTGCCTTCGTCGAGCACCGGCAGGTCGCCGAAGGCGGGGAAGCCGCCTGGCTGGCCTGGCCGCTGCTCCTGGGCCAGGACGTACAGCGGGTACATGGCCCCGTCCGTGACGGCCGCGTAGCGACCGAGGTCGACGTCGGACATGAACTCCAACGGCTCCGGGTCGCCGTCGAGCGTGCCGGAACGGCGCGCCTGCCGTGGGGGGAACAGCACGCCCTCGACCGTGACCTCGCCCTCCGGCGGGGGAGCCTGCGCGACCGGCGGCTGCCCGCCCCAGTCCAGGGGGATCCACCCCCGATCCACCACGACGGTCCCGCCGGAGGCGGCGACCAGCGGAGTCAGGACGTGGTGGCCGGGCACACCGTCCCGTGAGCGGGTGGAGAGCAGCACCTCGCCGCCCGCGTCGTAGGCGCCCGAGACGGTGACCCTGCGGTAGGCGACCGCCTGCTCGCCCTGCGCCAGGGTCGCGTCGAGCTCCTCCAGCGGCACCGGCTGCGCCGACAGCCGCTCGGTGAGCAGCGCGTTGTAGGCCCGACGCTCGTCCAGGCGGCGCAGCTGCCACACGCCGAGGTTGGCGAACGCGATGACGGCCACGAGCGCGACGACGTGGCCGATCACCCAGCGCGGCGAGCGCAGGAACGCCAACGCCCGTGGTCGTCGCTGGTCGCCGCTCTCGCCCGCCGAACGGGCGGTCGGCTCCACTGAGGTCTCCGACATCTCCTCACCATGGTGCCGCCTCGGGCCGTTCCCAGCGAACCGGCCGCGCGCACCCCGCCCGAGCGGGGCATAGCGAGGCCCGCCGGCGTGTTACACCTTGTGCGCAGGTCGCCCCGCTCCCATCCGGGCGGGGATCGGCCTCGCACTCATTGCCCCCACCCTGTCCGCACTCTGACCCACCCTGACCGACGAGCACCCGGAGATCCGTTGTCGTCCGCCGCAACCACCCCGCTCCGCTACACCAAGTTCCGCAACCTCTGGCTCGCGTCGGTCGTCTCCAACCTCGGGTCCTTCCTGCAGGCCGTCGCCGGCGCCTGGCTGATGCTCGAGCTGACCGGCTCTCCCCTATGGGTCGGCCTGATGGTCGCGGCACCGACCCTGCCGATGCTGTTCGTGGCGATGCCCGCCGGCGCCATGGCCGACCTGCTGGACCGCCGCAAGATCCTGCTCGGCGCGCAGGCGCTGATGGCGGGGTCCGCGGCGGCGCTGGCACTGCTGACGGTCACCGACCGCATCACACCGCCGACGCTGCTGGCGCTCGGCCTGGCCATGGGCGTCGGCCAGTGCCTGAACCTGCCGGCGTGGCAGGCCATGGTCGGTGACCTGGTCCCCAACCAGCACGTGGCGAGCGCGGTCGCCCTCAACTCGGCGGCGTTCAACGTCGCGCGCTCAGTCGGGCCCGCGATCGGCGGCCTGCTGGTGGCGACCGTGGGCGCGGGTCCGGCCTTCGCGGCCAACGCCCTGTCCTACCTGGCCGTCATGGGCGCCGTCGCCACGCTGCCCAAGCGCGCGCTGGAGGAGCCGACCGACTCGATCCTGGGTGCGATCGCGAGCGGCGTGCGCTACGCCCGCTTCACGCCCGCGTACCGCTGGCTGCTGCTGGTCGCGGCGACGTTCGCGCTGACCTCCGGTGTGGTGCAGTCGGTCCTGCCAACGTTCACCGAGGACGTCCTGAGTGGCGGCGCGGCCACGTACGGGATCCTGTTGGGCGCCATGGGCGTGGGGGCGCTGGTCGGCGCGTTCACCCGGCCTGCGGCCGCCTCGCGGCTGGGCAAGCGGATGGTGGCGGTCTCGATCAGCGCCTTCGGCCTCGCCGGGGTCGGACTCGGCCTGTCGTCGAGCCCGCTGCTGGCGGGGATGGCCATGGCGCTCCTCGGCCTGCTGTGGGTCTGGATCCTGTCGACCCTGAACGCCACCACGCAGCTGCTGAGCCCCTCCTGGGTGCGCGGCAGGATCATGAGCCTGTACACGCTGGCCTTCATGGGCTTCCTGCCGCTGGGCAGCGTGGCGGCGGGAGCGATCGCTGACGTGACCGGCTCCGGTCCGGCCATCGTGATGATGTCCGCAGGCAGCGTCGTGCTCGGCGTGATCGTCAACCGTCTGCCTCTGCCAACGCTCGGCGAGGTGGAGACCCCGACGCCGCCCGAGAACTTCGAGCAGCGCGCGCACCCGGCGCAGGTCGAGGGCGGTCCGGTCATGGTCCTGACGACGTGGGTCATCGACGAGGCCGACCTGGCGGCGTTCCTGCAGACCATGGACCAGCTGCGGCGGGTCCGGCTGCGGACCGGCGCCTACCGCTGGCGGCTGTACCGCAACGTCGGCGACCCCCATCGCATGACCGAGGCGTTCCTGTGCACCTCGTGGTCCCAGCACCTCGCGCAGCACCGGCGCCTCGACCGCTGGGCGGCCGAGATCATCACCCGCGCCCGCGCGTTCGACAGGGCGCAGGGCCCCACGACCCACCACCTCGCGGCGATCGACTGCACAGACCCGCGCGACCTGCCGGTGTGGGACGACCTGTTGGCCCACGAGGACATGCATCGCCAGGACGGCTCCGTGCCGCTCGCCGAGCAGTCCCGCTCGGCGCGCCGGCCCGCCCCGACGCTGGCCGCCGTGCGTCGCCGTGGGCGGCGCCGGTTGCGTGGCCGCTCCGACCGGCGCGCCGCAGCCAGACCGGCGCGCCGGCGCTAGAACCCGCTGGGGTCCGGGCTCGGCTCGGTCGCAGCGGTCGGCGTGGGGTCGTTGAAGCCCGGCAGCGGTGGGGTCGTGGCCGACGGCGAGGACGCGGGAGGCGACTGGTCGCGCGGCTGCCTCGACGGCAGCGGTGGGGTCGTGGCCGACGGCGCGGCCGAGGGTGACGGCTCGATCGGCGCCTGGGAGCCGGACGGCAACCGCAGGTCCGCCGCGACCGCGATCCGGAAGTCGCCGAACGCGACATCGACGGCGCCACCGTCGGCGTCGAGCGCCACGACCAGCCCGACCTGCCGCGCGTCGGCCCGACCGACGCCGCGCGCGTCCTCGACGACGCCCATCTGCTGGCCGTTGACGGCGAAGGCGAGGGTAGTCGGCCGGCTGTTGAGCCCGCCGGCGCAGCTGAGCTCCAGCCGGTTGGAGCCCGCCGCGGACACGGGCGCGTCCCCCGCCTCGCCACCGGCGAGCGGGATCACGCGACCCGCCGCGTCGCGGTAGAGCCCCCAGCCGCCGTCGCGGTCCACGACCGCGAGGTAGCGGGAACCGAACCGCTCGTCCTGGCGGCAGAACAGACCGAACCGCCCCGCCCCGTCCACGACCGTGGCCTCCGCCACGATCAGGACGTCGGCCTCGCCCGGCTCGACCATGACGGGAGACGGCACGGCGACTGCTCGCGGCTCGCCCTCGACGGCCACGCGATAGGTGCCCCCCACATACCCGCCGGCGAGGCCCGGCTGGTCCAGGTCCGGCGCCCAGCCGCTGTCGGCGGCGGCGAAGTCGTCGGTGAAGGAGCGCGCCTGCGCCGGCGGCGCCAGCACGGGGGAAGTCGAGGCCGGTCCGGGGTCCGCGACGGGCGCGGCCCTCGGCGGGCCGTCGGTCGCGGTCGGCGCGCCGGTGCAGCCCACCACCAGCGCCGCCAGCACGGCCGCCGCACCTGCGCGCGCCCTCGCCCCTGTCGCTGTCCTCACGCCGCTGTCCTCACGCGGCCGCCTCACGCCGCTGTCCTCAAGCGCTGTCCTCACGCCCGGGGCACCGTTCCCCGCCATGACCGCCACCCACCCCCGGCGACCACGATCAGCGCGACCGCCTCGACGACCAGACGCAGCGCACCCTCGAACGAAGGCGCGGCGAGGAGGTCGCGCACCGCGCTTCCCACCACGAGCGCCAGGCCCGCGGCGAGCACGGCAAGCAGCGCGGCGAGCAGGGGGCGACGACCGGTCCGGGGCGGCCGCCACCGGTCGGCGGGTCGGGACGGGGCCATCACACCCCATCGTCGCGGACCAGCAGCCCGTCCGCCAGCTCGACGCGGCGACTGATGCCCACTCCGGACAGGAACTCCCGGTCGTGGGCGTCCGCGACTCGGCCTCGGACCACCCCAGCGCCTCGCGGAACATCGCGAGGCCGCTCGCCTCGCTGGCCAGATCCGCGCCGGACTGGCGGAGCACGCCGAACCGGACGCTCGGGCCGCGCCGCGGCCTGCCGAAAGGCCGGCTCACGCGCGCCGGTGAGCAGGTCGACCAGCACGCTCTTGCCCGCGCCGTTGTGCCCCAGCAGCGCGACGCGCTCACCCCAGGTGAGGTGCAGCGACAGGCGCAGCTCCCACCCGGCGCGCGGCTCGGCGGCGACCTCCTCGAGCCGGTCGAGCCGCTTGCGCAGCGCCGCCTGCACCCGGCCGGCTGCCCCTACCCACAACCCACACGATCTAGCGAGGAGTCCCGTTTTCAGGCGTGGCGGTCGCGCAGCGACGGTCTCAAGACGCCGAGGTGTCCCGTCGGTCGGGCGTGCCAGGCGCGCGCCGGGGTAGCGTGCGGCGGCCAAACGTCGCGGCAACCGCCATGTGGTCGGCCAGTCCGCAACAACGCCGACCGAGAGGAGGTCAGATGGCTTCGCGGTCAGCGCGGCTGTCCCGTCAGGTACTGGCGGTGCTGCTGGTCGGTGGCCTTTTCGTGGTCGCGGCATGGCTGCTGGCGTGGGCGATGAACCCGGAGGAGTCACGTGGGTTCACGGTGCGCACCGAGGACGAGCAGGTAACGGCCAGCGAGCCGGCAGCGGCGGAGCCCGGCGATCCCGTCACCGGCGCCGCCGATGCAGGCACGCCCGCCCCGACCCCCACGCCGACGCCGACAGGACCACCGCCTGAGGAGCTGATCGCCGCTGCCGGCCCACCATCGGCCACCACCGTCCAGGTGCTCGACGCGGGCGGCGGCGGATCACGCACGTCGGTTGCGGTCGAGGTGCTCGAGGACCTCGGCTACAACGTCGTGTCGGTCACCAGCGCCCGCGCCCGCGTGACCACCACCACCGTCTGGTTCACCGAGGACTACGAGGCCGAGGCGCAGGCCATGCGCGCCCGTGAGAATCGTGTGGCCGAGGTCGCCCCGAACCAGGGACTGTCCGACGGGGTGAACCTCCACGTCCTCGTCGGGCCGGACTGGGACTCCTAGTGCTCCTCCGTGGAAGTTCCGTGAAGCACCGAGGGCACGACTGCGCGCGGCTCGCAAGGCGCGAGGAGCGCCTCGTACCGGGCCGTACTTGGGCGACGAAGCAACGCAGCGAGCCCCAGCCCGGCCGGCGCTTGAGGCCATGAACGGGCAGGCGTGGCCGAATGTAGGAGACTTCCGCGGAGGAGCAC
>JACDBB010000048.1 GCA_013695145.1 Euzebyales bacterium
CCGCCGAGGCGACGGTACGCCACTTCCGCGCCAACGCTGGCGAACACGAGGTCGACCTGATCGTCGAACGCGGGGACCGTCGCGTTGTCGCCATCGAGGTCAAGCTCGCCCGCACCGTCAACGATCACGACGTTCGCCACCTGCGGTGGCTCCGTGAGCGCATCGGCGGCGGCCTGCTCGACGCGATCGTGGTGACCACCGGCAGCGAGGCGTTCCGCAGACACGACGGGGTCGCCGTGATACCCGCCGCACTGCTGGGGCACTAACAACGTGTTCGAGTTCCAGGGATCCGCCGGCGGGCGCCGGCTCCCGGCTGTCGGCGCCGCGTTGTATCCTTGCGGGGCTCTACCCGCGACCTATGTCTGCTTGCGACCGTCTCAGCGCACACCCCCGATCGTTGCTCGGCGGCGGGTGGCGGGCCGCCTGCGGCAGCGGCTGCGCGGCTGCGCCATGACCGTCATCCGAGCCCAGGAGCGGGAGTCGTTCGTGCGCTGCCGGCGCGCATGGGACCTGGGTGCGCGGGCCCGGCAGAACTACGCGCCGGTCGAGCAGCCCTTCGATCTGCAGCGAGCGATCCGCGATGCGCTGGCCGTCTACTACTTCCCGGGAATGTGGGACTGGGACCGGGCGACGGTGCTGCCGCTGGTGCTCGCCGGGTTCGAGCGGTCGATGCGCCGGCAGCGCGAGGGCCGCCGTCTCACCGACGCCGAGGACGACGACTGGCATGGGCGTGTGCGTCTCGGCGAGGGCATGCTGCGGCACTACTTCGCCTGGGCGGTGACGGTCGACCGGTTCTCCCCCGTCCGGGTCGACACCGACTTCGACGTCAACCTGTCCGACCCGGCGGACCCGGAGTGGGACATGCGTGGCCCCGACGGCGAGCCGATCCGCTACCGCGGCCGTCTGGCGCTGCTCGCCGTGGACACCCACGACCTGTACTGGCTGGTCGAGCACCGCGTGTGCGACGAGTGGGCCGAGCTCGACGACCTGCGCCTCGATGAGCGCGGCCTGTTCGCCTGCTGGGCGTGGCCGCGGTTCTACCTCGGCATGAGGATCGCCGGGACCGTCTACACCGAGCTGCGGACCGAGGTGCCCGAACGCATCGAGGCCCCGCCGGCGCCACGGCGCCCGGTCGCTGTCGCCCAGTGGCACCGGCGGATGTACGCGGGGGGCACCGAGGAGCCCGAAGGCGTGCTCCAGGAGGGCAACGACTGGTTCCGGCGAACCCGCATCCCTCGCACGGAGGAGGAACTCGCGCGCGCGGGGAGGCGACTGTCGGTGGAGGCGCTGGCCATGACGGACCCGGCGGCGGCCGTGTACCCCTCGCCGGAGCCTTCGCGCTGCGCCGTCTGCGCCTACCGACCCCCCTGCCTGGCGATCAACGCCGGCCAGGACCCGGCCGCGGCGCTCGCCGCCGGCTACAGGGTTCGGGGCGAGGAGGCCGTGGAGGAGGGGCGTCTGGGCGGCGTGACCTGGGGGATGGGCCGAGGGGCGATGCCGCCGAGGTTTCCGACGCGGGGCGGGGCGTGAACGCCGAGCGGCTGTCGGCGCAGCTGCGGGCCGCCCGGCCCGCCGACGGCGAGGTCGTGTCGATCGATCGGCACGGGGGCGAGTACCGCTGGCGCCGCGGGGTCATGCTGCCCACCGGCGAGCGGCCGCCGGACGCGTGGATCTCCTACTCGGGTCGCTGGCCAGTCGACGACCCCGAGGGGTGGGTGGCCTTCTTCGACGACCTGCTCGCCGAGCTCGAGTCGATGACCGGAGGGGCAGACCGCTGTCGCTGGCCGCTCGACGAGCCCTGGCCGCGCGGACACTGAACGACCGCTCCGTCCGCTGATCTCGACGTGTGGCTCCTGGCTGATGAGACCAACGCGCGCTCCGTGCTGGCAGCCCTCGATGACTTCGGGTTCGGGCACTCTACGCTTGCGGTGAAGAACCAGCCCCGGAGAGGCGGAGGTGCGCCATGCGACGTCTGCTGCTGGCCGCGGCCGCCGTGTTGGCGGTCGGGCTGCCGCTCGCAGCCTGCGCGGGCGACGCCTCGGTCGGGGATGCCGCCGGTGGCGGTCCGTCCGAGGAGACGACCAGCGCCGTCGCGACCGACGGCGAGCCCGTCGAGCCGGGTCCCGGCGACGAGCCGCCGCCGTGGCCGTGGGAGGCGGAAGCCGCGGGCGAGGACGTGCCCCAGCTGGTCTCCTTGGATGAGATCCGCTCGGGTGGTCCGCCGCCGGACGGGATCCCACCGATCGACGACCCGACGTTTCAGCCGGTCGGGGAGGCCAGCGAGTGGCTGACGGGGCGGGACCCGATCATGGCCGTCAAGGCGGGCGGGGAGGTCCGCGGCTATCCGCTGGCGATCCTGACCTTCCACGAGATCGTCAACGACACCGTCGGCGGCGAGGAGATCGTGGTCACGTACTGCCCGCTGTGCAACTCCGGGCTGGTGTTCCGCCGTGTGCTCGACGGCGAGGTCCTGTCGTTCGGCACCTCGGGGCGCCTGTGGCGCTCCAACCTGGTGATGTACGACCGGGCCACACGCACCCTGTGGTCGCAGTTCACCGGTGAGGCCATCGTGGGCGACCGCGTCGGTGACGAGCTCGAGCGGTTGCCCATGCAGATCGTCGGTTTCGATGCGTTCGCCGAGGCGTGGCCCGGCGCGCCGGTGCTGTCACGGGACACGGGGGTGGAGCGTCCGTACGGCAGCAACCCCTACGTCGGCTACGAGGACAGCGAGTCGCCGTTCCTGTTCGACGGCGAAACGCGGGGTCGGTTGGACCAGATGGACCGCATCGTCGCCGCGGGCGGTGAGGACGATCCGGTCGCCTATCCATGGGACCGGCTCGCAGCCGAGCGGGTGGTCCACGACGAGATCGACGGGCGGGAGGTCGTCGTTCTGTGGGCGCCCGGCGCGGCCAGTGCGCTGGACAGCCAGTCCATCGCGGAAAGCCGCGATGTCGGCCAGGCCGGCGTGTTCCGCGCCGAGGCCGACGGGCAACCCCTCAAGCTCGAGCCTGTCGTCGGCGGGCGCTTCGCCGACGCGGCGACCGGGTCGACATGGACCGTGACCGGCGCGGCGATCGACGGGCCGCTGGCCGGCACCCAGCTCGAGCGGCTCCACCACGACGACACGTTCTGGTTCGTGCAGTTCGCGTTCCGTCCCGGCACACGGGTCGAGGACACATCTGCCGCTCCCGCCAACCCTCGCCCCGCCGGGGCCTGAGCGGTGCTGTCCCGAATGCGCGACCGCAACGAGTGGAAGTTCCTCGGCATCCTCGCGCAGGCCGACCGGACGCTCGCGGTCGCCTGGTGGACGCTCCTGCTGCTGCGCGGGGCGCTGCCCGCCCTGTTCGCCATCGCCATGGGCGCCCTCGTCGGCGCCGTCCAGCGCGGAGACCCTCTCGCCGCACCCCTCGCCATGGTCGGAGTCGTGTTCGTCCTCCTCCAGGTGCTCACACCCATCCACCAGGCCGTCGGCGCCAACCTCGGCAGCCGCACCGCCGCATGGCTCTACGACCGGCTCACCCGCGCCTGCGTGGAGCCCGCGGGCATGGGCCACCTCGAGGACCCCGAGATCACCAACGACCTGACCATGGCCCGCGACTTCGACCTCGGCCACGCCGGGCCGCCGATTGCCATCTCGATGGACTTCATCGCCTCGGGGCTCGTGGAGTTCATCGGCGGCGTCGGCGCGGCGATCGTGCTCGCGGCGTACGCGTGGTGGGCACCCGTGCTGCTCGCCGGCGCCTGGCTCGCCACCCACTGGCTGCTGCGCGAAAGCGGGGTGTGGAAGGACCGCAACACCGAGGACGTGCGCGCAGCACAGCGGCACGCCGAGTACGCCTACCGCCTGGCCGTCGACCCGCCCGCGGCCAAGGAGCTGCGCCTGTTCGGCCTCGCCGGCTGGACCATCGAGCGCTTCACGGCGCGCCGCCGCCGGCTGTTCGAGCTGCAGTGGCAGGCCACCCGCCTGCGTGAACGACCGGTGCTGGGGAGCCTGCTGCTGGTCTGTGTCGCCAACGTGGCCGTGTTCTGGTCACTGGCCGACGGCGCCGCCACCGGCCGACTCGACCTCCAGGAGGTCGTCGTCTACGCCCAGGTGGCGGTCGGGACGAGCATGATCGCCTTCGGCGGCCTGTCATGGGCGCTCGACGGCGCCTCTGCCCCCGCCGCCGCGGTGCTGCGCCTCCAGGAGACGATGGCGCCCGCCGGTGCGCTCACGTCGCCGGCGGAGCCCCTGCCCGCGGACGGCATGCCCGCCCGCTCGGTCGTGTTCCGTGACGTCACCTTCGCCTACCCCGCGACCGGCGAGCCGGTGCTCTCCGGCTTCGACCTCGAGATCCCCGCGGGTTCCAGCCTTGCCATCGTCGGTCAGAACGGTGCCGGCAAGACCACGCTCGCAAAGCTGCTGTGCCGCCTGTATGACCCCCAGGGCGGCGCCGTCGAGGTCGACGGCGTCGACGTGCGCGCTCTCGACCTCGCGGCATGGCGGTCGCGGCTGGCCGTGGTCTTCCAGGACTTCATCCGCTTCGAGCTGCCCGTGCGCGACAACGTCGCCCCCGCAGGTGCTGGAGACGACGCCGTCCTGGCGGCTCTGGCCGAGGCCGGCGCGGCCGACCTGGCCGCGCTCGACACCGTCCTGGCCCGCGGCTACGAGGGCGGCACCGACCTCTCGGGCGGGCAGTGGCAGCGAATCGCCCTGGCCCGTGCGCTGTGCGCCGTGCGGCTCGGCGCCGGCGTGGTGCTGCTGGACGAGCCCACCGCCCAGCTCGACGTGCGCGGCGAGGCGGAGATCTTCCGGCGCCTCCTGGCCGCCACCCGCCACTGCACGACGATCCTGATCTCCCACCGGTTCTCGACTGTCCGCCACGCCGACCGGATCTGCGTGCTGGAGGCGGGCCGGGTGGTCGAGCTCGGCACGCACGCCGAGCTGATGGACCGGGGCGGCCGCTACCGCACGATGTTCGAGCTGCAGGCCAGCCGCTTCGGGCCGGGCGAGGAGGAGGGCGAGGTGGAGCTCGATGTCCTCACCTGACGACCTGCCGCCAGCGCTGCCCGCCATGTGGCGCATGTTGCGGCGCGGCTACCAGGCTGAGCCGCGGCTGCTGGTCGTCGCATTCGGCCTGTCGCTGGTCGCCGCCGTGCCCGATGCCCTCATTGCCCTGTGGCTGAAGCTCCTGGCCGACGGGGTGGCCGGCGACGATCGCCGCCTCGTCGTGGCCGCCGCCTTGGGCCTCGGCGTGTCCACGAGCGCCACATGGTTCCTGCGGGTGACCAGCGACCGGACCCAGCGGCGCTTCCGAGATCGGGTGACGATCGCCCTCGAGTCCCACGTGGCGCGCCTGCAGGCGTCGGTGGCGAGCATCGAGCACCACGAGCGCCCCGACCACCTCGACCGGCTCGCCGTGCTGCGCGATCAGGTGTTCGTGCTCGACCACATGTACCTGTCGTTGTTCTCCACCTGCGGCTGGGTCCTGCGCCTCGCCGTCACCATCGGCCTGTTGATGTCGATCCACCCTGCGCTGGCGCTGCTCGTGCTCTGTGCGGTGCCGACCGTGCTGACCTCGACGTGGCGGCCCGGTGTGGAACGCGACGTCGAGGAGCGCGGCGGGCAGACCAACCGACTGGCCCGCCACCTGTTCCTCACCGCCACCACCGCCCCGGCCGGCAAGGAGGTGCGGATCACCGGCATCGGCGACCGCCTGGTGGCCGAGCGTCGGGACGCCTGGGAACGCTACTACCGGCCGGTCGCTGCGGCCCGGTGGGGATCCGCGGCGTGGCACACCGTCGCCTGGGCCGTGTTCGCCGGCGCGTACGTCGGCGCCATCGTGTTCGTGTCGTCGGGGCTGGAGGCGTCACCCGGTGCCGTGCTGCTGGTGCTGGCGGCGGGCTCGCGGCTCTCCGCCTACCTCGGCGCCACGGTGGGGGAGATCGGCTTCCTGCGCGGCGTCTGGCTCGACGGCTCCAAGCGCCTGGCCTGGCTCGAGGACTACGCGGCGTCGCTGATCGTCAACGCTGACGAGCCCGTTCCGCCGCGGCTGACGGAGGGCATCCGGCTCGACCGCGTCTCGTTCCGCTACCCCGGCACCGACCGCCTCGTGCTGGACGACGTGTCGGTCGAGCTGCCGGCCGGCGCGGTGGTGGCGGTCGTCGGGGAGAACGGCGCCGGCAAGTCGACGCTGGTGAAGCTGCTGTGCCGCTACTACCAGCCGACGACGGGACGGATACTCGTCGACGGCGCAGATCTCGGCAGGATGCCGCCCGATGAGTGGCGGGCGCGGCTGGCCGGCGCCTTCCAGGACTTCTTCCGCTTCGAGCTCCAAGCTGGCCACACGGTCGGTGTGGGAGACCTGCCGCGGTTGGATGACCAGTCTGCGGTCACAAACGCCGTCGTCCGCGCCGGCGCCGACGACCTCATGGCGCGTCTTCCCGCCGGCCACCTCACGCAGCTGGGCCCGACCTGGCCGGACGGCGTCGAGGTCTCCTTCGGTCAGTGGCAGAAGCTCGCTCTGGCTCGAGGCTTCATGCGCGATCAGCCGCTGCTGCTGGTGCTCGACGAGCCCACCGCCGCCCTCGACGCCGAGACCGAGCATGCGCTGTTCGAGCGGTACGCCGCGGCGGCGCGGGGTGAGGGCGACGGGTCCGACGGCGCCGCGGAGGGCCGGATCACGATCCTGGTCTCGCACCGCTTCAGCACCGTGCGCATGGCCGACCTGATCGTCGTGCTCGACGGCGCCCGCGTCGTCGAGGTCGGCACCCACAGCGAGCTCATGGCGTCCGGTGGGCAGTACGCCGAGCTGTACGGCATCCAGGCCGCGGCGTACCGGTGACCGGTCCCCGCATTCCGCGTGTCAGCAGGTCATGGGGGCTGGGGCCCCCACGCCGGAGGATGAGAATGGGGGTGGCGCCGTGCCAGACGTCGGTAGCCTGTGGCGCGGCCGGCCTGCCACGTTCGGGGCCGGCGCCTGCGCGAGCTTGCCCCGCCGGCGGGGGCGTTGTCACGCAGGAGGAGGGTGAGAGTCGCCTGTCGCAGGCTGGTCCGACACTGTGTCAAAACAGCCACGCATAGCGCAGGAATCTCGACACGGTGTCGACCCGGGGGGCTCGCCCTGGGCGCTCAGGGCCATTCACGTGTCAGCAGCTCATGGCCATCGCTTCGCGATGGCCACAACCAGGGTTGTGAGAATAGCCCTCGCAAGCTCGGGCGCATTCACGTGTCAGTAGTCGGCGGCGCCGGACTCGGACGCGGTGTCGGACGCGGTGCCCGTGATCGGCTCGCCCTCGGGTGAGACCACCCACCAGACCTCGCCGACGGCTTGGCCGTTCACGTCGCCGGCTGCCTGATCAGCGGCGAAGTAGTACAGCGGCAGCCCGCCGTAGGTGACCTGCGTGGTGCCGTCGGTGCGCTCGATCGTGCCGAGCAGGCCCCCGTCGGCGCCCTCGCCGGCCGCGGGGTCGCCCTGTGTGACCAGCGGGGGCCAGTTCGTGGCGCAGTCGTCGTAGCAGGAGCTCTCGCCGTCAGTGTCGTTGTCGAACACGTACAGGGTTCGTCCGTCGGCGTCTGCGAGGACCGACCCGAGCGACGTGTCGGCGACCTCGACGGTGGCGGCGGCGGCCGTGTCGGTCCCGGCGTCGGTGGGCGCGCCGGTCGTCTCCGTGGTCGCCACGGCGCCAGGCGTGTCTTCGGTGGCGGCCGGTGCGACGTCGGTTGCCGTCCCCACCGCGCCGGCGGGCTCCCCCTCGGCTGCGGGATCGCCGGCGCACGCCGCCAGCGCGAGCACGAGCGCGCAACCGCTCAGCAGGATCTTGGTGGCCATCTGGTTTCCTCCCGGTGCGCGACCGCGTCTGGAGGTGGATACGCACGCTCGGGAACGAACGGTTCAGTCGTCCCGGCCTTTGCCGTGACCCGGCAGTTGAGCGGCAGCGACCGTCGGCCCGTCATGGGCGGGGTCGGT
Organism: Euzebyales bacterium; assembly: GCA_013695145.1. Taxonomy (GTDB): domain Bacteria; phylum Actinomycetota; class Nitriliruptoria; order Euzebyales; family Egibacteraceae; genus JACDBB01. The sequence continues at coordinate 7,950 of JACDBB010000048.1, forward strand.
GGCGTCCGGCTCGGCGGTCACCCACACGCCGGAGTACTCGTCGAGCGCGCCCGGCGCGAACCAGGTGAAGGTGGCCCGCCCGTCCGGCGTCGGCTCGACCCGACCCATGCTGATCGGCCCGTCGGTGTCAGGTGCCGACAACCAGGCCTCGTATATCGCCCCCTCCGGGAGGGGCGGCAGGTCGGTGAGGGCGAGCTCCACCCGGAGCCCCTCGCGTGTGGTGGTGAAGCTGGCCGAGCCGGTCGTCTGGAAGCCCTCCCCTGGGAGCAGATCGAGGACCACCGCTGGCTCGGGCGCTCGCGGAGGCAGCAGCGCAGTCGCGACCATGCCCAGCGCGATGCCGGCGACCAGCGCGGCGGCGACCAGCGCGAGCACCCGGCGGGGCGCGAGCCGGCGGCGGGGGGCGCCGGCCAGGACGCGAGTGCGGAGCTCAGGCGGTGGCGCGGGCGGTGCCTCCTCCACGAGCGCAAGCAGTCCCGGCAGCGGGGCGAGGTCGGCCAGCTCGGACCGGCATGCATGGCACGCCCGGGTGTGCGCCTCGACCTGTGCGCGCTCCGCGGGGCTCAACCCGTCGAGCACGTAGGCGCCGAGGTGCACCCGTGCGTCCTGGCAGCCCCTCATCCGGTCACCCCCAGCTCGTCGCAGGCCAGGCGCAGCGCCTTGAGGGCGTAGTAGGTCCGTGACTTGACGGTGCCAAGCGGCAGCCCCAGCCGGTTGGCCACCTCGACCTGCGACAGCCCGGCGAAATAGGCGAGGGCCAGCACCTCGCGGTGCTGCGGCGACAGGCGCTCCAGGGCAGCCCGCATCACCTCCGCCAGGAGCAGGGCGTCCAGCTCGTCGCCCTCCTGGGCGCGGTCCGGGATGTCCGCCACGGCGTCGCTGCGGCGCTGCCGGCGGTAGAGGTCGATGACCGTCGTCCGTGCGATCGTGAACACCCATGTCCGCACCGACGACCGCGATCCGTCGTACCGGTCGGCCAGTTGCCAGAGCCTGGTCATGACGCGCTGCACCAGCTCCTCGGCGAGGTCGGGGTCCGCGAGGCGCCGCAGGCCGAAGCCGTAGAGCGGCCCCGCGTACAGGTCGTACAGCTCGTTGACCGCGCGCTCGTCGCCGGTCGCGGCGCGCGCCAGCAGGACCGGCTGGCCGTCCAGGCCCGGCCGGATGGCGCCGACCCTCGGGGCTGTCACCACACGCCTATCGTCCCATGCGGACCCGAGAAGGTGTACGCCGCCCAGCGCTGGCGCGGTTCAGAGCGACCCGGCGTGGCCGTCCAACTTAGCCGGGTTCCGGCGAAGCATCTGGTACCGAGGGATCTCGCTTGCGGCGACGCTGGCCGACGTGGTGGTGCTGGGACGTGTTCATTCCGGTGATCGACGGCCTGGAGCTGTACCGGCGGTCGTGTGCTGCCCTTGAGGACACGCCCTGCTGACGCTGACCGTGCGGGACGGCATCAGCAACGTCGTCGCTGACCCGGACCGAGTTGTTCGCGGTGGCCGAGCAGTTCCTGCGCAGGCCTCGCGAGATCCTGGCCGAGGCGCGATTCGATGCTCGCCAACGGGATGACGGGGGTCTCGCTCTTGACGTCGATACAAGGACACACCCGCCCCTGCTCGTGTCGTGGCAAGACGCCTGACCGGGAAGTGTCCGGACGCGACACGTCGGCACGATTCCTTTTCAGCAGGGCAAGGCCTGACAGGAGCAGCCCTACATGATATGGTTTGTGCCGTACGACGCCCGGACTCACGAAGGGCGCTGTATGACTACCAACGCTGTGCGTCTCCACCGTCCCCTCGGACCCATCTGGCTGGTGGTCTTGCTCCTGCTGGGGGCGCTCGGGCTAGGCGCCAGTTCTGCAGCCTGGGCGACGCATGACGGTGGATAGAACTCGGGACCGGGCACCAGTGCAACGACAACTTTCGGTACTGGTTCTGGGGATGGCGGCATCAGACGGAGTATTCAACCTTCGCGGCTGGCGAGAGATTCCTGGCACTCAGCCCCATGTGTTCCGCATCTGGTATACGGGCAGCGGCACATGGCACTGGGAAATAGACAGCACTCGCCTGGCGTCTCACTCGTAAAGCCGCACTAGTGGACGCATTGAGGCCGGGATAGAGTCCTATTCGTCAGGGGCTTCACGTACGTTGCACAACTATGAGTTACTGCGTTACCGGCGCTCGCAAGGCTACTGGGTAGATTGGGCGGGCAAGGACGGTCGAGTGGTGAATGCTGGCATGTGTGGTTCTTTCGTGGGCGACACCACCTGGCGAGCGGGGCAAGGCTCAGGCTGCTAGTGGGGTGATTGTATGCGTATTTTGTTGGCTTCACTTGCCGTGTTGGTCATGCTCATGGGTTGCTCACATCAGGCGGTCAGACTTCAGGTTGAGCAACCCACCGAACAGTTCGAACAGCCTGACTCACCGCAGCGGCCGGCAGATCGGGAGTCTGCACATTCAGAGGGGTCATACCATGATCGCGCCCGC
>JACDBB010000050.1 GCA_013695145.1 Euzebyales bacterium
CCCGACCCGGAGCGGGAGAACCTTGCGCGGCTCGCCGACGCGCTCAGCGAGCTTGGAGCCCGACTCAGGGTCCCCGACGCCGAGCCCCCGGAGCGGAAGTGGAGCGTCGAGGGATTCGATCAGTTCATCACGATCACCACCCGGACCACCGCGGGAGATCTCGACATCTGCCCGCGGCCGGACGCGCCCGGTGGCCGTACGTTCCGCGACGTCGATCTGCAATCCAAGGCGGTGATCATCTCTGTTCCTCCGGCGGTTCCCGTCGCTGCGCTCGAAGATGTGGTCGCCGCGCTGTGGCGCGGGGCGGGTAGCATGCCCTCCGTTCAAAGGGATCCGCGGGTTCCCGCACCTCCAGGACGGCGATGCAGCTCGAACCATCGGTACAGCCGCGAGCGGCGGAGCGCAACGGCGCTCGGCCGATCCTTGGGCGCCTGAACGCGCATGGGATCCGGCTGCTGCAGCCGGCCGACGCGGTGGTGCTGTTCGGGTTGATGGTGGCGGTCAGCTTCGTGCGCTTCGAACGGCTGGTGCCCGCCGACCGCTACTGGGGCCGGTTCCTGATCGCGACGGTCATCTTCCTGACGGTCTTCTACTTCGGCGGCATGTACGAGCGCGAGCTGCGGCTGGGTTCGCGACCGCGCCTGCCGCGCATCGTGTCGCTGGTCTCGCTCGGCGCGCTGGTCATCGCCGCGCTGGGGCAGATGACCGGCCAGTTCCTCATGCCGCGCGCGAACCTGCTGGCCTTCGCCATCGCGGCCTCGGTCGGTGTGGCCGGCAACCGCCGGCTGGCCCGCTGGCTGCGCATCCAGCGTGAGGGCTTCCCGCGCGTGCTGCTGGTCGGCGCGCCCGACGAGGTCAACCTGGCCCGCAAGCACATCGAGGCGGCCGGCAGCAAGGTGCTGATCGCGGGGGAGGCCGGCGGCATCGCCGGGCTGGTGGAGCGGGTCCGCTCCACCAGGGCCACCGAGGTGCTCCTGCTGTCGTCGCGGATGCTCGACGAGTTGTACCCCGAGCCGCTGTCCACGCTTGAGGACAAGGGCGTCGGCGTGCTGCAGATCGTCGGCGCGCGCGACAGCCTGCTGGGGCTGCGCAACGTCCGCGAGATCGGCGGCATGCCGTTCGTCGCCCTGTACACCCACGTCATGCCGGTCTCCCAGACGCGGCTCAAGCGCATGCTCGACCTGGGCCTGCTGGTCGTCATGGCGCCGGTCGCGCTGCCGCTGCTGGTGCTGCTGGCCGGCTACGTGCGGCTGGCGGCCGGCTCGCCGGTGGTCTACCGCCAGACGCGCGTGGGGCGTGACGGCACGGCGTTTCGCATCGTGAAGTTCCGCACCATGTACGAGGGGGCGGAGCTGACCACCGGCCCAGTGCAGGCGCTGCGCGACGACCCCCGGGTCGTGCCGGCGCTGCGCTGGCTGCGGGAGACCCGCACCGACGAGCTGCCGCAGCTGTGGAACGTGCTGCGCGGGCAGATGTCCGTCGTCGGCCCTCGCCCGGAGCGGCCGGAGATGACCGACCGGTTCGAGAAGCTGATCCCCGGCTACGGGCGCCGCCACGAGGTCCCACCGGGGATCACCGGGCTGGCCCAGGTCCACGGCCGGTACCACACCGACCCCGAGTACAAGCTGGGCCACGACCTGCAGTACCTCGTGAACTGGTCCCCGGTGCTGGACGTGCAGGTGCTCCTGCGGACGATCTGGGTGGTTCTCGCGAGACAGACGTGACCGTCCCGAGCGTCGCCGCGAGCCGCTTCTGCCCCGCCTGCGATCGCGAGATCGAGGCCTTCGGGCCAGGACCAGGCGGCCGGCCGGACGCGCGCTGCCCGCACTGCCACGCCATGGAGCGGCACCGCTTCCTGGCGGTGCTGCTCCGCTTCCTGGCGCCCGTGGTGGCCTCCGCGGACGCGCTGCTCGACGTTGCCCCCCAGCCCCAGGTCCAGCACGTCCTGCGACAGGTCGGGCCAGGCGTCTACGTCGGCGCCGACGTGGCGCCCGGCCGCCTCGTCACCACCCTGGCGGACCTCACCCGGCTGCCCTTCCGCGACGGCGGCTTCGACGTCATCGTCTGCTACCACGTGCTGGAGCACATCGGTGACGACCGCGCCGCCATGCGGGAGCTGGCTCGGGTGCTGCGTCCCGGCGGGATCGGGATCGTCCAGGTGCCCTACCGCGACGCCAGCCTCACCGACGAGAACCCCGCGGCGGCCGACGACGAGCGCGTCCGGCGCTTCGGTCAGGCCGATCACGTGCGCTGGTACGGCACCGACTTCGAGCAGCGCCTGCTGGACAGCGGCGTGCACGCGCGGCGGTTCCACCCAAGCGACCTGCTGACCGAAACGGACCTCCACCGGTTCGCCATCAGCGACGAACCGGTGTGGATCTGCCGGCGCCGAGCTGCCGGCGCCGCGCCCGCGACGTTCACCCTCCACGGGCTGCAGCCCCTCGGCGTCGCCCCGCCCGAGCGCCAGATCGGCCCGCTGGGACCAGCGGAGCGGCAGACCGTCGACCGCGCGGCGGTGCGACGGCTGCTGGCGCGGCACCGGCTGGGCAGGCTCGTCCTACGAACCCGCCGCCTCGCCCTGCGCGCGGTCGGCCGCCTCGGCGACTGAATCTGTGAGCGCCGGGCTGCACATGAGACGGATGTGCACGGCGGCCGCGCCGACCGCCCCTATCGCGTCGACGCTGGCCCGTGCCGACCGGACCCCCGATCCCAGACATGGCCTCAGGCAGGGCGCTGGCGCCAGGGCGGCTCGGCGCCTCGGCGCGTGCAGG
>JACDBB010000056.1 GCA_013695145.1 Euzebyales bacterium
CCTCGCGCTCGATCATCCCGGCACGGCCGCCAGGCCGCTGCTCGCGCTCGAGCAGCGTCACGTCGCAGCCAGCCGCCCGCAGGCGGAGCGCCGCAGCGAGGCCGCCGAGGCCGGCGCCGACGACGACAACCCGTCCCCGCAGATTCACGAGTCAGCATCTGGAAGGCCAGCGCTGCGCGAAGGCCACAACCAAGATTGTGAGAATCGCCTCCGCAGGCTCCGGCGATTCACGTCTCACACCGTCCGGTACAGCGCGTAGTCGGCGAGCTCGGAGAGAGCGTCTCCGGCAGGTGCAGGCACCGGCGCAAGCGCCCGGCGGGCGCTGTCCAGACGACGCGCGAGGATCTGCTCGACGGCGTCGAGCGCGCCCGAGTCAACGATGATCTGGCGTGCCCGGTCGGCGTCCGCCTCGTCGAGCTGCGGGTCCCCGATGACGCGGTCCAGCAGGGCTCGGCCGGCGGCGTCGGTGAGGGCCTTGGCTCGGACGATCAACAGCGTCTGCTTGCCCTCGCGCAGATCCTCCAGCACACCTTTGCCCGTGCGGTCGGGGTCGCCGAACAGGCCGAGGATGTCGTCGCGCAGCTGGAACGCGACACCGATCGCGTCGCCGAACGCGCACAGCGCCGCATCGAGGGCCTCGTCGCCGCCGCCAACCGCGGCGCCCAGCTGCAGGGGGCGGGTGACGGTGTAGCGCCCCGACTTGAGCAGCGCGACGCGCAGCGCGTCGGTGTCCTGGGCCTTGGGGAGCCCGGCCAGGCGCAGGTCCAGGTACTGGCCGGCCATGACCTCGATCCGAAGGTCGGTGAACACGCGCCTGGCGCGGTCGGTCACCGAGGACGGCATCACGGCCGAGTCGAACAGCTCGTCAGCCCAGACGAACGCGAGGTCGCCGGCCAGGATGGCGCCGCCCACGCCGAACCAATCGGGGTCGCCGACAAGGCTTTCGGCCGTGTGGACGTGCGCGAGTGCGGTGTGCACCGCGGGGCGGCCGTGCCGTTCGGGGCTGCGATCCATCACGTCGTCGTGGATCAGGGCGAACGTGTGCAGCAGCTCGACGGCGGCAGCAGGCACCAGCACGGCGTCGTCGTGGTCGGCGCCGGTCGCGCGGTGCCCCCAGTAGACGAACGCGGGACGCAGCCGCTTGCCACCCGACAGGGCGATGCCACCGACCTCCTCCCCGACCTGCGCCAGGGCAGGGTCGATGCGCACCAGTTCAGCGACCCTGGCGGCGAGGAACTTCTCGAGCAGCTCAGGGACGCTCGTGGTCACCGGCGCGAGCGCGGCCACCGGCGCGGCCGGCCAGCGGTCGTGACCGACCACCTGACCCGGCCGTGTGGTGGATCCCAGCATCAGCGCTCCTCGTCCATCGACCTGACGGCTGGCCGCCCACCTTACCGATCCGATGTGATCCGAGGCGAAGGATCCCTAGCAGCGATCAAGCCTCTCCATCAGGAGCTGGTTCACCACCCGCGGGTTGGCCCTGCCCTGCGTGGCGCGCATGACGGCGCCGACCAGCGCGCCCACCGCCTTGCGGTTGCCGTCCCTGACCTTCTGGGCGGCGTCGGCCTGGGCGGCGATCACCTCATCGCAGATGGCGGCGAGCTCGGAGGTGTCAGAGATCTGCTCCAGGCCCCGCTCTGCGACGACCTCGCGCGGCGTGCCCCTGCCGGCAAGCACGTCGCCGAGCACTTCGCGCGCGAGCTTGGTGGACAGCGTCCCATCGGTCACCAGGCCGGTCAGCTCGGCGAGCTGCGCGCCCGTCAGGGCCAGGTCGGCGGGGTCAAAGCCGCGCTCGGAGGCCAGCGCGATCACGTCGTTGGTCAGCAGATTGACGGCGTCCACCGGGGGCGAGCCGGCCGCGACCGCCTCCTCGAACACCGGGATCAGCCCCGCCCCGGCCAGGGTCGCGACCTGCTCCGCGGACAGCCGGTGGGCGTCCACGAGCCGGCGCCGGATCGCGGCCGGCAGCTCGGGCAGCCCGGCTCGCAGCTCCTCGATCCAAGCGGGCTCGGGCTCGACGGCCACCAGATCAGGGTCGGGGAAGTAGCGGTAGTCCTCCAACGTCTCCTTGACCCGCAGGGTCGAGGTCGCGCCGCGGTCCTCGTCCCAGTGGCGCGTCTGGAGCACCACCGTCCCCCCCGCCTGCACCAGCGCGACCTGGCGGTCGACCTCGTAGGCGATCGCGCGGCCGAGCGAGCGGACGGAGTTCATGTTCTTGACCTCCGCGCGGGCGCCGAACGGCTCGCCGGGACGGTGCACGCTGACGTTGGCGTCGCAGCGCATCGAACCCTCCTCGAGCTTGGCGTCGCTGATGCCCAGCGCCAGGACGATGGCGCGCAGCTCGGTGAGGTAGGCCTGCGCCTCCTCGGCGCTGCGGATGTCGGGCTCGGACACGACCTCGAGCAGGGGGATGCCGGCGCGGTTGTAGTCCACCAGCGAGTACTCCGCTCCTTGGATGCGACCGGAGGTGCCCGCATGGAGGCTCTTGCCGGTGTCCTCCTCCATGTGCACGCGCGTGATCCCGACCAGCGTCGTGCCGTGCGACGTGGTCACCTCCAAGACACCGCCCGAGCAGATGGGGACGTCGTACTGGGAGATCTGGTAGTTCTTCGGCATGTCCGGATAGAAGTAGTTCTTGCGGTGGAACTGGCTGGAGGGCGCGACCTCGCCGCCAAGCGCCAGGCCCAGGCGGATCGCTGACTCGACGGCGCCGCGGTTGACGACCGGCAAGGAGCCCGGCTGCCCGAGGCAGACGGGGCAGGTGCGGACGTTGGGATCGCCGCCGAAGTCCGTGCGGCAGCCGCAGAACATCTTCGTGCGGGTGGCTAGCTCCACATGGACCTCGAGGCCGATCACGGCCTGGAACCCGGTAGCGGTCGCGGCGGTGGTCATATGGCGGCTCCTGCGAGAGCGTTGGGACCGCGCGGCATCGCGTCGAAACCGACCTCGGCCTCCAGCGCCCGCGCAGCGCGGAGCATCAGGTCATCCCGCAGGAGCGGCGCCATGATCTGGAACCCGACCGGCATGCCCGCCTCGCCCAGGCCCACCGGCAGGCTCATCGCCGGCAGACCGGCCAAGCTGGCCGGCACCGCGTACACGTCGTTGGCGTACATGGCCAGAGGGTCGGCGGTCAACTCACCGAGCGGGAACGCGACGGTGGGCGAGGTGGGGCCGACCAGGACGTCGCAGGTCTCGAAGGCGGCCGCGAAGTCGCGGGCGATGAGCGTGCGCACGCGCTGCGCCTGCGCGTAGTAGGCGTCGTAGTAGCCCGCCGACAGCGCGTAGGTGCCAATCATGATGCGGCGCTTCACCTCTGAGCCGAAACCGGCCTCCCTGGTGGCGGCCATCATGGCCTCGGTCGTCGCGCCGTCGACCCGCAGCCCGTAGCGGACGCCGTCGTAGCGCGACAGGTTGCTGGACGCCTCGCTCGGCGCGATGAGGTAGTACGCGGCCAGCCCGTACCCGGCGTGAGGCAGGCTGACCTCGACGATCTCGGCGCCGAGGCCGGCGAGCCGCTCGACGCTTGCCTCGACCATGGCGCGGACACCGTCGGACATCCCCTCGGCCATGAACTCGGCGACCACGCCGATCCGCAATCCGCTGACCCCGTCGTCCAGCCCGGCGAGCACGTCGGGCAACGGCTTGGGGATCGACGTCGAGTCGCGCGGATCGGGACCGGCGATGGCGGCCAGCAGGTGGGCGGCGTCCGTCACGCTGCGGGCGATCGGGCCCGCCTGGTCGAGCGACGAGGCGAACGCGATCAGGCCGTAGCGGCTCACCGCGCCGTAGGTCGGCTTGACCCCGACCAGACCGCACAGCGCCGCAGGCTGACGGATCGAGCCGCCGGTGTCGGTCCCCACGCCCAGCGGCGCCTGGAAACCGGCCACCGCCGCGACCGAGCCGCCCGACGAGCCTCCGGGGACGCGGTCGAGGTCCCAGGGGTTGCGGGTGGGGAAGAATGCGGAGTTCTCGCAGGACGAGCCCATCGCGAACTCGTCGCAGTTGGCCTTGCCGAGGACGACGACGTCGGCGTCGCGCAGGCGCTCGACCACGCCGGCGTCGTAGGGAGGCCGGTAGGTCTGCAGGATCCTGGAGCCGCAGGTCGTGCGCACGCCCTTGGTGCACAGCACGTCCTTCAGCGCAAGCGGCACACCGGCCAGGGCGCCCACGGGCTCTTCGGCCGCGCGGCGCCGGTCGATGTCGCGGGCATGCGCCAGCGCCGCGTCGTCGGTGACGGTGACGAACGCCTTCAGTTGGTCGTCGGTCGCCGCGACGCGCTCCAGGTGGGCGCGGGCGACCTCCTCGGCGCTGACCTCGCCGTGCGCGACGAGGTCCCGCAGCTGTAGCGCGGACCTGGTGGTGAGCTCGTCCGCCACCTAGCCGTCCTCGCCCGTCACGTCGGGACCCACGATCCGGGGGACCCGGAAGCGGCCGTCCTCCGCCGCCGGCGCGGTGGACATCGCCTCCTCGTGCGGCAGCGGGTCCACCGGCACGTCCTCGCGGTAGACGTTGCGCAGACCGTAGGGGTGGGCGGTGGGCGGGACGTCCGCGGTGGCGACCTCGCCCACCTGCTCGGCGTAGGCCAGGATGTCGGACAGCTGCGGCCGCAGCGCCTCGACCTCCTCATCGGAGAGGTCCAGGCGCGCAAGACGGGCGACGTGGCGGACGTCCTCGGAGCTCAGGGACACGGGTGGGGCTCCCTCACGCGTCGCGGGTGGCTGCGGTCGGCGCAGACGCTACCGTGCCAGGAGGCGGCGCTGCCATGCGCACCCGCTCGGCGCTGGTTCCCGGACTCCAGGGCGCCGCCTACGCGGGGAGCTCGCCGGTCTTCAGCAGGCGCACGAAGCCGTCCTCGTCGACTTGCGGGACGCCCAGCTCGGCCGCTTTGTCGGCCTTGGTCCCCGGGTCGGTGCCGACCACGACCAGCGAGGTCTTCTTCGACACACTGGAGGTGACCTTGCCGCCGCGGTCCTCCACGGCCTGCTTGGCCTCGTCGCGGGTGAAGCCGTCCATGCCGCCCGTCAGCACCACCGTCCAGCCGGCGAGCGTCGCGCTGACCTCGGCGCGGTCGGTGTCCGTGCGCAGCCCGGCCGCGACGAGCCTGTCGACCAGCGCCGCGTTGCGCTCGTTGGCGAAGAAGCGGTGCACCGCCTGTGCGCGGGTCGGGCCCATGCCGCTGACGGCGGCGAGCGTCTCCTCGTCGGCGTGGCGCAGCGCCTCGAGCGTGCCGAAGGCCCTGGCGACGTCGCGCGCCAGGGTGCCGCCCAGCATGCGGATGCCGAGGCCGACCAGCAGGCGCTCCAACGGCTGCTTCTTGGAGCTCTCGATGCCCGCGAGCAGGTTGTCGACCCGCGTTGTCGGCGCGCCCTTCTTGCTAGGCTCCTTGGGCCCAAGCCCCGGCGTCGCGAGCAGCCTCGCGCGATCCAGGTCGTAGATGCCGGCGACGTCATTGAGCAGGCCGCTGTCCAGCAGGATCTTCGCCGTCTCGTAGCCCAGCCCCTCGATGTCCATCGCACCCCGCGAGGCGAAGTGCTCCACAGACTCCAGGAGCCGGTTGGGGCAGTCGATGTTCGTGCAGTAGCTGGCGGCCTCGCCGTCGAGGCGCTCGATGGGCGAGCCGCAGAACGGGCACGCGGTCGGCATGGTCCAGGGGCCGGCGTCCTGGACCTCCCACGGTCGCTTGGCCAGGACCGGTCCGATGACCTCGGGGATCACGTCGCCAGCCTTGCGCACGATGACCGTGTCGCCGGGGCGCGCGTCCTTGAGCCGCGCCTGGTCCTCGTTGTGGAGCGTCGCCAGCCCGATCGTGGAGCCGGCGACGAGCACGGGCTCCAGCACCGCGAACGGGGTGACCTTGCCGGTGCGACCGACATTGACCTGGATCGCGTGCAGGAGGGTCTGTCGCTCCTCAGGCGGGTACTTGAACGCGATCGCCCAGCGCGGCGCACGGGAGGTGCGGCCGAGTCGGCGCTGCTGCCCCCGGTCGTCGACCTTCACCACGACGCCGTCGAGCTCGTAGGCCGGGTCGTGGCGGTGCTCCCGCGAGTGCTCGATGAACGCCCAGACCTCGTCCCGGTCGGCGCACGTCCGCGTCTCGGGGGCGACCGGCAGGTCTGCGTCGCGCAGGGCGGCCAGGAACGCGGCGTGGCCAGCGAAGGTAATGCCCTCCTCGGCGCCGCTCGAGTGGCAGACCATGGCAAGGGGACGGCGCGCCGTGACGCGGGGATCCTTCTGCCGCAGCGCGCCCGCCGCGGCGTTGCGGGGGTTGGCGAAGCGCGGCTCGCCCGCTTCCTCACGCGCGGTGTTCATGCGCTCGAAGGCGTCGACCGGGTAGTACACCTCCCCGCGCACCTCGAGCAGGGCGGGAGGCTCCCGCATCGCCAGACGGCCGGGGATGCCCTCGATGGTGCGGACGTTGGGGGTGACGTCCTCGCCGGTGCGCCCGTCGCCGCGGGTGACGGCCCTGGCCAGCCGCCCGCGCTCGTAGCTGAGGCTGATCGCGACCCCGTCGACCTTCAGCTCGCAGGTGTAGGAGGGCGACGCGCCCTCGAGACCGCGCTCGACCCGGTCGAACCACGCGTCGAGCTCGGCCTCGTCGAACGCGTTGTCCAGCGACAGCATCGGCAGCCGGTGGTCGACCGGGGCGAACGCGGGGCTGGGCGGCGCGCCGACCTTGTGGCTGGGCGAGTCGGGGTCGTCGAGCTCGGGGTGGGCCCGCTCCAACTCGAGCAGCTCGCCGACGAGCGCGTCGAACGTCGCGTCGGGGACCTCGGGGTCGTCGAGCACGAAGTAGCGGTAGCGGTGGCGCTCGATCTCGTCGCGCAGCTCCTCGACGCGCGCCTGGGGCTCGGTCATCGATCGATTCTAGGAGCACCGTGTGACAGGCGGCGCGGGCTTCCTAGCCGCGCTGGCGCTGGTGATGGTGGCGCCGCCGAGGCACTCGTCGCCGTCGTAGAGCACCACCGCCTGCCCGGGGGCGACCCCGACGGGGCGCTCGGCGGTGAACGCCACTCGGACGCGCCCGCCACCCAGGTCGCTCAGCTCGGCGGGCAGCGGCCGCCCGCGGTACCGGACCTGGGCGCCCAGTGCGGCCGCTTTCGGTGGGTCGCCAGCGACCCAGGTGACGCCGTCGGCGATCAGCGCGGGCGCCTCGAGGTCCTCGCGGTGGCCGACGTGCACGGTCTCGCCGTCGACGGCGGTCACGTACAGCGGCTGCTCGAACCCGGCCAGGCCGAGACCGCGGCGCTGCCCGACGGTGTACCGGTAGGCGCCGTCGTGGTCACCGAGCACCCGCCCGTCGGGTCCGACGAACGTGCCCTCCCGCGCGCCGAGCCGCGGTCGCAGGAACGTGCCGAGGTCGCCCGAGGGGATGAAGCAGATGTCGTGGCTGTCGGGTTTGCTGGCCGTGCCCAGTCCGCGCTCCGCTGCGTAGGCGCGCAGCTCGGGCTTGGGGTGCTCCCCCGCCGGCCACAGCGTGTGCGCGAGCTGGTCCTGGCTGGCCATGTACAGCACGTAGGTCTGGTCCTTGCCGGGGTCGGCGGCGCGGCGCATCCGGTAGCGGCCGGCGGCGGCCTGGTCGAGGCGAACGTGGTGGCCGGTGGCCAGCGCGTCGAAGCCGACCGCGCGGGCGCGCGCCAGCAGGGCGGTGTACTTGACCCGCTCGTTGCAGCGGATGCAGGGGTTCGGCGTGCGCCCGGCCGCGTACTCGGCGACGAAGTCGTCCACCACGCGCTCCTGGAACGGCTGCGCCAGGTCCCACACGTAGAACGGGATGCCGAGCACGTCGGCCACCCGCCGCGCGTCGCGGGCGTCGTCCAGCGTGCAGCAGCCCTTACCTGTCCCCGCCCCCCGCGACCGCTCCGCGCCCGCCTCACCCCGGCCTGTCCCCGGGAGACCCGACGGGGCAGCGGCCATCTTGAGATGCACGCCGGTCACGTCGTGGCCGGCGTCGACCAGCAAGGCGGCAGCCGCCGACGAGTCGACGCCGCCAGACATCGCGACCAGCACCCTCATCGGATCGTCACCACGGCAGCGCCGAGCCGCCGTCGCGCAGGCGCTTGATCGCGTCGGTGCACGCCGCGACCGCGTGGTCGACCTCGGCGGTGGTCGTGGTCCGCCCGCACGTGAACCGCAGGTGCGCCACGCCCTCCAGGGGTGCGCCGATCGCGGTCATCACGTGACTGGGCTGTGCGGCGCCGGACTGGCAGGCCGAGCCCGTGGACACCGCGACGCCGGCGGCGTCCAGGGCGAGCAGCAGCCCGTCCGCGTCGCAGTCGTGGATCGCGACGTGGGCGTTGTGCGGCAGCCGCAGGCGACGCGACCCGTTGACGGCGACGTCGCCCACGGCGAGCAGCCCCTCCAGCAGCCGGTCGCGCAGGGCACGCAGCCGAGGCACCTGCACGGCGGCGGTCGCCGCGGTCAGCTGGGCGGCCGCGCCGCAGCCGACGATGCCCGTCGCGTTGAGGGTCCCCGAGCGCAGCCCGCGCTCCTGACCGCCCCCGTGCAGCAGCCCCTCGCACGGCAGGTCGCGCCGCAGCATCAGTGCGCCGACGCCCTTGGGGCCGTTGAACTTGTGCGCCGACAGCGACAGCGCGCCGACCCCCCACCCGTCGAGGTCGAGCGGGACACGACCGAACGCCTGGACCGCATCGGTGTGCAGCACGACCCCGCGCTGGGCCAGGGCGGGCCCGATGACGTCCAGGGGCTGCACCGTGCCGATCTCGTTGTTGGCGGCCATCACCGACACCACGACGGTGTCGTCGCGGACGGCTGCCAGCAGCCGGCCGGGGTCCACGATCCCGTCCGGCTCGACCGGCACCTCGGTGACGTCGAACGCCTGGCGCAGCGCCAGCCACCGTGCGGAGTCCAGGACGGCGTGGTGCTCGATCGCGGTCGTGACCAGGTGCGCGCCGCGGCCGGCGTCGCGGGCGGCCCAGGCGATGCCCTTGAGCGCGGTGTTGTCCGCCTCGGTCCCGCCACCGGTGAACAGCACCTCCAGCGGCGTGACCCCGAGCGCGGCCGCGACCTGCTCGCGCGCGTCCTCGACGGCCGCGCGCGCCGCGCGGCCAGCGGCGTGCTGCGATGAGGGGTTGCCGTGCTCGACCTCCAGCCACGGGCGCATGGCGGCCAGCGCCTCGGGCGCGAGAGGCGTCGTGGCGGCGTGGTCCAGGTAGGCGCGCATCGACCTCAACGGTAGCGGCAGCGACGAAGCAACGGCGACTCCCGCGCCGCCGTGACGGGGCGGTGCGACTTGTTGACCGCAGCGGTCATCCAGCCGCACCACCGCGGATGTGACAGGGGTGGAGCGGGGACAAGGCGCGCTGGCGGGCTCTCGGTGAGTCTGCCAGTCACCCATCGATCGGGGAGCGGGCGCACGAGCTTGTCGCACCATCGTTGTCTACTGGGAGGGCTCCTCTGACGGCCAGCAAAGGAGGTGAGATGGATGGCTCCAGCCGCGACGGCCGCGCCGATCCGGCGGTAGCGTCGACGGTGTGAGCGAGCGGCGTCGCCGTCAGGACCCTGCGGTCACCCGACGGGTGATGCGGTCCAACCGCGCCAAGGACACCAAGCCCGAGTTGGCGCTACGTCGCGCGTTGCACGCCCGAGGGCTCCGCTACCGACTCCACGCCGCCGATGTGCCAGGACGCCCTGACCTGGTCATCCGGTCGCTGCGGCTCGCAGTGTTCATCGACGGCGACTTCTGGCACGGCAACCGCTGGAGGCTCCGGGGGCTCGCCCGGCTGGAGGACGATTTCCACAGCAACCGGGCCTTCTGGGTTGCCAAGATCACCCGCAACGTAGAGCGTGACCGCGCGGTGAACGAGCGGCTCGCCGCCGACGATTGGACGGTCGTCCGCGTGTGGGAGAGCGACGTCCTCCGCGACGTCGACCGAGTCGCCGATCTTGTCGAGGAGGCGATCCGAAGTGCGCGAGCAGCAGCGGATGGACGTGTACGGAATCTCAGCGTTGAGTAACTACACTGCCCAGCGTCAGACGCCCTCAAAGGAGGATTTCGACGTGCCCACGTCCCTGGAGTTGTTCGCGGGTGGGGGCGGCATGGCGCTCGGTCTCCACCGCGCCGGGTTTACTAACCGCGGGCTGGTCGAGTTCGAGCCGAAGGCGTGCGACACCCTTGTTCGCAACGCCGAGCGGTGGGCGACCGGGGAGTCGAACGATCCAGCGTGGACCGTGCATATGGTGCATTGCGCCGACGTCCGCCACCTCCTCACCAGTGACACCCTGGCCGGCGTCGGGGACATCGACCTGCTCGCTGGTGGGCCGCCATGCCAGCCGTTCTCGCTGGGCGGGGAGCACCGCGGCGACCAGGACAGCCGAAACATGTTCCCGGCCGCCCTCGACTACGTCCGTGAGCTCCGGCCGAGACTCGTGGTGTTCGAGAACGTGCCAGGATTGACCCGCCCCTCCTTGGCCCCCTACTTCGACTACGTGGAGGACCAGCTCCGACGGCCGACCATTGCGCCAAAGACGGGCGAGACCTGGCGGGAGCACGCGGCGAAGCTCGCCGCCCGGCGGACAGGCCAGCTGCACACCCGCTACCACGTGACCCGTCAGATCATCGACTCGGCGAACCTCGGGGTTCCGCAGAGCCGCAGGCGCGTGTTCCTGATGGGCGTCCGCGCCGACCTGATGGACGGCCCCGTGCCCGAGGTGCCGAGGACGCACTCCGCGGAGGCGCTGGCCTGGGCGAAGTGGGTTGAACCGACCTACTGGGCCGAGCACGACCTGCCTGAACCGCCACGGCCGGACGGCTTGACGGACGCACGGCTCCTCGAGATGAAGAAGGCGGGGCCGCCCTCGGCGAGGCGCTGGAGGACCGTCCGCGACGCGGTCGTCGGACTGCCCGAACCGGTCGACGGCCGGCCGGCGCCAGGAGTGCTCAACCACACGGGTGTCCCCGGCGCCCGCTCTTACGCCGGGCACACCGGATCGGCGATCGACTCGCCCTCCAAGACGATCAAGGCCGGCGTGCACGGTGTGTGCGGCGGCGAGGCGATGATCCGATTCGACGACGACACGCTGCGCTACTTGACCGTCCGCGAGTCCGCACGGGTGCAAACGTTCCCCGACGACTACGAGTTCGTCGGCGCGCGGTCCCACGCGATGCGTCACATCGGCAACGCCGTCGCCGTCGCCGTGGCCGAGGCGGTCGGCCGTCATCTCCGAGAGCACACCGGCGTGTGACCCGCGGATGGCCTCGGTAGTCTCCCGGGCATGTCCGACCCGTACAACCCGCTGGCCGAGGAGCACCTCGCGAGGCAGGTCGCCGACGCCGTCGAACGACAGCCCCTGCTGCCGGTCCCGCCGCCGGAGAGGTTCCCCGGCGCCGGGCTATACGCCTTCTACTATGTCGGCGACAACCCTCTCTACACCGCACTGAGGGATAGCGCGGCCCCGATCTACGTCGGCAAAGCCGCGCTCGGGGCGAGCCGAATCGGGATTGGCGCGAGCACCACGGAACGAAAGCTCTACGGCCGCATCGCGAAGCACTCCCGCTCCATCAACGCGGGCGCGGGGCTCGCCCTCGACGACTTCAGGTGCCGCGCGCTCGTGACCAACGATGTCTGGATCGTCCTCGGCGAGTCCGGTCTGATCTCCACCTACCGGCCACTGTGGAACGTCGTCATCGACGGGTTCGGGAACAACGACCCCGGCAGCGGCCGCTACGCCGGGAGAGTGTCCGCATGGGACACGCTTCATCCCGGACGGGCATGGGTCGAGAAGCTCGAGGAGCCCAATGAGCGCACCCGAGGGGAGCTCGAGCAACTCGTCGCGGAGCACCTCGCCGACCCTGACGCCACCCCGCTGGTTTCACCTGTCGAGGTCGACCCGGGTCCGGACACCGACGAGGACGACGACCTCAAGGACGCCTGATGCGCGTCGAGCCGCTAACGCCGATTCTCAGGCGAGATCGAGCAGGTAGCCGCACAGGACGAGGCCCGGCTCGGGCTCCCAGTCGCGCTCGGGCGCGCGGGCGAAGCCCTCCCTGACGTAGATCCGCTGGGCGGCGGCCATGCGATCGGTGGAGTGCAGGACGACCCGGCGGCGCCCTTCGCCGCGCGCGCGGTCCACACAGGCGCGGACCAGCGCGGTGCCGGCGCCCCGCGCTCGTCCGGCAGGGTCCACCGCGAGCATGCGGATCCCGGCCGCGTCGGGATCGTCGAACTCGGCGTAGGGGTTGTCGGCCCCTGGCACGTAGGTGACCCCGCCGAGGACGCGGCCGTCGCTCACCGCGACGAGCACGGCCGCGCGCTCGGCGCGGTCGGCCACGTCCGCCAGCTCCTGGCGGTAGTCACCGAGGTCGTCGAACAGCGCCTCGTAGGCGGTGACGGTGATCGCCGCCAGGTCCGCCACCTCACCGTCCCGGATGAGCCGGATCTCCACCTGCGCTCCCGATCGACCCGCGGCCGCTCACAGCTTGCGCTTGCCCACCTCTTCGATCAGCGGGGGGAGGATCTTGTAGAGGTCGCCGACGACGCCGAAGTCAGCGATCGAGAAGATCGGCGCCTCGGCGTCCTTGTTGATCACCACGATGGTCTGCGAGGTCTGCATCCCGGCTCGGTGCTGGATGGCGCCGGAGATGCCGGCGCCGATGTACAGCTGCGGGGAGACGGTCTTGCCGGTCTGGCCGATCTGGTGCTGGTGCGGGTACCAGCCGGCGTCGGTGGCCGCCCGCGACGCGCCAACGGCCGCACCCAGCGCGTCGGCCAGCCGCTCGACCAGCTCGAATCCCTCGGCGTCCCCGAGGCCGCGGCCGCCAGCGACGATGATCGCGGCCTCGGTCATCTCGGGTCGACCGCCGGAGGAGGCCTCGACGACGTCGGTCACCTTCGCCCTCTTGGCCTTCTCGTCGAGGGTCACATCGAGGGCCGCGACCTCAGGCGCGCCTCCCCCGGACTCCTCCGCGGTGAACGCGTTGGCCTTCACACCGATGAACTGGGGCCGGCCGCCCTTGACGTGGCACTTGGAGACCATGTCGCCACCGAAGATCGGCTTGGTCGCGACCAGCGTGTCGCCGTCGAGCTCCAGGTCGACGGCGTCGGTCACCACACCTGCGCCCACCCGGACGGCGGCGCGGGCGACGACGTCGGTGACGAACGGGTCCGAGGAGTACAGCACCGCCTGCGCGCCGGACGCCTCCAGCGCGGCGACCAGGGCGGCGGTCTGCGTCTCGGTCGCGTAGGCGCCGGCGGCCTCGTCCTCCCAGACGAACGCCTTGGTGGCGCCGTACGCGCCGACCTTTCCGGCGGCCTCGGACGCTTTGTCGCCGAACAGCGCGGCGTGGACCTCTCCGCCGCCCACGGCGCGAGCGGCGGTCAGGATCTGGTTCGAGATCTTCTTCGGGGTGCCGCCGTCGTGGTCGACGAGCACCAGGATGTCCACCATGTCCGCAAGCCTCTCTACAGCAGCTTCTGCTTCGTCAGGAACTCGGCGACCGCCTGTGCGCCGAGGTTGCCAGAGCCGTCGTCGGACACCTTCTCCCCAGCCTCCTTCGGTGGCTTGGGAGTGATCTCGTCGACCTGCGTCCACGCGCCGCCGAGGCCGACCTCACCCGCGTCCACGCCCAGAGCGGCGAGGTCGGGCGTGGCGACCGGCTTGGACTTGGCGGCCATGATCCCCTTGAAGGAGGGGTAGCGCGGCTCGTTGATCGCCTCGACGACGCTCACGACCGCAGGCAGCGGCGCCTCGACGACCTGGTGGCCGCTGGGCATCTCCCGCTGGACGGTCGCGGTCCCGTCGGCCACGTCGAGCTTCTTGGCGTAGGTCAGCGCGGGCAGGTCGAGGAACTCCGCGAGCATGGCCGGCACCAGCATCGTCCTCGCGTCGGACGACTGGTTGCCCATGATGATGAGGTCGAACTCCTCGTCCGCCAGGGCGGCGGCGAGCACGCGGGCGGTCCCGACCGCGTCGGACCCCGCGACCCCCTCGTCGTTCACGTGGATCGCGCCGTCGAGCCCGTACGAGAGGGCCTTGCGAATCGTGGTCTGCGCCGCCTCGGGGCCCATGCACAGGACGATGACCTCAGCCCCGTCGCGCTCCTTGATGCGCATGGCCTCCTCGATCGACCACTCGTCGTTCGCGTTCAGGACAGGCTCCGAGCCGTCCCGGTCCACCGTGTTGTCGGTCGCGTCGATCTTCTTGTCCGCGGCGGTGTCGGGCACCCGTTTGATCGGGCAGATGATCCTCAACGGTCTTCCTCCTCAAGCGTGCTCCGCGTGCGCGCAAGTCGGCGCTCACGCGATACCGGACGGTAACATCCGCGGCCAAACCGCCTGCGCCACTGTGCGGCGAGCTGCTCGCCATCCGGTTCGTTGAACGTTTGATCCGGACAGCCGGAGCAACCGTTCGACGAGCGGGCGGGGGGTACGCGCGGCCAGGGGAGGCGCGCTCAGGCGTCGAGGGGGTCGCCGGGGATCGGCCGGCCGCCGCGCTGGAGGTCCAGGGCCTCCTCCGCGGTCATGCCAACGGGCAGGCGGCTGCGCACGACCCGTGCCGGGGTACCCACGACCACGGAGAACGGGGGGATGCGATCCCTCACCAGCGCCTGGCTGGCGATGACGCTGCCTGCGCCGACGTCAGCGCCGCGGAGGATCGACGCCTTCTCCCCCACCCACACGTCCTCGCCGATCCGCACGGGCGTCTTGACGAGACCCTGCTTCTTGATGGGCACGTGCACGCGCTCGTGGGCGTGGTCGAAGTCGCACACGTAGATCCAGTCACCCAGCAGGGCGTTCTGACCGATCTCGACGTCGAGGTAGGTGTTCACAACGTTGTCGCGGCCCAGGACCACCTTGGGACCGAGGCGCAGGTTGCCCTCGTGGGCACGCAGCCGGTTGCCGCTGCCCAGCCAGCACCACGGGCCGAGCCGCAGGCGGCCGTGGTGCCTGCGGACATCGAGCTCCACGCGGGGGCCCATGAACACCATGCCGCCGAACTCCACGTGCGGGGTGCGCAGGCGGTGGGCGAGGAAGCGCGCGTACAGCGCCAGGTACTCAGGGGTGTACATGCGCCGCTCGACGGCGAACCGCACGGCCTTGCGCCAGCCCCACCGGACGGTGGCGGTGCGGTGCGGGATCCGGCCTGCCGAGACCCCGGCGCCGGTGGCGCCCACGATCGCCTCCGCGCGCGCGACACCGGCCCGGCCCACAGCCGCGGCCACGGCCAGCTCCTTGTGCCGCTGGGCCAGCTCGCCCGCGACCGCCTGCGCCTCCCGAGGCGACAGCTCCGTCTCCCCGCTCACCGCGCCGCCACCACCTGCCCGGCCGCACCGGGCGCCGTGCCGGTGAGGATCGTGTTGTAGAAGGCGCCCTGCGGGACGATCCCGGCCAGCGCCTCGTCCAGCCGGAACAGCCGCTGCCACGTCCGGTACGCGAACCACGGATAGCGGTCGGGCAGCAGACCCGGTCGCACCATGGCCTCGACGGTCCGGGTGGCCCACCCGAACCAGCTGGCCGTGAGCTCCTCCGTCTGGACGGCCACCTCGACGAACCCGGCGGCACGGGCCAGCCCCTCGAGCTCGACGGGGGTGAACAGGTGCAGGTCGACCTCGGCCTCCAGGGCGGCTGCGTGCCGCTCGGCGGCGGGCAGGGCGGCAAGCCCGTCGGCCAGCACCCGGTCGGCGCCGAACGCGACGGCCGCCAGCTTCACCCCGACCCTACCGAGCCGCTTGAACTGCGTCGCCACCCGGTCGCCAGCGCGGGTGGGCTCGCCCGCGAGCACCAGGCGTCCTCCCGGGCGCAGGACGCGCCCCAGCTCGGCGAAGCTCGTCTCGAGGTCGGGAAGGTGGTGGACGACCGCATGCCCGATGACCAGGTCGAACGACCCGGCGGCGTAGGGCAGCGCCTCGGCATCGGCCACCAGGCCCAGCACCTCGATGCCGAGCCGACGCCCGTTGGCGACGCACACCTGCACCATGCCCGCCGAGATGTCGGCGCAGTGCGCCTCACCGATGACCCCGGCCCGGGCCAGGTTCAGCATGAAGAAGCCGGTGCCGCAGCCGACCTCGAGGACGCGCTCGTGACGGCGGCCGTCCGGCACCGCTTTCAGATAGCGGCCGCGGGCGTAGTCGACGCAGCGCTCGTCGAAGGAGATCGACCACTTGTCGTCGTAGTGGGTCGACTCCCAGTCGTGGTAGGCGGCCTGCTTGGCCTTGACGTCCATCAGCTCCTCCGGACCCCAACGCGGCCCACGTGGCCGCGGCGATTCACCCGTCAGTTCCGGGTGAAGGTGGCCTGGCCGGGGCCGTGCTCGACGAAGGAGTCCATGCCGATCCTGCGGTCGTCGGTCGCGAAGGTCGCGGTGAACAGCGTCGTCTCCAGGCGCAGCGCGCTGTCCAGGTCCATCTCGACGCCCTCGTCGATCGCCTTCTTGGCCATCCGCAGCGCGAACGGCCCCTTGGCGTAGCCGCGAGCCGCCTCCACAGCCGCGCCGTAGACCTCGTCGGGTGGCAGGACCTCGTCGACCAGACCCATCGCCAGGGCGTCGGAGGCGGCGTAGAACTCACCGCCGTAGACCATCTGCTTGGCCTTGCTGATACCGACCAACCGGGTCAGCCGCTGTGTGCCGCCGGCGCCGGGGATGATCCCCAGCTTGATTTCGGGCTGACCGAGCTGTGCGTTGTCGGCGGCGTAGCGGAAGTCGGCGGTGAGCGCGAGCTCGCAGCCGCCGCCGAGGGCGTAGCCGTTGATCGCGGCGATCATCACCTTCGGGATGCGCGCCAGCGCCTTGACGGCCTCCTGCAGCCCGCCACCGGAGGCGAAGAGCTCCTGGAACGTCATCGCGTTCATCGCCTTGATGTCCGCGCCCGCGGCGAAGACCTTCGGGCCGCCCCAGAGCACCACAGCCGCGATGCCGTCGTCGGTGGAGCACGTGATCGCCGCCTCGCCCAGCTCGGACCACACCTGGGGGTTCAGGGCGTTGACCGGCGCCCGGTCGAGGCGGATGGTCGCCACCCCGTGCTCGTCGGTGGTCACCGCCACGTGCTCCGCCACGTTCGCTCCTGCCTTCCATGTGCCGAGGATGGGAGGAGTCTACGCGCCGGCCGGGCGCCGCCCACGGGGGGTGCGCGGGTGCGGCCGGCCGAGGCGAACCGCTACGTTGAGCGCCTCCCGCCACGAAAGGGACGGCGCCACTGTCCGGCAAGATCTCGACGCGTCAGCTGCTGGTCCGCACGCTGCCCCTCGGCCTGGCCGTCGGGGTGCTGTCCGGGCTGTTCGGCATCGGTGGCGGCGCACTGCTGATCGTCGGCATGCTGGCGATCGGCTTCACGCAGCACGCCGCTCACGCCACTTCGTTGGCCGCGATCGTCGTCATCGCGGCCGCGGCCGTCGTCCCCTTCGCCCTCGACGGGGCGATCGCGCCAATGGCGTCGCTGGTGCTGGTGGCCACGGCCATGGCCGGCGCCTACGTCGGATCGACGCTCATGCACCGCCTGTCCGAGGTGTGGCTGCGCCGGGTGTTCATCGTGTTCCTGATCCTGGTCGCCGCCCGCATGCTGATCGGCGCTGAGTCGGCCGCCAGCGGCGGCGGCGCCGCGCTGACCGGGTGGGCCATCGCGGCGCTCGCGGTCCTGGGTTTGGCCACGGGCATGCTGTCGTCCGTCATGGGCGTCGGCGGCGGGCTGCTGTTCGTGCCCGCGCTGGTCCTGCTGTTCGGCTTCTCCCAGCACACCGCGGAGGGCACGTCGCTCGCCGTGGTGATCCCCACCGCGGCGGTCGGCGCCCTCCGCCACGCGCGGCGCGGCTACACCGACTGGAAGATCGGTCTGCTGCTCGGACTCGGCGGCCTCGCGGGAGGCGTCGCAGGCGCCTACCTGGCGCTCGAGCTGGACGGCGTCGTGCTGCAGCGGCTGTTCGCCCTGTTCCTGCTGGTGATGATCGCCCAGCTCGCCCGGTCGGGCCCCAAGGACAAGGCGCGCGGCTCGGACTAGATCATGTGACTGCCGCGCACAGTCGGCGGAACCGCAACCGGCGCTCGCGGAGGCGCTCGTCCTGGTCCCGTTCGATCAACACCCGCAGTTCGTGCGCGGCCGTGGCCGCGATCCGCGCGCCGAACACCTCGCCCGCCTCGCCGGGGGGCGGCCGATCGGGGACCACGACGTCCACGATCCCCCACCGGCGGAGCTCGGTGGAGACGATCGCCTGGGCGCCAGCCAGCTCGGGTGCCCGCTCGGTCGTGCGGTGCAGGATTACCGCCGCACCCTCAGGGGAGATCGGCGCGAGCCAGGCGTGCTCGGCGGCCACGATCCTGTCGGCGGGAAGCAGGGCGATAGCCGCCGCCCCCGTGCCCTCACCGAGCAGGAGTGACAGGGTCGGCACTGGCAGCGCGCTCATCACCGCCAGGCAGCGGGCAACCTCGGCTGCCAGGCCCCCCTCCTCCGCCTCCCTGGTGCTCACCCCTCCGGCGGTGTCGATGATCGTGACGAGCGGCAGGCCAAGCTCGCCCGCGAGGAGCATCGCGCGGCGTGCCTTGCGCTGGCCGGCGGCCGCGAGCCGCACGCCGCGCTGCCCGGGGGGCCGGTCGTGGCCGACGATGACGACCCCGACACCCCCGACCCGGGCGAGGAGTGCGAGGCAGCCGGGATCGTCGTTCCCCGCGCCGTCGCCGCGCAGGGGCGTCACATCGGTGGCACACGCCCCGAGCAGCTCCCGGATGCCCGGCCGGTCGGTGCGGCGGGAGCGGGTCACCGCCTCCCACGCATCCACCTGTGCGTCGGCAGGCAGTACGGCGGGCGCCGGGCCGGCGGGGGTCGGCGTCCTGGCGCTGGCCGCCCGGGCAACGGCAGCGAACCGCTCGGCCACCCCGGAGACGCCGACGACGTCGTCGACCAAGCCGTGCGCGCGCAGGTGCTCAGCGGTCTGCACCCCGGCGGGTAGTGGCTTGGCCTCTAGCAGCCTGATCACCCGTGGCCCGGTCAGGCCGATGAGCGCCCCCGGCTCTGCGAGGGTGACATGCGCCAGCGACGCCCAGGACGCGAGCACCCCGCCGGTCGTCGGGTGGCGGAGGTAGACCACGTAGGGCAGCCCGATGGCACGGAAGCGGCTGGCCGCCGCGGCGACCTCGGCCATCTGCACGAACGCGAGGCTGCCTTCCTGCATGCGTGTCCCGCCGGAGACCGGCATGCCGAGCACCGGCAACCGCGCGGACCCTGCGCGCTCGAACGCGCGGACGATGCGCTCCGCCGCGGCAAGGCCCATGGTCCCGGCGAGGAAGCAGAAGTCCCCGGCGATGACGGCGGTGTCGTGGCCGCCGACCCGCGCCCGGCCCGTCAGGACCGACTCGCGCGCCCCCGACCGCTCGGTGGCGGCTGCGAGGCGCTCAGGATACCGCCGCGTGTCGCTGAAGCCGAGCGGGTCGCCGGCGACCACGTCGTCGTCCCAGACCCGGAGGCTGCCCTCGTCGGTGACCGCAGAGAGGAAGCCGGCGGCGGACCTGCGGTCACCCATCCCGCGACTCGTCCCTCCATGCGAAGTCCGCTTCGTGCTCGCCGAGACCGGGCGGGGGCGTCGCGGGACGCCGACCCGAGCGGCTGTAGCCCACCGGGCTGCCGGGCAGCCGGAGTGCGCCCAGCGTCGGATGGTCGACGACGTCGACGACGCCGAGGTGAGCCACCTGCGGTGAGCGGTAGACCTCGTCGAGGGAGCGGACACGGCCGGCGGGCACCCCGGCCGCCTCGAGCCGGTCCATCCACGCATCGACCGTCGCTGCGGTCAGGGCCGGCGCCATCGCCGCGTCGAGCTCGTCGACGCGGGCCACCCGCTGCGCGTTGGCGGCGAAGCGGGGGTCGTCCGGGTCGACGTCGACCAGCGGCGCGAACCGGCGCCACAGGCCCTCGGACCCGACCGCGATGTTGATCGGACCGTCCGCGCAATCGAACGCCCCGTAGGGGGCGATCGACGGATGGCGGTTGCCCTCCGTCTGTGGCACCTCGCCCGCCAGCAGCCAGCGGGTGCCCTGGTGGGTGTGGATCGCGATCATCCCGCCGAGCAGCGACGTGCGCACCCACTGGCCACGCCCCGAGCGGTCGCGCTCGACGAGCGCCGCGGCGACCCCGAACGCCCCGAACATCCCCGCGAGGATGTCCGCGATGGGAACTCCGGTCTTGGTTGGCGGGCCGCCAACCGGTCCGGTCATCGACATCATGCCGCTCTCGCCCTGAACGATCTGGTCGAACCCCGGCCGCTCACCCTCCGGCCCACCCTCACCGAAACCCGTGATCGACAGCCCAACGAGCCTGGGGTTGACCTCGGCGAGCCGCTCCTCCCCGAGCCCCAGCTTGTCCATGACGCCGGGGCGGAAGTTCTCGACCAGGACGTCCGCCTCGGCCACGAGGCCGCACAGGTCGTCGACTCCCGCTGGCGACTTGAGATCGATCGTGACCGAGCGCTTGCTCCGGTTGACCGACAGGAAGTAGGTCGACGTGCCGGGGTCGTCGGCGCCGATGAACGGCGGCCCCCATCCCCTGGTGTCGTCCCCGGTGCCCGGCCGCTCGACCTTGACGACGTCGGCGCCGGCGTCCGCCAGCATCATCGTCGCGTACGGCCCCGCCAGGGCGCGCGTCAGGTCGACCACCCGCACGCCGGCGAGCGGCCCCAGGCCAGCCGCGATCACGATCGGTCCTGCTCGTCGGCCGTCGAGGAGCGCTCGGCGCGCTCGACGGGCGCTGCCGTATCCGCTCGGCGCCGCCGCCGCCCGAGATACGCCCACAGCAGCGGAAGCAGGAGCAGGATGAACGCGATGACCAGCGTCCCGATGGTGAACGGGCGGCTTAAGAACGCGCTCCAGCTGCCTCGCGAGACTCCGATCCCGTTGACCAGCCCGGTCTCGGCGATGTCGCCCAGCACGAGTCCGAGCACCAGCGCCGAAACGGGAAAGCCGTACTGCTTGGCGAAGAACCCGAGGATCCCGCAGACGAGCATGACCCACAGGTCGATGGTGCGGTTGTAGATCGCGAACGTGCCGACCACCGCGAACACGAGGACCATCGTCGAGAAGACCTCGAAGGGAATCGTGAGCAGGCGGAGCAGCAGCCTCACGGCCAACAGGCCCACGAAGAACACGACGACGCTGGCCACCGCGAGCGCACCGAACACCGACGAGGCGATCTCCGGGGCGTCACGGAACAGCAGCGGGCCAGGACGCAGGCCGTTGAGGATGAAGACCCCGAGCATGATGGCGGTCACCGCTCCACCCGGGATGCCGAGCGTGAGCAGCGGCACCATCGAGCCGGCCGCTGCCGAGTTGTTCGCCGCTTCGGGAGCGGCCACCCCCTTGATCTCGCCCTTGCCGAACCGCTCCGGGTTGCGGGACAGCTGCACCTCCGTGCCGTAGCCCAGGAACGCGGCGATGGTCGAGCCCGCCCCCGGCAGCATCCCGATGAAGTTGCCGAGCAGGCTGGCCCGCAGCATCGTCCAACGTGTCCGACGCAGGTCCGCCCACGACGGCAGCGCGAACCGGGGGATCTTCTCGATGTCCTTGGCGGTGTACCTCCCTCTGCCCGTGCCGCGGTACAGGGAGTTGAAGATCTCCGCGACGGCGAAGAAGCCGATGATCGCGGGGATGAAGTCGATGCCACCCTGCAGCTGCTGCAGCCCGAAGTTGAAGCGCACCGCACCGGAGACGGGGTCCAGTCCGACGGTGGCCATAAGCAGCCCGAGCGTTCCCGCCAGCAGGGCCTTGATGAGCGAGCCGCTAGCCAGGCTCGCCACCGAGGTCATGCCCAGCAGGGCCAGCGCGAAGAACTCGGGCGGGCCGAAGCGCAGCGCGATCCGCAGGAACTGGGGCGCGATCAGCACCAGCAGGAGCGTGCCGATCAGCCCGCCGACGGCGGACGCGGTGATGTCGATCGAGATCGCCCGGCCGGCGTGCCCCTGGAGGGTGAGTGGATAGCCGTCGCGCGCGGTCGCCGCTCCCATGACGTCACCCGGCATGTTGAAGAGCGTTCCGGCGAGCGAGCCCGCACAGGTCGCCGCGACGTAGACGCCGATCATCATGATGATGGCCGCCTCGGCCCCCAGCACGTAGCTGAACGGCACGAGCAGCGCGACGGCGGTGATCCCGCTGAGGCCGGGGATGGTCCCGAAGATGAGGCCGATGAAGACACCGACGACCATCAGCAGCAGGTGGAACGGCTCCAGGACCGACCCGATGCCGGTGAACAGGTCCATGGCTCCCTCTCGCGGTGGGACCGCCTCGGTCAGTACAGGTAGGTGCTGAGCTGCAGGAACACCCCGACGCCCCGCGGCAGCGGCACGACGAGCAGCCGGGTGAACACGCCGAGCACGACGGCGGTGATCACCAGCGGGAAGCCGATGAGCACCGCCGGCTTGCGCTCGCCGACGAACAGCAGGAACGCGACGCAGAAGACGAGCGTGCTGGGGGCGAACCCGATCACGCGCAGCCCGAAGATGTAGGCGGCGAGCAGCGCGAGCCCGCCAGCCAGCGCGAGCAGGTTGCCCCTCGACGACTCCGGGCCTGACGCCGCCTCGGCGTCGCGCGGGAGCAGGTCGGTCGCCGCTCCGTCGTCTGGCGGCGTGGCCTGGGAGCCGTCCCTGACGGCGTTGACGACCGCGCGCACCAGGTACAGCGCGCTGACGGCGATCCCGAACGTGAGCAGGACGGTCGGCCAGAAGTCCGGCTCGATGAACGTGGCGCCGCGGCGCCCGGCGATGAAGCTGTCCAGCCGCACCCGGAAGAAGACGAACACCACCAGGAACACGGCCGCCACGGCGATCTCCTGGCGGCTCCGAGGAAACCGGGGCCGCTCCTGCGGTGCCTGCTGCTCAGCCATCGCCGACCTCACCCTCGCGGACGCCTCGGGGCCCGCGTCCGGCGACGCCTACTCCTCGAGCTGCTCGGTGTCGTAGCCGAACTGCTCGGCCAGCGCGGCGACCTCGTCGCGCTCGGCGAGCGACTCGGCCCGGAAGTCCTCGCCGTCGAGGTAGCCGCCCGCGACGTCCTGGAAGAACGCCGCCTCGAACTCGCGGTACGCCGGCAGCTGGGCGGCGGCGTAGAACACGTTGTGCAGGTAGTCGACGATCGCCGGGTCGACCTCACCGGGGGCGACCATCCCGCGCCAGCGGCCGATCGGCACGGGATAGCCGAGATCGGCCACCGACGGGATCTCGGGATCGATGTCCTCGAAGACGATGTCGCCGCCGTACGCGAGCGGCCTGATCTGGCCGTCCTCGTACAGGTCGATGACGGTGCCGGCGGTCTCGTGCAGCACGTCGATGTCGCCGCCGAGCAGTGCGGAGATGCGATCGCCGACGCCGTCGAACGGCACGTAGCCGAACTCCGTGTCCAGCTCGGCGCCGAGCGCGAGGAGGCGGAACTCGTCGTCGCTGCCGATGCCGGACCCTGACACGGTCACCTGGCCCGGATTCTCGGCGGCGAACTCGAGCATGTCCTCGAACGTCTCGAACTCGCTGTCGGTCGGGACCCAGTAGATCTCTGTCGGTCCCTGCTGGCGGATGATGAAGGCGACGTCGTCGACGAAGCTGTAGGGCTGCGTGCCGAGGGCGTCGTTGATCACTTGGTTCGTGATGGCGCTCGCGATCGTGTAGCCGTCCGCCGCCTGCGTGAACATCTGCCCCAGCCCGACCTCTCCGGACGCGCCCGGGACGTTGTTGTAGATCAGCCGCTGTCCCATGATCCGCTCGGCGTCCAGGCCGACGTTGCGCGTGTAGTTGTCCGATCCGCCGCCCTCGCCGAAGCCGATGATGATCTCCACCGCCCTGGCGGGATAGCCCTCAGGCTGCGGGATCACCTCGCGCAGCGCGTCGATCGCCTCGTCGCTGTCGCCGCCGGCCTCGTAGGCGAGCTCGCCGGCCTCGACCTGCTCGGCGATCGCGTCGATCTCGGCGACGACCTCGTCCTGGCTGGGCCCCGCCCCCTCCTCCTCCTCCTCGGGTGCTGCGCCCTGTCCCCCACCCTCCTGGCATGCGGCCAGCGCGAGCGCCGCCACGCACAGCAACGCGATGGATCGGCTCCGTCGGTACCAGCTGGGCCTCATCGTGCTCTCCTCCTGCTCGGGTTCGTCCCTCGCTCCCCGCGCCGCCGCGGAGTCCCCTCCGACCACTTCGCCTGCGCAACGGAAGCATGGTTCCGACAGGCGGATTGGTCTGGACACTGCGTTGTCATAGTGGATAGGTTTCGAGGTGTCAAGGATTTTCGTCCCGTCTCAAGACGGTCGCTGCGCGACCGCCACAACCGAGATTGTGAGAATCGCCTCCGCAGGCTCCGGAGATTCACGTCTCACGCCTGACGCAGCGCGGCCACGGCGCTGCCCAGCCCGTCGCGCAGGAGTCGAACGTCGTCGCCGTAGCAGATGCAGCGAAACCCGTCGGCCATGCGCCGGCGCCCCTCGTCGACGCTGCCCACCTTCACCGCGGCGGCCTTTCCCGCCGCGTGCGCCGCGGCGAGCACCCGCGCCACCGCGGCGGTGAAGTCGGGATGGTCGTAGCGGCCTGGGATGCCCAGTGACACGGTGAGGTCGAGATGACCGATCCACAGGACATCGACGCCGGGGACGACCGCGATCTGTTCGACCCGCTCGACCCCGGCGGCGCTCTCGATCTGGGCGATCAGGAGGGTCTCGGCGTTGGCCGAGTGCATGCCGGCGGCCACGTCGGCCCCGCCGGCGAAGTCGTCGTTGGCCAACCCGCTGATCACGCCGCGGTTCCCCCACGGCGGGTATTTCGTGGCGTCGACGATGGC
>JACDBB010000130.1 GCA_013695145.1 Euzebyales bacterium
GCTTGAGGTGTCGCTTCAATGGCAAGTGTCGCGGAAGCGACGAGGACACCCTACGCCATTACTTGGCTACGGGGAATCCCCGATCCCCAGGTGGTCTCCCCAGGCGGTCGGTGAGGTGTTTTAGGAACCGTCGGGCCTCGGGCGGGCTCGGCTCGGGCAGCAGGCCGTACTCGGCGAGGCGATCGTGCCACTGCTGCCGGTCGTCCAGATGCTCGACCAGCGAGCGGGCCCGCTCGATCGGAGGAAGCGCCAGCTCGGCCTGGCCTGCGGAATCGTCCAGCGCGGAGATCGCCGCGGTCAGGTCGTCCAAGGTGGCACGGTCGTCGTCGGATGGGGTGTAACGGGGGGCGATGGAGCCTTCCTCGACCCCGGTCTCCAGGGAGGCCACGGCTGCGGACGTCCACGCAGCCCAAGCCTTGGCGTCGGCGACGGCGACGCTCAACCGCGAGCCTGGCACGCGATGAGGTGTCGCAGCGGTTGGGTCCTCGTTGGTGTCGTTGTGTGACTGCACACTAAGAGTCTGCCCGATCTTCGGCCGGCGCGGAGACCTTTTCCCACAAGCCACTCGCCGGGCGGCGTTCGCGGGGGCGGGTGAGCGGCGGCCGCGTTGTCGGCGCACACCCCGCCCGAGTGGGCTGTGTGAATTTCTGCACATGTGGTAGAACTAATTGCGTGAGAGCCGTTCTCGACCGCAGCCTGGTCGACCTGCTCGGCGAGGTCCGCGCGCAGGTCGTCGAGCTGCTGCGCGGAACCACGCGGACCGTCGCGGACCTGGCCGATGGGCTGGGGCTGTCGGAGGGTGCCGTGCGCCGTCAGCTGCAGGTGCTCGAACGCGACGGCCTGGTGTCGGCGGAGACTGTCCGCCGCGAGGGACCCGGCCGGCCGAGCGCCCACTACGCGCTTACCGACCGCGCGCACCGGCTGTTCCCCGATCGCAGCGCAGAGCTCGCGAACGAGCTGCTCGACTTCATCACCGAGACCTACGGTCGCCAGGCGCTGCGGGCCTTCATGCGCTGGCGTCAGCAGCGCCAGCAGGAGCGATACGCGTCCGCCAGCAACAGCGAGCACACCACCACGCAGCGCGCCGAGACCCTCGCCGGCATGCTGTCGGCCGACGGCTTCCTCTCACAGGTGGTGCAGGCGCCCGCGGGTACCACCACACTGGAGCTGCGCCAGGAGCACTGCGCCATCGCCGACGTGGCGGCCGAGCACCCCGAGCTGTGCGCCTATGAGGCGGCGCTGTTCAAGGACCTGCTCGGCACCCGCGTCACCCGCCGCCAGACCATCGCCGGCGGCGCGCAAGCCTGCGTCTGCCACATCACGGACGCCGATCCGCACCACGACGACACAGGAGTAGCCCATGGCCACGCGCGCTGAAGACCTTCAGCTCGGCACGTACAAGTACGGCTGGCACGACGAGGGCAAGCCCGTCTTCGAGCCCAAGCGCGGCCTGGACGAGGACGTCGTCCGGGAGATCTCCGCCCTCAAGGACGAGCCCAAGTGGATGCTCGACATCCGCCTCAAGGCCTACCAGCAGTACCTGCGCCGGCCCATGCCCAACTGGGGCTCGGACCTGTCGGGCATCGACTTCGACGAGATCTTCTACTTCGTCAGGTCGACGGAGAAGCAGGCGAACTCCTGGGAGGACCTGCCCGATGACATCAAGAACACCTACGACAAGCTCGGCATCCCCGAAGCGGAGAAGCAGCGCCTGGTCTCCGGCGTCGCCGCGCAGTATGAGTCGGAGGTCGTGTACCACAAGGTGCGCGAGGACCTCGAGGCGGAGGGGGTCATCTTCCTCGACACCGACACCGCGCTGCGTGAGCAGGAGGACCTGTTCCGGGAGCACTTCACCAAGGTGATCCCGAGCAACGACAACAAGTTCGCCGCCCTGAACACCGCGGTGTGGTCGGGCGGCTCGTTCATCTGGATCCCCGAGGGGGTCAAGGTCGACGTCCCGCTGCAGGCCTACTTCCGCATCAACACCCAGAACATGGGCCAGTTCGAGCGGACCCTGATCATCGCCGAGCCCGGCAGCTACGTGCACTACGTCGAGGGCTGCACAGCCCCGATCTACAGCTCGGACTCGCTGCACTCCGCGGTGGTCGAGCTGATCGCCAAGCCCGGGTCCCGCCTGCGTTACACGACCATCCAGAACTGGTCGAACAACGTCTACAACCTGGTCACCAAGCGGGCGGCCGCCTACTCCGACGCCACCGTCGAATGGATCGACGGCAACATCGGCTCCAAGGTCACGATGAAGTACCCGAGCGTGCACCTGATGGGGCGCGGCGCGAAGGGCGAGGTGCTGTCAGTCGCCTTCGCCGGCGACGACCAGCACCAGGACGCCGGCGCCAAGATGATCCACCACGCCCCGGACACGTCCTCCAACATCGTGTCGAAGTCGGTGGCCCAGGGCCACGGGCGCACCAGCTACCGGGGTCAGGTGTCCATCCTCGAGGGCGCCAACCGCGTGAAGTCGAACGTCGTGTGCGACGCGCTGCTGCTCGACGAGCACGCCCGCTCCGACACCTACCCGTACATGAACATCGAGGAGGAGGACGCCCAGATCGGGCACGAGGCCTCCGTCTCCAAGGTCGGCGACGAGCAGCTGTTCTACATGCAGTCGCGCGGTGTGGAGGAGTTCGAGGCGCTCGCGATGATCGTGCGCGGGTTCATCGAGCCGATCTCCAAGGAGCTCCCGATGGAGTACTCCGTGGAGCTCAACCGCCTGATCAGCCTGAACATGGAAGGCTCCGTGGGCTAGTGCTCAGGTCCTGGTCCGGGGTCCTCGGCTCGGCTCCGGACCGCCTACGCCCACCCTCCAAGGTCCTCCGCCGAGTCCGGTCCCGAGCCTGGGGGAACAAGCTCCACTGAAGCGTGTGCACTGACCAGAAGGACATCCTGCCCGTGGACATCACCATCAAGGACTTGACCGAGGAGGGCGTGTTGGCGCTCTCCTCGGCGTACGGCGAGCCCGAGTGGCTGCGGGACCGGCGGCTGGAGGCCTTCAAGGCGTTCTCCGACCTCGAGTGGCCGCACAGGCGGGTGGAGGAGTGGCGCTACACCGATCCCGCGCGCTTCGACCTGGAGCGGGTCGTTCGCACTGACGGCGGAACGCCCGCACCCCGCACGGCGGGGGTGATCGTGGCCGCCGGCGACCTCGACGGCTCCGTCGCCATCGTGGACGGCGAGGTCCGCGACGCGATGGTGTGCGCAGAGGCCGCCGAGCGCGGCGTGGTCGTCACCGACATGGCCACCGCCGCGCGTGATCACGCCGAGGTGGTGGGCGAGGCGCTCGGCTCGGCCGCGGGGACGACCGCCAAGTTCGACGCGCTGTCGCTGGCCGCGTTCACCGGCAGCGTCGTCGTCATCGTCCCCCCGGATGTCGAGCTGGCTCGCCCCATCGGCGTGCGCGTCCACGCGACTGGCGACGGCGCGTTCCTCCCGCGAGTCCTGGTCATCGCCGGCCGCCACGCCAAGGCGATCTTGTACGTCGACCATTCCGGTGACGGGGAGGCGACCGTCGTGGAGACGATCGAGGCGGTCCTCGCCGAGGGGGCGCACATCGACCTCGTGACCGCCCAGGACTGGGGCGATCACGTCGACGGCATCGCCAACCACACCGGCCTCGTCGGGCGCCAGGCCAGCTACCGCCACCTCGAGGTCACCCTCGGCGGAAGGATCCAGTACGTCCGTCCCGACGTGCACCTGGTCGGCGAAGGCGGGAACGGCGAACTGCTCGGGGTCTACTTCACCGACGAGGGCCAGCACGTGGAGCATCGCTCCCTGATCCACCACGACGCGTCGCACACCACCAGCAACACTGTCTACAAGGGGGCGCTGCAGGGGCGCAGCCGCGCGGTCTGGTACGGCAACGTGATGATCGAGGCGCACGCGAAGCAGGTGGCGGCCGACGAGACCAACCGCAACCTGATCATGTCCGACGGCGCGCGGGCCGACTCGATCCCGTTCCTGGAGATCAAGACCTCGGACGTCGCCAGCTGCGGCCACCACTCCTCGATCGGGCAGGTGGACGCCGCGCAGCTGTTCTACCTGGAGTCGCGCGGCATCAGCCGTGAGGAGGCCGCGAAGCTGCTCGTGTTCGGTTTCTTCGCCGAGATCACCGACCGCATCGACCTGCCCGGCGTCAGAGAGACGGTGGCCGCCGAGCTGGAGGCCGCAGTCACGCACGGTCCCACGTCGCGCGATCCGAGGCGGGGGTAGCCGATGGCCTTTCAACGGGTCGCGGACGCAGACCAGCTCAAGGTCGGCCATGCGCTGTTCGCGGACCTCGACGAGCCGGTGTGCGTCGTGCGCCTTGACGTCGATCTCGTCAAGGCCGTGCACGACACCTGCAGCCACGAGGACTACCCGCTGCACGAAGGCTGGGTTGAGGGCAACGCGATCGAGTGCGCGCTGCACGGCTCCGTCTTCGACCTGGACAGCGGCGCCCCGGAGAGTCTGCCCGCGGTCCGCGCCATCCCCGTCTACGCCGCCAGGATCGACGACGACGGGATCTGGGTTGACACCGCCCAGCAGCTGAACGACGCGCGCCCGCCGCGCCACTGAACGCTGGAGACCTCGCACGCCCATCCACGTAGGAGAAGAGAACCACCATGGCAGAGCTGGAGATCAAGGGACTCACCGTCGAGATTGAGGGCAACCAGATCCTCAAGGGCCTCGACCTGGCCGTGGCCAAGGGCGAGACGCACGCCCTGATGGGCCCCAACGGGTCGGGCAAGTCGACGCTGGCCTACGCGATCATGGGCCACCCCGCCTATGCGATCACGGGCGGCGCGGTGTTCCTCAAGGGCACCGACATCGCCGAGCTGACCCCCGACGAGCGCGCCAAGGCCGGGTTGTTCCTGGCGATGCAGTACCCCACGGAGATCCCAGGGGTCAGCCTCACCAACTTCCTGCGCACCGCGGTCAATGCCGTGCGCACCGAGGACATCGGCGTGCGGGAGTTCATGACCAGCGTGCGCCATGAGATGTCCACGCTGGACATGGACGAGGTGTTCCTGCAGCGCAACGTCAACGAGGGCTTCTCGGGCGGGGAGAAGAAGCGCTTCGAGATCCTGCAGATGGCGATGCTCCGTCCCGAGGTCGCCGTGCTCGACGAGACCGACTCCGGTCTGGACATCGATGCGCTGAAGGTCGTCGCGGAAGGCGTCAACCGGCTGCGCGGCCCTGACCTCGGCGTGCTGCTCATCACGCACTACACGCGGATTCTCCGGTACATCACTCCCGATCACGTCCACGTGATGCTGGAGGGTCGTATTGTGAGCTCCGGCGGTCCTGAGCTCGCAGAGGAGCTGGAGGCCAAGGGCTACGAGCACCTCCGGGGGGCTGCCGCCTAGCTGCATTGGAGGGACGGCAAGCAGATGTTCGACGCGACGACGATCCGCAAGGACTTCCCGCTCATCCTGGAGCGCCAGGTGCATGGCAAGCGCCTGGTGTACCTGGACTCTGCGGCGACGTCGCAGAAGCCGCGTGCGGTCATCGACGCGATGGCCCGCTACTACGAGGAGTACAACGCCAATGTCCACCGCGGCGTGCACGCGCTCGCGGAGGAGGCGACCGAGGCGTTCGAGGCCGCGCGAGCCGCGGTCGCGCGCTTCGTCGGCGCGGACCCCCGCGGGTGCGTGTTCACCAAGAACGCCACCGAGGCCCTCAACCTGGTGGCGTACTCCTACGCGCGCCGTCGCCTCGGCGAAGGCGACATCCTGCTGACGACGCAGATGGAGCATCACGCGAACCTTGTGCCCTGGCAGCTGGTGCAGCCCGAGGCCGGCTTCGAGCTCCGCTACGTGCCCGTGACCCCCGACGGGCGGCTGGACCGGACCGCGTTCGACGAGATCGTGGGGACCGGACGGGTGAAGCTGTTCGCGGTGACGCACATGTCCAACGTGGTCGGCACCATCAACCCGGTCGCGGAGCTGGCCGGCGCCGTGCGGGCCGCCAGTCCTGAAGCGGTCGTGGTGGTGGACGGCGCCCAGAGCGTGCCGCACCTGCCAACCGACGTGCTGGCGCTGGACGCGGACTTCCTGTGCTTCTCCGGGCACAAGATGCTCGGCCCCACGGGCATCGGCGTGCTGGCCGCCAGACCGGAGCTGCTCGAAGCCATGCCCCCGTTCCTGGGCGGCGGAGAGATGATCTCCAACGTGACCCTCGAGGGCACCACGTTCAACGAGGTGCCGTACAAGTTCGAGGCTGGCACGCCGCCGATCGCCGAAGCCGTCGGGCTGCACGCCGCGGTCGACTACCTGTCGACCCTCGGGATGGACGCCGTGCGGCGGCACGAGCTGGACCTGCTCGGGCACGCGATCGGAGCCCTGGAGGCTGTCGAAGGGGTGACGGTCCACGGGCCGCACCAGCCGTCGGACCGCGGCGCTGCGGTGAGTTTCGCGATCGCAGGTCTGCACCCGCACGACATCGGCACCATCATGGACCGTGAGGGCGTGGCGGTCCGCGCCGGCCACCACTGCGCCAAGCCGCTGGTGCGTACCCTGGGGTCGGCCGCCACCACCCGGGCGTCGTTCTACATCTACAACACCGTCGAGGAGATCCCCGCGCTCGTCGACGCCATCGAGGCCACCAAGCGGTTCTTCACGCGGTAGAGCCGAGGAGGAGCGAGGCGGTTGGGAGCGCCGACCATCGGAATCGGAGAAGCAATGTCTCTCGACGATCTGTACATGGAGATCATCCTCGACCACTACCGCGCGCCGCGGAACCGGTCGGGCGAACTCGAGCCGCACGACGTGCTCGTGCACCACTCCAACCCGCTGTGCGGCGACGAGCTGGACCTGCGCATCCGCGTCGACGGCTCGGACGCGGCCCGGCCCGTGCTGGACGCGGTCGCGTTCGAGGGTGACGGGTGCTCCATCTCGATGGCCAGCGCGTCGGTGATGACCGAGGCGGTCAAGGGCCGCGGCCTCGCGGACGCCGATGATCTCGCCGAGGCGTTCCGGCTGATGCTCCACGGGGAAGGCATCAAGCGTGAGGACGACCTGCTGGACGGCGTGGCGTTCCAGGGTGTCGCGAAGTTCCCGGTCCGCGTCAAGTGCGCGCTGCTGGGATGGATGGCGCTCAAGGACGCGATGTCGACCTACACCGACGGCGGTGCCGAGCACCGCGTCACCCACGACTGAAGAGCCACGACTGAAGAGCCACGGCTGGAGCTGATGTACGAGATGACGGACACCGAAGCCATGCAGGGCTGGCCGACCGAGGACGTCGCGGCCGCCAACGCCGACGCCCAGGACGCTGCCGACGGCAAGATCGTCGACGTCCCGATGGACGAGCACGGCATGCCGACCGAGGACGCCATGCGGATGGCGCTGAAGGCGGTGATGGACCCTGAGATCGGGATCAACATCGTCGACCTCGGCCTGGTTTACGACGTCCAGGCGGCCGACGGCAAGGCCGCGGTCGAGATGACGCTCACGTCAATGGGCTGCCCGCTGACGGAACTCATCCACCAGCAGTGCACCCTGGTGCTCACCCGGCTGCCCGCCATCTCCGAGGTCGACGTGAACTTCGTCTTCTCACCGCCGTGGTCCACCGAGATGATCTCCGACGAGGCCAAGGACGAGCTCCGGGCCATGGGCTTCAGCGTCTGACCGACGCCGCCGGAGACCGGATGGCGCACCGTTTTCACTGCGCCGCCCACGAGCGCGCCTGGGCGCCGATCGCCAGCGTCCTACCATCGGGTGTCGGAATCCTCGCCGTCGTCGACTGGTTGCACCATCCATGGAACCGCTCATCGCACAGCCCGCCCCGCTGACCAACGACGAGATCCGGCGCTACAGCAGGCACCTCATCATGCCCAACGTCGGGGTCACCGGGCAGGGCAGGCTCAAGAACGCGAAGGTCCTCCTGGTCGGCACCGGTGGGCTGGGGTCACCGCTGGCCATGTATCTGGCCGCGGCGGGCGTCGGCACGCTCGGCCTGGTCGACTTCGATGTCGTGGACGAGTCCAACCTGCACCGGCAGGTGATCCACGGGACCAAGGACGTGGGCAAGCGCAAGACCGAGTCGGCCAGGGAGTCGATCAACGACATCAACCCGTTCGTCGAGGTCCGCGTCCACGAGACGGCTCTGCGCAGCGACAATGCGCTGGAGATCATCGAGCCCTACGACCTCGTGATCGACGGGACTGACAACTTCCCGACCCGCTACCTCGTCAACGACGCGTGCGTGCTGCTCGGCAAGCCCAACGTGTACGGGTCGATCTTCCGCTTCGACGGTCAGCTGGCGGTCTTCTGGGCCGAGCACGGCCCGTGCTACCGCTGCATGTTCCCCGAGCCGCCCCCGCCCGGGATGGTCCCCAGCTGCGCCGAGGGGGGAGTGTTCGGCGTCATCTGCGCCACGATCGGCGCGGGCCAGGCGACCGAGGGGATCAAGCTGCTGACCGGCCTCGGCGATCCCTTGGTCGGGCGGATGCAGATCTACGACGCGCTCGAGGCGCGCTGGCAGACGATCAAGGTCAACAAGGACCCCGAGTGCCCGGTGTGCGGCAAGAACCCCACCGTCACCGAGCTGATCGACTACGAGGAGTTCTGCGGCGTCCCCGCCAACGACCACGCCGCCGCGGGGGCGTTAGGCCAGGCCGGCGACCTCACCGGCTTGGAGCTGACCCCACAGGAGTTCGAGCAGGTCCGCGAGCGGGCGCGGGTCATCGACGTCCGCGAGCCGCACGAGTACGAGATCAGCCGCATCCCCGGCGCTGAGCTGATCCCGCTCGGCGAGCTCCCCGCCAAGCTGAACCAGCTCGACGGCGACGCCGAGATCGTCCTGCACTGCAAGATGGGCGGGCGGTCCCTCGAGGCTCTGCAGCTGCTGAAGGGCGCTGGCTTCGGCAACGTGAAGCACCTGCGCGGCGGCATCAACGCCTACGCCAAGCAGGTCGACGACTCGATTCCCACCTACTAGAGGGCTGGAGGGCGACGCGCCGCTCAAGTCCTGCGCACCGTCACGTCCGCCACACGGTGGCCGTCCATGCGGGCGACGCACAGCTGGGCGGAGTCGACAGTGACGCAGTCGCCGACCTGCGGTAGGCGGCCAAGTGCGTGGATGACGTAGCCCGCGATCGTCTCCCACTCACCGTGGGGCAGATCCACGTCGAGCTCCGCGCGGAGCTCGTCGGGGCGGAGTGACGCGGGGACGGTGAACGTCCCGTCCTCGCTCGTGCCCGTTGCGCGCGGCCCTCGGTCTGACTCGTCCTCGAAGTCGCCGATCAGCTCCTCGAGCAGGTCCTCGAGCGCGACCAGGCCCGTCACTGTCCCGTACTCGTCGACGACCAGCGCGACGTGCTGGCGCTGCTCGCGCATCTCGACCATCAGGTCCTCGACGAGCCGCGACTCCGGCGTGACCAGGGCGGGGCGCGCGAGGGTGGCCGCTGTGGTGCTGGCCCGATCCGGACCGTCGACGCCGAGGAGGTCCTTGACGTGCAGCATCCCGCGGATCTGGTCCAGCTCCCCCTCGTACACCGGCAGCCGTGAGCGGCCGGTCTCGCTGGCGATCCGCTCCAGCGCCTCCACATCGGCGTCGACGGACACGGCGACGATGTCGCGCCGTGGGACCATGGCCGACTCCGCGTCAAGTCCCGACAGCTCGAGGGCGCGATGCAGCAGTTCCCGCTGCTGGTCGGGCAGGTGGCCACGCAGGTGCGACTCGTTCAGCAGCAGCACCAGGTCACCGGCGTTGTGCACCATGGCGCGCTCGTCCTGCGGTTCCACTCCGCACAGGCGGACGACGCCGTTGGCCAGGGCGTTGAGAAGCTGGATGAACGGGCGGAACACCAACGTGAACGCGCGGAACGGCCGTGCGAGGAGAAGCGCCGAGCCCTCCGGATGCGTGATGGCCCACGACTTGGGGGCCATCTCGCCCACCACCATGTGCAGGAACACCACGATCGACAGCGCGATCGTGAACGCGATGGCGTGCCGGATCGCGTCCGTGATGGCGACGCCGGAGAGCGCGGCCTCGATCCCGGCGGCGACGGCCGGCTCCGCGATGGCCCCCAGCCCGAAGGAGGCCATGGTGATGCCGAGCTGGGCGCCGGCCAGCATCAGCGACAGCTCCTTGAGGCCCCTCGCGGCGCTGGCCGCGGCCTTGCTGCCCTCGGCGGCCAGCTGCTCGAGCTTGGAGCGGCGGGAGGCCAGGAGCGCGAACTCGGCGGCGACGAAGAATCCGTTGAGGGCCAGCAGGACGATCGCGATCGCCAGGGCGGTCAGACTCACGGAGAGTCACCACGGGTGGTTGTGACCTGGTTCACCTGGTCGCGCGGCACCAGTCGGCAGCGGCCGACGGCCAGGCCGTCCAGCGCCTCGACCTGCAGGCGCAGGTGCTCGAGGTCGATGGTGTCGCCGACCTCTGGAACGCGTCCGAGCTGCTCCATCACGAGGCCGCTGACGGTCTCGTAGTCGCCCTCGGGGAGCTCGAGGCCGGTGTCCCGCTCGATCTCGTCCGGTCGCCAGGACCCAGGAACGAGGAACGCGCCGCCGGCAAGGGCCTGCACAGCGGGCTCCTCGACGTCGTACTCGTCCCGGATCTGACCGACCAGCTCCTCGACCAGATCCTCGAGCGTGATGAGGCCGGCGGTGCCGCCGTGCTCGTCGATGACCACGGCCACCGTGGAGTGGGCGCGGCGCAGCTCACCGAGCAGCGGGCCGAGAGGCGCGGACTCGGGGACCACCAGGGGCGCCGCGGCGAGATCGGCGACGTGCGTGGTGGCACGCGCGGCCAGCGGGACCCGGAAGACGTCCTTGGCTTGCACGATGCCCTGGATCTCGTCCAAGTCGGCACCCACCACCGGGAAGCGGGAGTGCCCGCTGGACAGCGCCAGCTGGCGGAGATCCTCGAATGTCGCGCGTCCGCCGATCGCCGTGATCTGCCGCCGCGGCACCATCGCCTCGGCGGCGCGCAGCGTGCGGAACTCCAGCACCCGGCCGAGCAAGTCAGCCTGCGCGCCGCTGAGCGTGCCGCCTCGACCGGACTCCTCGATGATGATCACGAGCTCCTCAGCGGA
This sequence comes from Euzebyales bacterium, assembly GCA_013695145.1. Taxonomy (GTDB): domain Bacteria; phylum Actinomycetota; class Nitriliruptoria; order Euzebyales; family Egibacteraceae; genus JACDBB01. The sequence continues at coordinate 11,036 of JACDBB010000130.1, forward strand.
GACGCCGCCCTCGATCTCCTCGACCGGTTCGATGCCGACCGCGCGCAGCAGGCGGTTGGAGGCGTTGTCGAACAGCGTGATGACCGGGCCGGCGACGGTCAGCCAAACCCCCGTGCTGCGCGCGACCGCCATGGCGAACGCCTCTGGGCGCGCGATGCCGAGGTTCTTCGGCGCCAGCTCACCGAAGATCATCTGCGCGGACGTCGACAGGATGAGGCCAGCCGTGAGCGCGATCGACAGACGGGACGCCTCCGGCACGCCGAGCAGGCCGAGCACGGGCGCAAACGCGCGCCTGAACACCGGCTCGGCGATGTAGCCGACCAGCAGCGACGTGATCGTGATGCCCAGCTGCGCGCCCGAGAGCATGAACGACAGACGTTTGAGGATCCCCTGCGCCCGTCGGGCGCGGCGGTCGCCCGCCTCCGCGAGCTCCTCGATCTGGGGGCGGCGCGCCGCGACGTAGGCGAACTCACCGAGGACGAACCAGCCGTTGGCCAGGATCAGCGCGACGACGGCGAGCAGGCCGAGCGCGATGTCCACTAGCAGCTGGCCCCCCAGGGCGCGCCGGTGCCAGGATGTCGGGGGTTCACGCGCTCAGTCTGCCACGTCGGCGTCGGGCTCCGGGAGCGGGTCGGGCTCCGGCGGGGGCGGCGGTTGGGGGTCGGACGTCGGTTCCGGCGTCGGATCGGGCTCCGGATCGGGCTCCGGAGGCGGCGCGGACGGGGTGGGATCTGGTTCCGTTGGGGCTGGGGGTTCGGGCTCTGACGGTGGTTCCGGCTGCGGGGGCGGTGGTTGCCTGGTGCCGCGCTCGACGATCCTGGGCTCCGCGAGGTAGCGGGTGAAGACCTCCTCGCGCTCCTCGTGTCCGTCTGGGAAGCGCAGGACGCGCACGACCGTGATGTCGAAGCCGCCCCGGCCGCCTTGCACCACGCGTTCGGTGCCGGCGGCGAGGCTGGGGTTCTCCTGCACGTCAGTCTCCGGGGCGGCGAAGTTGTGCCGCTCGCCGGTGATGCTGTCGACCTCGACCCACTTTGTGCCATAGAACGCGACGGTCACCGACGTGCCGGTGTGGCTGGTCTTCACCACGACGCCGTGGGGACTGTTGTTGCGGACCTTGAGGTCCACCGTCGGGAAGTTGAGGGTGGCCTCCCTGCCGACGGGGTAGCGGCTGATGTAGTAGGAGTGCGCCTTGTGGTCGGGGATCTCGTACCCGCCGAAGTACGCCGCGTTGTACATCGTCGTCGCGAACTGGCTGACCCCACCGCCCACCTCGTCGACGAACTCGCCCGCTTGGATGGCGCCGCCCGCCACGAAGCCCTTCGCGGTGGTCCGCTCGCCGACGTAGTCGTTGAGCGACAACGTCTCGCCTGCCCGGATCAGCACGCCGTCGACCAGGTCGGCGATGCGCTGGATGTTGGTCACCCTGCTCTGGCAGCACGGGAACTCGGTCGTGAACGCCGAGACCTGCTCGACGATCCCCAGCGCCAGGGCGTCCTCGATGGTGAGGCTCGCCTCGACGACCGCCCCGTCCAGCTCGGCTGCCCGGTCGCCGTCTCCGGTCGCGAGCGCGACGATCTGCTCCGCGGCGATCGCCGCCGAGAACGCGAACCCCGGCTGCGACTCGATGATCTGCACGTCGCCGCCACCGACTTCGATGCGGGCGTCGACGGGCTCGCTCGCGAACCCCTGGCGGACGTCATCTGGCACCAGCGCGTCGACGCGCTCCGGGTCGGCGCGCAGGACCAGCCGCCCGTCCTGCGGCTCGACGACGAGGAGCGACGCGATCTGCTCGGGCGTCAGCTCGAGGGTCGTGTCGTTGCGCCGCAGGGTCACCGGCGCGGAGACGGCTCGCTCGGCGGCCGCCGCGGCCTCGTCGAGGTCCGCCACGGTGGTGGCTGGCGGCAGCGGTTCGGTCTCGGCCTCGATGACCGTCTCGCCGCCGCCGAGCAGGCCCGCCCGCACGTCGTCGGCGAGTGGCTCGAGGCGAACCCTCGCGCCGGGCTCGGGGCTGGTGCGCACGACCTGCACGCCCGCGAAGGCGAGGCTGGCCTCGACCGGCTCGAGGCGCAGCTGGGCGGCGACGGCCGCGACCCGCTCGGTGAGCACCGCCTCGTCGAGGCTTGCGACCGGCGCGATGGGCGTCGTGTCGTACAAGGCGCGGGCGTGGTCGGCCAGCGCCGCGGCGAGGCTCGACTGCCGTCCGCGCTCCATGACCCGGGCAGCGGCGGCCTCGACGTCCAGCCGGTAACCGAACGCGGCGGCGTCGCTGGTCACCTGCGCCGACCCGCGCCGCACGGTGACCTGCCGGTCCTCGCCGCCGGCTGCTGCGATGGCGCTGGTCAGCTCCGCGCCGGCGAGCCCGCCGACCTCGACGCCGTTCACGACGGTGCCAGGCAACGCTCCGGGCCGCAGCAGGCGGACGGCGCCGAACAGGCCGACCGACAGCAGGAGCCCAGCGAGCACGGCGACACCCGCCCACAGCCACGGCCGCGCGCGCGTCGAACGTGCGTGTGCGCGCGCGGCGGAGCGGGTGGCGCGGCGTCGGATGGTATCGTCCATGTACCCTCGCCCGAGGCTACCATCGTGCCGCTCGTGTTCCTGAGAGGCGCGGGCGGCCGCCGCGTGCGCGGGTCGTTGCCATCCCTCAACCGTTCCTTTAGCCTCCCGCTGGACGTCGAGGTTCCCGCCGAGCCTTCGCGTGCCGCTCGCCCTTGTGTGGGCGCGCTGCTCGTGGTGGCTCGGGCTCGGCCAGGTTGCTCGCTCTGACGGCGCCTCCGGGCGCCCCCGCCGCCAACCAGTCGGCCGCCGCGTCGCACTGCGAACTCAGAAAGCCGCATGCCCCCCGCCTTACAACGAACCGTGCTGCTGGTCAGCGTCGCGCTCGCACTCGTGGCGCCGCTCGCCGTCCCCGTGAGCGCCGCGTCCCCGGAGGAGCGCCGGCTCGAGCAGACCCAAGCGCAGATCAGCGCGGTCCGGGACCAGATCGAGGCAGCCAAGGGCCGCCGTGACAGCGACGCCGCGGCGCTGGCGGACGCCGAGGCGCAGCTCGCGGTCGTCCTCGAGGCCGTCCAGGCGGCGGAGCTGTCCGTCCAGCGCCAGCAGGAGGCCGTCGTCGCCGCCCGTGACGAGCTCGAACGGCTCGAGGAGGAGTCGCGGCGCCAGGAACGGGTCATGGGCAACCGCGCGGTCGAGCTGTACCGCGAGGGGTCGACGAGCCTGCCGTTCGCCTCCATCCTGTCGGCGAGCTCCACCGCCGAGGCCATCGAGCGCTCCGGGTTCGTCGAGATCCTCTCCCGCGCCGACCGCGCCGCGTACGAGAGCGTCGAGATCTCCCAGGTGGCGGTCGACGGTCAGCGGGAGCGCCTCGAGGCTGAGGAGGCCACCCTGGAGCGCGTGCTGGAGGGTCAGCGGGAGATCTACGCCCAGGTCGACGAGCTGCGCGACGAGCGCTCTCTCGTGCTGGCGGGAAGCCAGGAGGCCCTGTCTGGACTCGAGGCGCAGGAGCGCCACCTCGAGTCGGAGAGCCGGGAGCTGGCGGCGATGATCCGCCGCGCCGAGCAGCAGGCGGCGGCCGAGGCCGCGGCCGCCCGCGCCGCGCAGGAGCGCAGCGCACAGGACGCCGCCGCGCAGGCC
>JACDBB010000065.1 GCA_013695145.1 Euzebyales bacterium
GGCCTGCGCCGGCGCGCGGCGCGTCCAGGGTCCGGGCCTGCGGCCGGCCGAGCGCCTGCGGGCCGCCGCCCGCGCCGCATGGATCCCGGCGCTGGCGGTGACCGTCACGGCCGGCTGGTTCTACGTCCGCAACCTGACCCTCTACGGGAGCCCGACCGCCGCCGCGTACCTGTTCGAGAAGTTCGAGCGCGACCCCAGGCTGCAGGGGCGGGCGATCGTCCTGGAGCCGGGCTTCTGGCGCGTGCAGATCCAGGACTACTGGCGCGGCTTCGCCAACTCGAAGGGTCTGTTGGGCGAGGACTGGCTGAATTGGATCTGGGCCGCGGCCGCCGTGATGATCGTCGGCTTGTGCGTCGGCGCCGTGCGGCTGGGCGGGGCCGACCGGCGCCCCGGTGATCGCCTGGCGCCCTGGGTGCCCGCACTCGCGTACGTGGCGGTGCTGGTCTGGTCGATCTCGTCGTTCGTCGCGGGCGGCGGTTCGCCTCATCCGCGCTACTGGTTGGGCGCGCTGCCAGTCATCGCCGTGGTCGTCGCCGCTGGGCTCGACGCGCTGCCCGGTCGACGGTGGGCCGTCATCCCGGCGGGGCTGCTGGTCCTCCAGGTGGGGATGGGCGTTCGCGCCTGGTACGAGTACACGGGCGGCCTGTACTTCATCCCGGACCGGTCCCCATCCTGGTGGGGTCAGGCCACCGGTGTCCTCGAAGCCGCGGGTGCGCCGCTGCCAGCCCTGTCGTTGGCGGCGGTTCTGGTGCTGCTCGCCATCGGCCTGACAGCGATGCTGGTCGGGCTGCAGCGGACCGACGTCGCCACGGCGGCGGCTACTGGCGACGCGCCGGACCATCCGGCCCGCAGCCCGGCCGCGCTCAAGCCCGCCGGCAGCTGAGAATCCGATCCCCCGCGCCCCGGAATACACCCTTGGGCCTCGACAGTTAGGGCCCTATAGATATGTTCCCTCGAAGCGGCGCAGGACGCCGCGCAAGGAGCGTGACACCGTGCCCACCACCGGCGACCTCACCCCCACCCGAACCGTCGAGGGCCGCGCCGTCCCCGCCCCCGGCACCTACACGATCGACCCCTCCCACTCCAACGTCGAGGCCATGGCCCGTCATCTGATGCTGTCCAAGGTCCGCGGCCACTTCGCGCAGTTCTCCGGCCGGATCGTCGTCGCCGACGACATCGCCGCCTCGAGCGTCGAGGTCTCCATTGCCGCCGCCAGCATCGACACCCGCGACGCCAACCGCGACGAGCACCTGCGCTCCGCGGACTTCCTCGACGTGGACGCGCACCCGGAGCTGACCTTCCGCAGCACCGGCGTGGAGCCCGCAGGTTCGGACCGGTGGACGCTGCACGGCGACCTCACCATCCGCGGCGTCGCCCGGCCCGTGGCCCTGGACCTCGAGTTCCTCGGCGACGCCACCGACCCCTGGGGCAACGCCAGGGCCCTGTTCAGCGCCACGACCGAGATCGACCGCGAGGACTTCCGGATCACCTGGAACCAGGCGCTTGAGACCGGCGGCGTGCTGGTCTCGAAGAAGCTCCGCATCGAGCTGGAGATCCAGGCGGTCCGCGAGTCCTAGGCGCCCCGCTTCGACAGCACCACAGGCGGGGCGGGTCCGCGGACCCGCCCCTCGTGGTGGTCACCTGTCCAGTGCGTGGTACTCGCGGTTGGGCAGCATGCCGGTGGCCATGGCCATGCGATTGGTGTAGTTGTACATGGCGGCGATCTCGGCGACGTCCCAGACCTCCTCGTCGCTCAGGCCGTGGGCGCGCAGTCGGTCCAGGTCGGCCTCGTCGCAGTCAACCGGAGCGCGGGTCAGCTTGACCGCGTAGTCGAGGAGCGCGCGGCGGCGGTCGTCCAGACCGGCGCGCTGGTAGTCGAGGGTGATCCGGTCGGCCAGCACCGGGTCGCCGAGCGCCGCCCGCAGCGCGGCGCCGTGGGCGACCAGGCAGTACAGACAGCCGTTGGCCATGGAAACGGCGACCGCGATCATCTCCCGCTCGGCGTCGTCGAGGTTGTCCGTCGGCACGTGCAGCTGCTTGTAGTGCGCGAACCACGCCGACAGCCGCTCGGGGCGGAAGCCGTACACCCGGAAGACGTTGGGCACGAACCCGATGCGCTCCCTTGCCTTGGCGAAGAGCCCTCGCAGGTCGTCGGGCAGGTCCTGCTCGTCGGGCACGGCGAACCAGCTGATGCGCTCCTGTTCGCTCATGATCCCCCCTCATGCCGGCCGCGGGTCGGCGTCGGGTAGTCGAGCTGGTCCAGCGGGACCACGACCGCCGACACGATGTTGAGCAGGTTGGCCAGTATGCGGGACAGGTGGCGGTAGCTCAGCGCCGACGCGGCTGGCTGCGGTCCGGTGTCGGAGCGCAGCGACCGGCCGATGGCCTCGGTGCAGCGGGACTGCAGGTCGCGCGCGCGCTCGATGAACGCGTGAGCGGCCACACGGTCGTCGTCGGCGAAGACCCGGGCCGCGTCGGTGATCATGGGCGAGATCTCGTCGCGCAGGGCGACGAGATCGTCCAGCATCGCGCCTGCCGGCGGTGGACCGACGGTGCAGGCGATCTCGAACAGCCCCTTGGCGAGGTCCGCCACCCGCTCGGCGTCCTTGGCGATGCTCATGTACATCAGGCAGGCCGCAAGGTCGCCGGCGCCGTGGGTCCCGGCATGCACCACCACGCGGCGGCGGATGTCCCGCTCGGCCTCATCGGTCCGTTCCTCGGTGCGCCGCAGATCGGCCTCGATCGTGGTGGGATCAGCGCCGCTGACCCTGGCGCTCATCGCCAGTTCGAACACGTGCCGCCCGTCGGTGAGCATGCTCGCGAAACGCTCTTCCACCTCGGCGAGTCCGCCCTCAGTGCCGGATGCGCTCAACCACTTGAACATGCTCTTCCTCCTCTAGCGGAGCACCAGGATGCCCACGAGCGGGATCACATAGAAGCCCACGACCACGTACACGATGGCCAGAGCGCGCCGCTTGGCCGCGAACGACGCCAGCCGGACCGCGAGCGCCAGCGGCACCCGTCGCATGGCGTGGACCGGATAGAACAGTAGGATTCCGACGGTGTTGAACAGCAGGTGGACGAGCGCGATCTGCAGCCCCTCGATCCGGTCCACCGCCATGGCGGCCAGCAGCGCGGTGATGGTCGTGCCCAGGTTGGAGCCGAGGGTGATCGGGTAGGCGTTCTCCAGGCTGAGCACGCCCGCAGCGATGAGCGGAACCAGCAGTGACGTCGCGATGCTCGACGACTGCACCGAGACGGTCAATGCCAGCCCGACGAGGATGCCGAGGGCGCCCGAGCGGCCCAAGACGCGGTTGAGCGAGCGCTCGGCGGGACCGGCGATGACCTTCTTCATCGTGCGCGTGATCGCCACGAGCGTGGCGAAGATCAGCACCAGTCCGATCCCCACGAGAATCGTGGCCTGCGCACCGACACTGAACGGCAGGCGCGCGACCGCAGCGCCCACAAGACCGGTGGCCGACTCCACCAGCGCCTTAGCCGGGCTGTCGAAGTCACCGGTGGCGACGTTCCCGAACAGCCCGCTCAGGGCGGTCGCCGACCGCGCGAGCATCCCCGTGGTGATCTCGAGCGGCAGCAGCACCGCGACGCACAGAAGATTGAAGACGTCGTGCATGGTGGCCCCGGTGAATGCCCTTCGGAACTCCTCGACGCGACGGATGGAGCCGAGCGACGCGAGCGTGTTCGTGATGGTGGTGCCGACGTTGGCGCCCATGATCACCGGGACGGCGCTGTTGAGGTCGAGTACGCCGGCGCCGACCAGCCCGACCAGCGTGGCGGTCGTGACGGAGGACGATTGGGCCAGGACGGTCGCCAGGACGCCGACCAGCAGACCGACCAGCGGGTTGGCGACCCCCTCGAACAGCTGGTCGGTGAAGTCACGGCCCAGTCCCCCGATGCCCGCACCGAGGATGTCGACGGCAGCCAGGAACCCGTACAGCAGCGCGATTAGAACGACGATCCGCAGTGCGCTGCTGCGACCGGGCCGCGCACCGGACGCACGGAGCGTGCGGAGACCGCCCGCCCCCGCACGTGCCTCGCCGCGCATCAGCCTCCCCACGTCCGCCTGGCGTCCGGTGCCGCGGGAGCGTCGCCGCTGGGGAAGGTGAACGCAAGGTGAACCCGGCGTGGGGAGGTTTCGGGCGAGCCGCTCAGCAGGGCGTGATGAGGCTGGCCGGGTCACGGTCCGCCGGCGACGTCGGCCAGGAGCGTGCTCACCGGGCGGGCGCTCGTGTTCAGCTGCCGGTCGGCGCGCGCCGAGGTCAGGCGCAGGTCACGCGGGCGGCGCTGGTCGGCCTCGGCGTTGCGGGCGGTCTGGACGGGCTCGCTCAGCCCGGCGTGCCTGGCGATCATCAGGCCGAGCGCGAAGCGGCTCAAAGCCTCGGGGCCGACGAGATGCCACACGCCCGCGCGCCTGCCGGGGTCCAGCGCGACGACCTCCCACAGCTGCGCCGCGAAGTCGTCGCAGCGGATCGGGCAGCGCAGCTCGTCGGTGAACAGCGGCCGTCGGCCCGCGCGCAGCTGTTGCACCATCCCTGCGCTGCCGGGGTCGAGCGGCGCTGTGCGGACCACCAGCGACGTGCGGACGACCGCCGCCCCCGGCGCGCGCAGCGCCAGTCCCTCGGCCTCGGCCTTCCAGCGTCCGTAGTCGCTGACCGGCGAGGGTCGAGCGTCCTCGGAGTAGGGCGCGTGCTCGCCGTCGAAGACCACATCGCTCGACAGGTGCACCAGCGCCACCCCGTGCGCGCGGCACGCACCGACCACGGCTGCGGTGGCGGCGACGATGTCGCGCTCGCCGTCGGTCTTGTCGTAGGCGGTGTGGATCACCAGCTCAGGGCGGACCCGCGCGAGCAGCGCGTCGAACGCGCCCGGCTCGGCCAGGTCGACGGTGTGCGCCGGAACGGGCCGGGCCGGGACCTGGGCGACGGGGCGTGTCCGCTGCGTCGCGTGGACGTCGACACCGGGCCGAGCGGTCGTCAGGAGCGCGGCGCCCACCGTGCCGGCGCCACCGGTGACCAGCACGCGGCGCATGGTGCTCCCGAGTCAGTGGGTGTGGAACGGGGTGCCGGCCGCGGCGAGGTGGGCCTCGCCCACGGCCTCGGCCAGCGTGGGATGCGGGTGCACCAGCTGCGCGACCTCGGCAGGCAGCGCGCCCCATGAGGTGATGAGCTGCGCCTCGGCGATGAGGTCGGTGGCGTGCGGGCCGATCACGTGGACACCGAGCACCTGCCCCGATTCCCCTCCGGCCCGATCCTCGCCCTCACGCGCGACCACCGTCTTCACGAAGCCGTCCGAGCCGTGGATGATCCCCTTGGCGTTGCCGCGGAAGCTGTAGCTGGATACCGCGACCTCGTGGCCCGCCTGCACGGCCTGCGGCTCGGTGAGCCCGACGCTTGCGACCTCAGGCGCGGTGTAGGTGACACGGGGCACCTGCTCGTAGTCGACGGGCACCCCACGACCGACCTCGGCGATCACATCGGCGACGAGGAAGCCCTCGGCGAAGCCGGCGTGCGCGAGCGCCAGCGCTGGCGGCGCCAGCAGGTCGCCGACCGCGTACACGCCGTCGGCGGCGGTCCGGCACCACTCGTCGACGCGCACGTGGCCGGTCTGCTCGAGGACCCCGAGCGCGTCGAGCCCGATCCCGTCCGTCCGGGGGGCGCGGCCCACGGCGACGAGCACCGTGTCGACCTCGAATCGCCGCTCGTCGCCGCCGGTGGCGACCGTCACCGTCGCGGTCTCGCCGTCGACTTTGACCGACTCGACGAGCGCCGGCGCCAGCGTGGTGATCCCGCGCTTGCGGAAGGCGCGCGCCAGCGCCCTGGACAGGTCCGGGTCCTCGAGCGGGGCGATGCGGTCCAGCGCCTCGACGACGGTGACCTCCTCGGCTCCGAGTGAGCGGTACAGAGACGCGAACTCCAGGCCCACGGCCCCCGCGCCGATCACCAGCGCCCGCCGCGGGATGCGCGGCAGCCGCGTCGCCTCGTCCGAGGTGATCACCACGCGGCCGTCCACGTCGACGCCGGGCAGGCTGCGCACCTGCGAGCCCGTCGCGACGACCAGCGCCCTGCCGGTCGCCCGTCGGCCCGAGTCGACCAGCACGGTTCGGCCGTCGTCGGCGACCGTGCCGCGACCCGGCACGACATCGACGCCGCGGGCCTTCAGCAGCGCGTCGAGCCCCGTGTGGAGCTGGGACTGCACCTTGTCGCGGAAGGCGTTGACGCCGTCGATGTCGATGCCGTTCACCGTGAGGTCGAGCCCGAAGCGGCCCGACTCGCGGACCTGATCGAGCAGCTCGCCCACGTGCAGCAGCGCCTTGGAAGAGATGCAACCCCAGTGCAGGCAGGTGCCGCCGACCAGGGCGCTCTCCACCAGCGTCACGGACTGGCCGCGGGTCGCGGCCCGCAGCGCGACGGCGTACCCGCCGGGGCCGCCACCGAGGACGACGATGTCCGTGGCGTCCATCTACAGGGCCGCCAGCAACGCGGTGGGCGACTCGACGCAGTCGGCGACCAGGCGCAAGAAGCCCGCGGCCTGTCCGCCGTCGCAGATGCGGTGGTCGAACGCGATCGCCAGCTGCATGACCTTGCGGACCTCGACGCGGCCGGCGTGGACCCACGGGCGGTCCGTGATCCGCCCGACGCCGAGGATGGCGGCCTCAGGGTGGTTGATCACCGGGTTCCCACCGTCGACGCCGAACGAGCCGTAGTTCGACACGGTGAACGTCGAGCCGCTGAGCTCCGCGGGGGTGATGCTGCGGTCGCGCGCGGCCGCGGCCAGGCGACCCAGCTCCTCGGCGATGCCCAGCGTCGACCGGCGGTCGGCGCCGTGGATGACCGGCACCATGAGCCCGGCGTCGGTCTGGGCGGCGAAGCCGAGGTTGGTGAACCGTTGCAGCACGATCTCGTTCGTCTCGGTGTCGAGGCGGCTGTTGACCTCCGGGAACTCGCGGAGCCCGGCCACGACCGCGCGCATGATGATGGCCAGCGGGCTGACGTTGACGCGTTCCTGGCTGGCGTTGAGGTCGGCGCGCAGGTCCCACAGGCCGGTGGCGTCGACGTCGACCCAGCTGGTCGCCTCCGGGATCTCGCGGCGGGAGACCGTCATCTGCAAGGCGATCGCCTTGCGCATCCCCTTGAGCGGACGGCGCTCGACGAGATCGGCGCTGGGCGCCTGCGGTGGCGCGACGTCAGCCTCTGTCTCCGCTGTTTCCGCCTGGAGCAGCTGTTGGTAATCCTCGGCCGGAGGCACGAGGGGCTCAGCGCGCGCGGGCTGCCGCCCATTGCCGGCATCGGCCAGGCCGGCGTTCGCCTCCGAGTGCGCCACGATGTCGTCGCGCGTGATGATGCCGTCGGGGCCGCTGCCGGCGACCGCCCCGAGATCGACGCCGAGGTCCTTGGCGAGCTTGCGGACCGGCGGCTTGGCCAGCACCTTGACCGGCCGGCCGTCGCCACCGGTGGCCTGCACGACCTGCGGGGTGTCGTCCGCCTCCGACGGAGCGGGCGCGGCCGAAGCGCCGGGCGAGCCGTTGCTCGTCGACGCGGTGGCCGAACCGTCCGCGGGGGCCGTCGCCGCGGTGGGTCGGCG
>JACDBB010000155.1 GCA_013695145.1 Euzebyales bacterium
ACGATCTTCCTGCAGTACCTCGCCTTCGCGTCGGCCCCGATCGTGGAGGCGAACATCCTGGCCTACGCCTGGCCGCTGTTCGTCGCCGTGTGGGCCGCCGTGGCCCACCGCGGTCGGCACACCCTGATCGGGGTGCTGCTGGCCGTCATCGGCTTCGCCGGTGTGGTGCTGATCTTCGCGAGCGGAGGCGCGGTCGCCGCGGGCGGCGGCCAGACCGCCGGCTATCTGGCCGCCCTGGGATCGGCAGGGTGCATGGCCTTCTACACCGCGACGGTGTCGCGGACGAGGACGAGCGCTCACGACCTGCTGCTGGCGGCCACCGCCGCGGGCGCCGTCGTCGCCTTCGTCCTCGCGCAGGCACAGGGCGCCCCGTGGCCCGGCGCGGCGGCCTGGCCCGCGGCCGTCTACATCGGCCTTGGCCCCATGGCGGCCGGGTTCCTGCTGTGGACCACCGCCATGTCCGGATCTCATGACGGTCGCTGCGCGACCGTCACAACCGGGGACTGTGACAATCGCTGCGCCGGCTCCGGCGATCACATCTCAGGCCCCGGGTCGCGGCGCCTTGCGCCGCTGGGCTACGCCACGCCGCTGCTGTCCACCGGCCTGCTCGTCGCCGCCGGCGAGGCCTTCACCCGCGACACGCTGCTGGGCGCCACGCTGGTCGCCGTGTGCACCCTCGGTGTCCTCGTCGCCGACTACCTGCGACGACGGCGACCTTGAAACGACCCCGTGCCGACCGGCCGGCTCGTTCAGACCTGGGCGTCGGCCTTGGTGCGGGGGACGACGCGGTAGGCGTCGTACACCGCCTCGATGCGCTTGACCTGGCTGAGGATGTGGTCGAGATGGGCGATGTCGGCCAGCTCGAAGGTGAAGCGCAGGTAGGCGATCCGGTCGCGCTGGGTGGTGACCTGCGCCGACAGGATGTTGACGTGCAGGTCGCCGAGGACCGTCGTCGTGTCACGCAGCAGGTGCTTGCGGTCCAGCGCCTCGACCTGCACCGTCACGCGGAACGTCGCCGGCGTCGCGGTGTTCCACTGCACGGCGATCAGCCGCTCGGGGTCGCGGCGCAGGTCGACGGCGTTGGGGCAGTCGGTGCGGTGGACGCTGACGCCTCGCCCGCGGGTGACGAACCCGAGGATGTCGTCGCGCGGCACCGGCGTGCAGCACCGCGCCAGCGTCACCCACACGTCGTCGGTGTCGGTGACGACCACCGCCTCCGACGCCCGCGCCGGCGGCGCCAGCGGCGACACGCTGGGCACTGTGTCGTCGTCCTCCTCCTCGTCCACGGTGCGGTGGGTGAGGTGCTGGGCGACCGACTCGGCGGAGGTGTGCCCGTCACCGATCGCCCGATACAGCGCGTCGAGGTCGGTGTAGTTCATGAGGTCGACGACACTCGCCAGCTCCGAGCCCGCCATGGTCCGCTTCCAGCCGACGCCGAGCCGGGCGAGCTCCCGCTGCAGCGCCTCCCTGCCCTTCTCGATGGCGTCGACCCGTCGCTCGCGGGAGAACCACTGGCGGATCTTCGACCGCGCGCGCGACGAGCCGACGAACTCGAGCCAGTCGCGGCTCGGCCCCGCGTCCGGCGACTTTGAGGTCAGGATCTCGACGGTCTCGCCGTTGCGCAGCTCGTACTCGAGCGCCACCAGCCGCCCGTTGACCCGTGACCCGACCGTGCGGTGACCCACCTCGGTGTGGATGGCGTAGGCGAAGTCGATCGGCGTCGAGCCGCGCGGCACGGCCACCACGTCGCCGCTGGGGGTGAAGACGAACACCTCGTCGGCGTACAGGTCGAGGCGCATGTTCTGCATGAACTCGCCGGAGTCGGAGGTCTCCGCCTGCCAGTCCATCATCTGCGCGAGCCACTGCGTCTCGGACTCGTCCGTGCGCTGCGCGTGCTTGTACTTCCAGTGGGCGGCGATGCCGTACTCGGCGGTGCGGTGCATCGCCTTGGTGCGGATCTGCACCTCGAGCGGCTTGCCCTCGGGCCCCACCACCGTGGTGTGCAGCGACTGGTAGAGGTTGAACTTGGGCATCGCGATGTAGTCCTTGAAACGCCCAGGGATGGGGCGCCACAGGGAGTGCAGCGTGCCGAGCGCGGCGTAGCAGTCCTTGACCGAGTCCACGATGACGCGGATCCCGACCAGGTCGTAGATGTCGGTGAACTCCTTGCCGCGGAGCACCATCTTCTCGTAGATGGAGTAGTAGTGCTTCGGCCGCCCGGTGACCTCGGTGCGGATCTTGACCTCACGCAGCCGATCGCCGACCTCGACGACGACCCGCTCCAGGTAGCGGTCACGCTCCGGCTGGCGGTCGCCGACCATCGCCTTGATCTCGTCGTAGCGCTTGGGGTGCAGCGTCGAGAACGACAGGTCCTCCAGCCGCCACTTGAAGTTCTGCATCCCGAGGCGGTGCGCCAGCGGGGCGTAGATCGCGAGCGTCTCCTCGGCGATGCGCTTCTGCTTCTCGCGCCGCAGGTGGTGGATCGTCTTCATGTTGTGCAGGCGGTCGGCGAGCTTGATCACCAGGACACGGAAGTCCGACGCCATGGCGATCAGCATCTTGCGCAGCGACTCGGCCTGGTGGTCGGCCTTGGTGGCCGTCTTGATGCGCTCCAGCTTGGTGACGCCGTCGACCAGCGCGGCGGTCTCCGCCCCGAACTGCTTGGCGAGCTCGGAGACGGCCACGTCGGTGTCCTCGACCACATCGTGCAGCAGCGCGGCGCAGATGGTCGCCGTGTCCATGCCGAGCTCGGCGAGGATCTCCGCGACGCCGACCGGGTGGACGATGTAGGGGTCGCCGGACTGGCGTTCCTGCCCCGCGTGGGCGGCCTCGGCGACCTGGTAGGCCAGCACGACCTTGCGGGCGTCGACCTTGGGCGCGTGCTGCTTCAGGGCCGCGACCAGCGGCACCAGCTGTTCCGGCACGCTGGGTCCGAGGTCGAACATCGGGATGCGGGCCAGCACAGCACGGACGCCCGACTGGCGCGGGCGCGACGGCGCTCGGGCGACGGGCTCCGCCTGCGCCGGCTCGGGGGCGGTCTCGACCTCGACGCCGGGCGCGTCCGGCGCTCGGGGCTCGGAGGGCGGCTCCGAGGGCAGGGCAGCATCGACCGGGCGTTGCTCCAACGCCTGCGCGGTGCTGCGGCGGTGCGGCGTGCTCGTGGCCTGACCTCCACGCTGCTGGGGTCCCTCCACGATACCCCTGCCACGTGGCGACCACCTAAGCGCACGACGCGCGCCGCCAGCCCACGCCGAGTCGTCCTGTACTGGCCCGTCAGTACTGCAGGAGGCTGACGAAGTCGTGGCCCTGGATGCGCGCGGCGCCCTTCAGGAACTCGAGCTCGATGACGAAGGCCAGCCCGGCGACGGTCGCGCCGGTGCGCTCCACCAGCCGGATGGCCGCCTCGGCGGTGCCGCCCGTGGCCAGCACGTCGTCCACGATCAGCACCCGGTCGTCCTCGCCGAACGCGTCGGCGTGGACCTCGAGGGTCTCGGTCCCGTACTCGAGCTCGTAGCTCTCGGTGATCGTGTCGTACGGCAGCTTGCCCGCCTTGCGCAGCGGCACGAATCCCGCGCCGAAGTGGTAGGCAACCGGGGCGGCGATGATGAAGCCGCGGGCCTCGATGCCGACCACCTTGTCGATGGTCCCGCGGCCGAAGCTGACCACGATCGCGTCCACCGCGCTGGAGAAGGCCGCCGGGTCGCCCAGCAGCGGCGTGATGTCCTTGAACACCACGCCCTGTTTGGGGAAGTCGGCGATGTCGCGGACGGACTCGGACAGGATCGACGTGTCCAGCTCGATGCGCATGACGGCTCTCTTGTGGGTGGAGCGAGCGTTCAGGACGGGGTCGGGATCAGGACGCGCCGCGGCGGGCGTGCAGCTTCTCACGAAGCTCGGCGTTGCGGGGCTCGCGCTCCTTGAGCCACACCAGTATCGGGGTGGCGATGAAGATCGAGGAGTAGGTGCCGACCGCCATGCCCACGAACAGCGCCAGGGCCAGGTCGGTGAGCGTGTCGGCGCCGAGCAGGCCGCCGCCGACGAACAGCAGCGTCCCGACGGGCAACAGCGAGGTGATCGACGTCGACAGGGAACGGACCAGCACGCTGTTGAGCGCGCCGTTGGCGACCTCGCCGTAGGTGCGCGTCGAGGTCATGCCGAGCCCGCGGGTGTCCTCGGTGACCCGGTCGAAGACCACCACCGTGTCGTACAGCGAGTACCCGAGGATGGTGAGCAGCGCGATGACCGACGCCGGCGACACCTCGAAGCCGACCACGGCGTAGATCCCGATGGTGACGGCGAGGTCGTGCAGCAGGGTGATGATCGCCGCGATCGCCATCTTGAGCTCGAAGCGCAGGGCGATGTAGGCCAGCACGAGCACCAGGAAGACGGCCAGGCCCGACAGCGCCTGCCGGGAGATCTGCGCGCCCCAGCGCGGACCGACCGCGCTCACGTCGATGGCCGCCTCCTCGGACCCGGTCACCTCGGCGAGCCGCCGCAGGATCTGGCCCTGCTGCTCCCCCGCCACCTCGTCCAGCGCCGGGGTCGTCACCAGCGCGCCCGTGCCGCTCGTGGGGTCCTCCACCACCTGAGCCGTGACGTCGCCCTCGACCAGGGGGCCCAGCGCCGCGCGCAGGTCGGCGCTGTCGAACTCGGCGGACGCCGCGGTCACGACGAACGCGGTGCCGCCCGTGAAATCGATCGAGAAGTTGATGCCGCGCACGGCCAGGCCCAGCAGGCTCACCACCACCAGCACGATCGAGACGATGGCCCAGGTGCGACTGCGGCCGATGAAGTCGTAGTCGCTCTGGCCGGTGAACAGGCGCCGGAGTGGGGTGTCCCGCTTGGTCGTGGTCGCCGTCATCGGTTGGCCCCTCGGTCGACCCGGGAGGCGTCCCCGCTCCCCCGCTCGGAGCGCTCGGGCTGCGCGGGCGCGTCGTCGACCAGGGTGGGGGTGACGACGTCGGCGCGCAGGCCCATCAGGCGCGAGGTCGCGAGCTTGGGGCTGCGGGCGATCAACCCGAACAGCGAGCGGGTGAACGTCGCGAACAGCAGCGTGTCGATCAGCGTCGACAGGCCCAGCGTGAAGGCGAAGCCGCGCACGGGCCCGACGGCCAGGATGTACAGGACCCCTGCGGCCAGGAACGACACCGTGTTGCCGGTCAGGTTGGTGCGGAACGCGCTGGTGAACGCTGCGTCGGCCGCGGTGCGGACCGTTCGGCCGGCGCGGATCTCGTCGCGGTAGCGCTCGCGGTAGATGATCGAGGAGTCGGCCGCGATGCCGATCGACACGATGATCCCGGCGATCCCCGCGAGGGTGAGCGTGAAGCCGACGGTGTTGCCCAGCACGATGATCAGGCCGTACACCATCGCGCCGAAGGCGGCCAGCTCCGCGATCGCGGCCAGGCCGATGCCGCGGTAGAGCGCCAGCAGGTACAGGGCGACCAGCACCAGGCCGATGAAGCCGGCTTGCAGGCCCGCGGTCAGGGAGGCGCTGCCCAGCGTCGGCGACACGCTCTGCGACGTCGCGAACTCGAGCTGGATCGGCAGCGCGCCGGTGCGCAGGACCAGCGCCAGCTCGCGCGCCTCGTCCTCGCCGCCGGTCGTGATGACCGCGCTGCCGCCCGTGATGCCGGTGCCGCACACCACGTTGTCCGACATGGTGGGAGCGGACTCGACGACCCCGTCCAGGACGACGGCGAACTGGCGGGTTGCCGCGCCCGGTGGCTCGCACGCCAGCTCGGCGGTGACCGCGGCGAAGGCCTGCGCGCCCTGGCCGTCCAGCTCGAGGTTGACCAGCCACTGCGTGCCGAGGCCCTGGTCGAGGGCCGCCGCGGCGTCGGTCACATCGGAGCCGCCGAGGTCGACGGTGCCCAGTCGGTACTTCAGCCGCTCCTCGGGCGCCAGCGCCTGGCCGTCCTCGCCGACGTCGCCCTCGCACAGCACGACTTCGGCGTCCTCAGGCGGCGGCCCGACGAGGACCTCCTGCCCGCACGCATCGCCGGCG
Source organism: Euzebyales bacterium (assembly GCA_013695145.1). Lineage (GTDB taxonomy): Bacteria > Actinomycetota > Nitriliruptoria > Euzebyales > Egibacteraceae > JACDBB01. The sequence continues at coordinate 6,005 of JACDBB010000155.1, forward strand.
TCGGCGTAGGCGGGATCGTCAGGCGGGATGATCTCGACAACCCTTCGGAACTGCAGCTGCGCGGTCCTACCGATGACCTGCTCGGCCTGCTCGCGGTCAGTGACCCCCGGCAGCTGGACGAGCACCGTGTCGCCCTGGCGGGCGATCTCGGGTTCCGCGACGCCCAGGCCGTCGACGCGCTGGCGGATGATCTGGACCGTCTGGTCCAGGACCTCGTCGTCGATCGCCTGGCCAGCGGCCGGCACCAGGGTGATGCTCACGCCGCCGCGCAGGTCCAAGCCCAGCTGCGGGGACCAGCCGAGCGCCGCGATGGTTCCCCACATCCCAGCGACCACGACGAGGAACGCCACCAGCACGGCGACCAGCTTGCCCATGCCCTTACCCACGCTGCCCTTGCCCACGCTGCCCTTGCCCACGCTCGGTGCTCCTTGCAGGAGGCGTCTCGGCGCTTACAGGACCTGCACGTCGTTGACGGTGATGCGGAAGTCGCAACCCAGCGTCGTCGCGGCTCGCCGGCACATGATCATGCGCTCCAGGAAGATCTCGAAGTACTCGAGCACCTGGCTGATCGACGTGTCGATGTCCAGCTCGAGCGTCAGCGTCTGATCCCGCGGGTCGACGCGCAGGAACGAGGACTCGACGGCGTAGTTGACGCGGTCGTGGATGTCCATCCCCGACAGGTCCCCGCCCTCCAGCGGCCTGCGGCCGATCTCACCCGACACGCCCTTGCGCACGCGGCTGCGGTGGACGTCGGACTTGTCGGCCAGGATGACCGCCGCGGCGACCGGGCCGACAGCCACACCGTAGGACTCCTCGTGGTTGCCGACGGCGGCCAGGATGTGCGCCATGTCGGCCACGGGCACCTCCAGCTGCTTCAGCACGTCGTAGGCGATCAGCGCGCCCGTCTGGCCGTGATCGGCGCGGCTGACGACGTTGCCGATGTCGTGCAGGTAGCCGGCCGCGGCGGCCAGCTCGCACGCGCGCGGCTCATGGCCGAGGTGGAACAGCACGTTGTAGGCGATGTGGCCCACCAGGTTGGCGTGCCGGAAGCCGTGCTCGGTGAATCCCTGGTTGGCGAGGAACTCGTCAGCGGCCGTGATGAACGCGCTGGCGGTGTCGTGCGCCCTGATGCGGTCCAGCAGCTCGATGCGGCCGCGCCCGGTCGACTCCTCCGGGGTGGCCTGCTCGCCGCCGGACTCGTCGCGACCGCCCACGGGGACGCCCTCGTTGGGGTCCACCCGGCGATCGGGATCGAGCCGCGCGACGTCGTCGCCGGCGTGCGCGCTCATCGGGGGACTACTCGCCCTCGACGGTGTCGCCGAGGTCGCCCGCGTCGGCCTCGACCACCCGTCGCGCGATCGCCTGCTTGGCGAAGGTCAGCAGCAGGCCCTGGGCGACATCGAGGTGGACGACGTCCTCCTCGACCATGCGGATCGTGCCGTGCAGCCCGCCGATGGTGACGACGCGGTCGTCGACCTGGAGCGAGCTGACCAGCTCCCGCTGCTTCTTCGCGCGCTTCTGCTGTGGCCGGATGAGCAGGAAGTAGAAGACGACCATCAGCAATGCCAGGATCGCGAAGTTGCCGATCCCGGCGGCCGCCTCGCCACCGGCCTGCGCCAGCAGCGGGGTGGACAGCGATTCCATGCGCTCTCAGACTTTCCTTCGAGGTGAACCCGCCCATCGGCGGACGTGCGGACTACGACGCGGCGCGGCCACGCGGGCGGCCACGATACACGCTCCTATTCGGGATCCACCGTATCGAACAGGGTGCCACCGGGCGGCGCGGGGACCGGCAGTCCCAGGTGCGCCCAGGCGGCGGGCGTGGCGACACGCCCCCGAGGGGTGCGCGCCAGCAGGCCCTGCTGGATGAGGAACGGCTCGACGACCTCCTCGACGGTCTCGGTCTCCTCCCCCACCGCGACCGCCAGCGTCGACAGCCCGACGGGTCCGCCGCCGAAGGCGACGCACAGCTGGTGCAGCGCCTGGCGGTCGAGCCGATCGAGGCCGCGCTCGTCGACCTCGAACAGCGCGAGCGCGGCGCGTGCGACCTCGCCGGTCACCACCCCGTCGGCCCGGACCTCGGCGAAGTCGCGAACCCGCTTGAGCAGCCGGTTGGCGATGCGCGGCGTGCCGCGGCTGCGGCGGGCGACCTCGGCGCAGCCCTCGTCGCCGAGCGCCACGTCCAGGATCCTCGCGCTGCGGTTGAGGATCTCCTCGAGCTCGTCCTGCGCGTAGAACTCCAGCCGGGCGGTGAACCCGAAGCGGTCACGCAGCGGCGACGCGATCAGGCCGGTCCGGGTGGTGGCGCCCACGAGCGTGAAGCGCGGCAGGGGCAGGCGGATCGCGCGAGCGCCGGGGCCCTTGCCGACGACGATGTCGAGGCGGAAGTCCTCCATCGCCGGGTAGAGAATCTCCTCCACGGCGCGGGGCATCCGATGGATCTCGTCGACGAACAGCACGTCGGACGCCTCGACGTTGGTGAGGATGGCGGCGAGGTCGCCAGGGCGCTCCAGCGCGGGGCCGCTGGTGGCGCGGAGGTCCGCGCCCATCTCGGCGGCGATGATCCCGGCGAGGCTGGTCTTGCCGAGGCCGGGCGGTCCGGACAGCAGGACGTGATCCGAGGGCTCACCGCGACGGGTCGCCCCGTCGAGGACGAGGCGGAGCTGTTCCTTCACCTGCGGCTGCCCGATGAAGTCGTCGAGCTGGCGCGGCCGCAGCGACGCGTCGAGGTCGTCGTCACCGGGCACCGCCTCGGGGGCCAGGACCTCATCCGCCTCGGGGAGCGCCCAGTCGTCCATTCTCAGCTCTTCCTGCCCAGGGAGCGCAGCGCGTCGCGCAGCAGCTCCTCGGCCTGGCCGTCGTCGGGGAGCCCGTCGACCGCGGCCTGGACCTCGCGGGCACCGTACCCGAGCGCCGCGAGCGCCTCGCGGACCTCGCCGCGCGCGCCGGTCGGCGCGGCGCCCGGTGCGCCGGGGACGCCGTCGCCGGTCACCGAGCCCAGCCGCTCCCGCAGCTCCAGGATCATGCGCTGCGCGCCCTTCTTGCCGACACCGGGGACCACCGTGAGCGCCGCGACGTCCTCGGTTACCACAGCGCGCCGCAGGCCGTCCGCGCCCAGGGTGCCGATGGCGGCGAGCGCCAGCTTGGGGCCGACACCCGTGACCCCCAGCAGCGTGGTGAACAGGCCGCGCGCCGCGGCGGTCGGAAACCCGTAGAGCGTCAGCGCGTCCTCACGGACGGCCAGGTGGGTGTGCAGCGTCACGGTCGCGCCGACGTCGGTCGTGACGCTGGCGGGGGCGACGAGCACCCGGTAGCCGACACCGCCCACGTCGAGCAGCACCTCGCCGAGGCTGGCGGCCGCCACGGTCCCGGTCAGCAGCGCGATCACGGCGGCTCCCTGACCTGCGCGCGACGTCGCTCGACGACGCGCTCGACGATCTGGGCGCCGGGACCGGCCGCCGCGGCGGCGGCGGCCAGCCGCGGGCTCATGCCGGCATGGCCTGGCCTGCCCGGCTGCTGGAGGTGGCACAGCGCGAGGGCCAGCGCATCGGCGGCGTCGGCGGGCCGCGGGGCCTGCGCCAACCGCAGCTGCGCGGCGACCATGTAGCCCACCTGGCGCTTGTCGGCGGACCCGTCGCCGGTCACGGCGGCCTTGACCTGGCTCGGTGTGTACTCGACGACGTCGACCCCCGCCTGGGCCGCGCACAGCAGCACCACGCCGGCCGCCTGGCCAACACCTGTGGCGGTGCCCACGTTGGCGTTGAAGAACACCCGCTCCACCGCGATCGCATCAGGCCGGGTCTCGACGATCAGCGCGGTCAGCTCCGCGTGCAGCGTGGCCAGGCGCTGCGCCACCGCCTCGCCCGGCGACGTGCGCACGACACCGGCACGGACGGCGACCGGCCGCGAGCGGCGTCCCTCGACGACCCCCACACCGCAGCGGGACAGGCCGGGGTCGACCCCGAGCACGCGCACGCTCCCTCCTTGAGCTTGAGTCTCGAACAGGTGTTCAAGCGGAAGGGTAACGGCTGGGACGCTTGACGCTACGCAACCGCCTCCAGCAGCTGGTCGGGGATGTCGAAGTTGGCGTAGACCTCCTGCACGTCGTCGCAGTCCTCGAGCGCGTCGACGAGGCGAAGGACCGCCTTCGCTCCCGCCTCGTCGGCGACGGGGACGGTGACGCTGGGCAGCATGGTCGTCTCGCCGGAGGTGACGGTGATGCCGGCGCCCTCGATCGCCCTGCGGACGGCGGCCAGGTCGACCGGCTCGCAGATGACGGTGTAGACCTCACCCTCGACGGCGACGTCGGAGATGCCCGCCTCGAGCCCCGCCACCAGCAGGTCGTCCTCCGCGACTTGCGCAGCGGGGACGATGATCACACCGGTGCGGGTGAACAGGTAGCTGACCGCACCGGCCTCGGCGAGCGCGCCGCCGTTCTTGTTGAACGCCGCCCGCACGTCGTTGGCGGCCCGGTTGCGGTTGTCGGTCAGGCACTCGACGAACAGGGCGACCCCGCCTGGCGCGTAGCCCTCGTAGTAGATGGTCTCGTAGGCGACGCCGTCGGTGTCCCCAGCTGCGCGCTTGAGCGCGCGCTCGATGTTGTCCTTGGGGACCGACGCGTCCTTGGCCTTCTGCACGGCGGTCGCCAGCGTGGGGTTCGCGTCCGGGTCGGGCCCACCGACCTTGGCCGCCGCTTCGATGCCCCGGATCAGGCGGGCGAACAACTTGCCGCGCTTGGCGTCGGCGGCGCCCTTCTTGTGCTTGATCGTTGACCACTTGGAGTGCCCGGACATGCGTCGCTCCCCTTCAGCTGCCCTTCCCGGTGCCCTTCCCGGCCCGCACGGCCGCCACGAACATCGCGTGCAGCCGCCCGTCGGAGGCGAGCTCGGGATGGAACGACGACGCGAGGAGGCGACCCTGCCGGGCGACGACGACTCTAGCACCGACTGGCGTGTCGACCTCCGCCAGCACCTCGACACCAGGGCCCACCTCGTCGAACCACGGTGCGCGGATGAACACCGCGTGCACGGGTCCGTCCAGGCCGCGCACGCCGATGTCGGCCTCGAAGCTCGCGACCTGCCGCCCGAACGCGTTGCGACGCGTGACGGTGTCCATCGCCCCGAGCAGCGGCTGGTCGCTGGGGCGGCCGTCCGGGAAGCGCGTCGCGCGGCTCAGCAGGATCGCGCCCGCGCAGGTGCCGAACGCGGGCAGCCCGTCGGCCAGACGCCGCCGCAGGGGCTCCATCAGCCCGTACAGGGCGAGCAGCTTCCCGATCGTCGTGGACTCCCCGCCCGGCAGCACGATGCCGTCCAGCGCATCGAGCTGGTCTGCGCGCTTGACCGGCAGCGCCCGAGCCCCGACGTCGTCGAGCATGCGCAGGTGCTCCACGACGTCGCCCTGCAGCGCCAGCACGCCGATCGTCGGATCCCTCATCCGACCAGCGTATGCAGCGCGGACACTTCGTACGAACCCTTGGTACGTTCTGTCCGCGCTACCGAACCCACGGTGGAACATCCGGAACGATTGGGTCGAGTCCGAGCGCCAGACGCGTGGTGCGAACCGCCAGCACGCGGCGGCGCGCCTCCGCCGGATCGCGCAGCAACGCCTTGGTGATTCGAATTGTGGCGATCTGCAGCTCCGCGAGCGCCAGGTCCCGGTCCGCGTCGGCCTCTCGCCGACCGTCGTGGTGGTCGCCGTCGTACTCGATGTCCAGGCGCGCCTCGAGGTAGGCGAAGTCCAGCCGGAACCACCGGCCATGCCAGCAGACCCACACCTGCGGGACCGGCTTGGGATCGCCGGCGCGGAGCACCGCGAACAGGTCCCGCTCCTTCTCGCTCTCCATCCTCGTGGCGCCGGACGCGCTGAGCGCGCGGGCCTGCGGTGCGCCGTGCGCCCGGCCGAGTGCGTCGGCGCGCTGCTCGAACTCAGCGCTGCCGAGCAGACCCCGGCGCTTGGCGTGTTCGAGGGCGACGCGCACACGACCGGGATGGTACGTGGCGGCCGCGCCGACCAGGGCACGAGCGACCGAGACCGACGGCACGCCCTCGACCTCGTCGTGGTCGACGTCGGGCAGCGGCGTGCGCACGACCCGGAACCCGACGCCACGGACCCGTCGTCCTGGCGGGACCGCGACGTGATCCGTCGTCCACAGCTCCCCGTCGCCGTCGACGAGTGGGAACCCTTCGAGGCGATGCAGCGCGCACGCGAGCCCACCGGCGGCGCGGGCCCCGCGCCCGGCTCTGCTCACCATGCTCCCGACGTGCTGAGCGACGGACCGGCCCGTCCCGCCGACGCGGAGCTCGCCGCGACCATCGCGCTCCAGCAGGCCGATGCGGACCCAGTGCTGCACGGTCGTGCGAGAGAACCCGAGCGCGCAGAGCTCACGCAGCGCGATCGTGCTGTTGCGCGCGGAGGTCGCGCGGCGGACCGGCTCGGGAAGGGCAGGCATCCGGCGCAGCATGACCACGACGGCGCGAGGGTGCGCCGATCGTGACCTCGCGGCTGGGGACAACCGCAGCGCGGACACTTCGTACGAACCCTTGGTACGTTCTGTCCGCGCTGGACGCGCGGCGGGCTACCAGCCGCGCTGCGCGAGGCGCTCTGAGGCGGGCAGGTCGTCGAGGTTGATCCCGACCATGGCGTCGCCGAGGTCGTGGCTGACCTTGGCGACGACGTCGGCGTCGTCGGCGTAGGTCGTGGCCTCGACGATGGCGCGGGCGCGCTTGGCCGGGTCGCCGGACTTGAAGATGCCCGAGCCGACGAAGACGCCGTCGGAGCCGAGCTGCATCATCAGCGCCGCGTCGGCGGGCGTGGCGATGCCGCCCGCGGTGAACAGCACGACCGGGAGCTGCCCGGACTCGGCGATCTCGTCCACCAGGGCGAACGGGGCCTGCAGCTGTTTCGCGGCCAGATAGCGCTCGTCGCGGGACAGCGACGCCAGCCTGCGGATCTCACCCGTGATCGCGCGGATGTGGCGGACCGCCTCGACGACGTTGCCGGTTCCCGCCTCACCCTTCGAGCGGATCATGGCGGCGCCCTCGTTGATGCGCCGCAGCGCCTCGCCGAGGTTGGTCGCGCCGCACACGAACGGCACCGTGAAGGCGTGCTTGTCGATGTGGTTGGCCTCGTCGGCGGGCGTTAGCACCTCGGACTCGTCGACGTAGTCGACGCCCAGCGACTGCAGGACCTGCGCCTCGACGAAATGGCCGATCCGCGCCTTGGCCATGACCGGGATCGACACGGCGGCGGTGATCGCCGCGATCATCGACGGGTCGCTCATGCGGGCCACGCCGCCCTGCGAGCGGATGTCGGCTGGCACCCGCTCCAGGGCCATGACCGCGACCGCGCCGGCCTCCTCGGCGATCGTCGCCTGCTCGGGGGTGACGACGTCCATGATCACCCCGCCCTTCAGCATGTCGGCGAGGCCGCGCTTCACGCGGTCGGTGCCTCGCTGCGCGGTGGCGCTGTGGTCGGTCATCCGGTCACCTTCTCGATCCGCCATCCTCCAGGGTCCTGCCCTGGCGATCCTACCGCTACCGCAGGGCGGCTGAGCCCGTGGACGGCACCAGCTCGATCCAGGTGCGTCCCGGCTTGAGGGGCAGCGGCCGGCCGTCCGCGCCGAGCCATGCGAAGTGGTCGCCACGCTCCGGCTTGCGCCAGGTGCCCGGGAACGCCTGCCCGTCGCGCAGCACGGTCAGCTCGCCCTCGCCGAGGGTCTCGAACGGCCGCTCGGCGTTGGCGACGACCGCGACCCGCGCGATGACGACCGTGTCGGCCCCGAGCTGCTGGCCGTCGGGGTTCGTGTGGGGCTGGCCGCCCTGGTTGCGGCGCCACACCCCGGCCCTGGCGTCCCAGTCCCAGCCGTAGGCGCCCGCCAGCCCGCCGTAGTCCAGGTCGACGCCACCCGCCGGCGCGCCGCCGTCGGGGACGTCTTGAGCGTACGGCCAGGGCGTGCCGTCGGGAGCGGGCAGCCCATCGGCGGCCCCGAGCTCCCACATGACCGGCGCCGAGGCGTACAGGTTGTGCGGCGCGCGGCGGGAGGGGTCGCGGCTGAAGGCGCCCTCCGGGAAGCCGCGCTCGCGCCTCTCGTCGTCGGCGACCCGGTACAGGCCCGCCTCGTCGAGCGCGGCGTATATCACGGGTGCGGCGCCCGACAGCACCAGCACCGGCGAGTACGGGGGCAGCAGGTCGGCCTCGACCCGCCGGGCGCTGCGCACGGGGCCCACCGCGCCAGGGTCCGTCGAGTGGAACAGCGCGAGGAAGCGGGTGGCGCTCTCCACGAGCTCCACGACGACCACGTCAGCCTCGTCGAGCCCCGTCTGCGGCCGCGACGGCCCGAGGTTGTCGATCTTGACCGCCAGCACCGGACGCTCCGGCGGCGGCTCGGCGATCTCGACGCCGGTCAGCGGCGCGACCAGCGGCGTCGGCGTGGGCGTCGGTGTGGGCGTCGGCGTGGGCGTCGGCGTGGGCGTCGCGGTCGGTGTTGGTGTCGGCGCCGGTGTGGGTGTCGGCGTGGGCGCTGCCGACTCGACGCCGGTCACGGACGGCACTGGCGCGGCGGCGACCTCCTGGTCGGCCGAGCAGCCCGCGACGAGTGCCGCGGCCAGCAGCGCGGCGACCGCCCTGCCGCGCCGGATCACTGCGTGAGTTCCAGCCCGCTGTCGGTCGGCAGCAGCTCGATCCAGGTGCGACCGGGCTTGAGCGGCAGCGGCTGCCCATCGCCGTCGAGCCACTCGTAGGGTGCGTCCGGAGCGGGCTTGCGCCAGCGGCCGGTGAACGCCTGGCCGTCGCGGAGCACCGTCGCGTCGCCCTCGCCCACCGCCGCGATGTCCACGGTCGGCGTCCCCGACGAGTCGGTCCGCCCCCCTGGCCTGACCGTGACCCGCACGAGCACGACGTTGTCGGTGGTGACCTGCGTCTCGGCGCGTCCCGCGGTCTCGTCGAGGACGATGTGGGGGCCGCCGTCCTGGTCACGCCGCCAGGTGGCGGCCTCGGCGTCCCATGTCCAGGTGCTGGTCGCCCTGGGGAAGCGCAGGGTCGCGGCGCTGACCGCCTCCCCGCCCGCCGGGGCGTCACCGAACGCCCACGCCGGCTGCGGGGCGGGGCGGTCGGCGGCCGCCTCCCACAGTCGCGGCCCGTTCAGGAACAGGTTGTGCGGCCGGGGGCGCTCAGCGAACCGGGACCACCCGGAGACCTGTCCCTCCTCCACCGCGGGCAGGTCCGCGGCGCTGAAATCCGCCTTCACGGTCTGGTGCGCGCCCGACATGGCCACCAGAGGGGTGAACGACGGCAGCAGCAGCGCGTCGACCTCGCGGCCCGACCGCACCGGACCGACGGTCCCCGGATCGGTCGACTGGTACAGGGCGACCAAGCGGGTGACGCCACCCTCGACGAGCTCCTCCACGACGACGTCGGCCTGCTGGAGGCCGATCTGCGGTCGTGCGAGGGGTGCGTTGTCCACCTTGACCGCCAGCACAGGGCGGGCGAGCAGCGCGGGATCATCCGCGGCCATGCCGGTGAGCGGGGTCGTCGCGGCGGCGGAGGGCTCGCCGGTGGCGCCGGCGGTCGGCTCAGGCTCCGGCTCGGGCGTGGACTCCACGGCCGAGGCCGACGGCGTCGACTTGGGTGGATCGGTGGCGGCCACCGGCTCTGACGGCGAGCACGCGGCGGTCAGCAGGGTGAGCGCCGCGAGGGCGCAGGCGAGTCGGCGCACGACGAGAGGGACTCCTCAACAAGGGGTAGGTGCGGGGAAGGTGCCAGGCTCGGCCGAGTGTACGGGCGCGCGACGACCACCTTGAGGCGGCGAGCATGCCCGGCTGGGCAGGGCAGGGCTGGGCCGGCAGGGCTGGGTCAGAACTCGACCTTGACCGGGGTGCGGCTGTCGGGGTCCGCCTCGAAGTACTCATATGACGTGAAGTTGGCTAGGCCAGCGACGATGTTGGTGGGGATCGACTGGCGGCGGTCGTCGTAGGTGCGCACCGCGTCGTTGTAGCCCTGGCGGGAGAACGCGATCCGGTCCTCGGTGCTGGTCAGCTCGCTCTGCAGCTGCGCGAAGTTCTGGTTGGCCTTCAGGTCCGGGTAGGCCTCGGCGACGGCGCGCAGGTTGAACAGCGCCTGGCTGAGCTGGCTCTCCGCCCGTGCCTGCTCGCCGACGCCCTCGGCGGCCATGGCGGCGGCGCGAGCCTGGGTGACCGAATCGAGGGTCTCGCGCTCGTGGGACGCGTAGCCCTTCACCGTCTCGACGAGGTTGGGGATCAGGTCGTAGCGGCGCTTGAGCTGGACGTCGATCTGCGCCCACGCGTTCTGGACGGCGTTGCGCAACCGCACCAGCCCGTTGTAGGCGACGACGAACGCCACAGCGACGACCGCCAGGATCCCGACGACGATGAGCCACTCCATGACGACCTCCTGCGACCTGGCGGGCGGGGCGGCGGGCATGACCATGCGGTGAAGCCCGCCTGCAGCAGTCTACGGTGAGGCCGTCCTGGCACGCACCGTCTCGTAGAGGGCGGCGATGCGGGCGCCGACCACCGGCCACGCGTACTCCGCGGCGGTGCGGCGTCCCTGCTCGGCCATCGCGTCGCGCAGTCGGGGGCTGGCCAGCAGCGTGCCGGCGGCGTCGGCGAGGGCGAACGCGTCACGGGGCGGCACCAGCCGGCCCTGCCGTCCGTCGTGCAGCACCGTCCGGTAGCCGGGGATGTCCGACGCCACCACCGGCAGGCCCGCGGCCATCGCCTCGAGCAGCACGATGCCGAACGACTCGCCGCCGGTCGCCGGGGCCACCAGCAGGTCGGCGCTGGCGTGGTAGCGCGGGAGGTCGTCCGCGTCGACGCGGCCGACGAACAGCACGTCCGGACGCAGCGACGGGGGGACCATCTGCTGGCAACGGTCCCGTTCCGGGCCGTCGCCGACGACGCACAGACGCACGCTCGCGTCCGAGGCGCGCAGGCGCAGGAACGCCCGCACCGCGACGTCCAGGCCCTTGCGCGGCTCCAGCCGGCCGACGAACAGCAACAGCGGCCGCTCGACATCGATCAGCTCCCGCAGCGGCTCCGCGCGGGCGAACGCCTCGGCGTCGACGCCGTTGGGCAGCACCGTGAACGCCGCGTGCGGCAGCCCGAGCGCCTTGGCGGCGTACTGCTGGGCCGCTGGTGAGACCGCGATCCGCGCGTCCAGCCGGCGTGCGAGGCGGGACGCGACCGGCGCGGCGGCGCGGTAGGCCCGATCACGGTGCGACCAGGCGTGGAAGGTGCCGATGACCGGGTGCGGTGCCCGCGCGGTCGCGGCCAGGCCGAGCAGCGGCGCGAACGGCTCGTGGACATGCACCAGGTCGGGGGCGAACGCGCGCAGGGCACCGGTCAGCCTGCGCGCCGCGGTCGGAGCCAGCGCCACCGGGGCCACCGACCGGTTGTAGCGGACCCCGACGGCGCCGCCGACGGGATGGACGTGCGCCTCGGCCACCGGCTCGCTCGCCGGGGCGAACACCGCCACCTCGTGGGTCGCTCGGAGGTGGTCCGCCAGGTGCGCCACATGGTGGCGGACGCCGCCGGGCCGGGACCAGTCGTAGGGGCAGACCAGGGCCACGCGCGGCGGGGTCACGGGCCCTCCGCGGTCTGGGCGGCGAGGCTGCGGTCAACGGCCTGCGCGGCGGCGCGACGATCGGCCAGCCAGACCGACGAGAACGCGTGCCACTGGGCGGGGTCGGTGCGGATCAGCCCCTCCAGCGCGCCGGCGATCGTCCCGCACGCCTCGGAGATCGTCCCGGTGGCGACGTCCAGCGCCGGCAGGACCTGGAGGTGCCAGCGTCTGCCTGGCCGCTGGAGCATGGTGATCGGGACGATCGGCGCGCCGCTGCGCCGGGCGAGCACGATCGCGCCGGTGGGGATCCTGCACGGCTCGCCGAACAGCATGGCGATCGGGGCGCGCCCGGAAAGATCGCGGTCGGTCAACAGGCCGACGAGGTGGTTGGCCGCCAGCACCTCGGTGAGCCGGCCGCCCATCCCTGCGCCACGACCGCCCGCGGCGGCGCCCGGCTCAGCGGTCCGGCGGCGGGGTTCGAGGGGGACGACCTCCAGCCCGACCGCCTCCCGGAGGCGGAGGAACTTGGCGAACAGCGACCTCGGGCGCACCACCTCGGCGACCACGGCGAGGTGGTAGCCGTGGCACTCCGCCCAGCGGGCGGCCACGTCCCAAGAGCCGTGGTGGGCCAGCAGGACGATGGCGCCCTTGCCCTGCTCCAGGGCGGCGTCGAGGTGCGCGAAGCCGTCCGTGGTGGTGCGGGCGTCGAGGTCGTCGGGATCGAGGTCAGCGGCGCGGAACGCCTCGATCCAGTAGCGGGCGTAGGAGCGGAACGCGGCCCGCACGGCTTCCTCGAGATCGGCGCGGGGCCCCACCACCCGGCGCAGGTTGGCGCGCACCTGCCGCCTGCTGCGCCGCGCCGTCCAGTACCCGAGCAGCGCGGCGCGGTCACCGATCGCGAAGGCCAGCCCTGCCGGCAGGCGACGCAGCGTCTCCCACATGGCATGCCAGAGCACCGCGATCGCCCGCAGGCGCACGCCCTCAGGCCGGGGATCGGCGGGGATGCGCTCCAACGCGCCGGGGCGCCGGTCGACCGGCGCCCCGGGATGACCCGAGCCTCGGTAGGTCGGCGGACTCACCGGCCGCCTCCATGCGGCGGCGTCCCGGGGGCGCCCGGGGAGCCACGATGGTCACCTTCCGCCCTGGCCTGGCGGCGCACCGCGGCGACACGCTGGACCACCGTGACCGTGGAGCCGACCGCCAGCAGGTACAGCGCCACCGGCACGAAGCCGAGGGTGATCGCGGTGATCATGATCATGACCCGCTCGGGACGTTCGACAAGGCCGACGGTGGCGCCCCACCCGAGCGACTCGGCGCGGGCGCGCACGTAGCTCGTGATCTGGCTGGCGCCCAGCACGAGGATCGACAGGGCGAACAGCACCGGCTCGTCACGCACCAGCCAGGTGACGGCGCCGAACAGCACCGCGTCGCCCACCCGATCGGCCACCGAGTCGAAGAACGCCCCCCAGCGGCTGGTGGTCCCACGCAGGCGCGCGACGGCTCCGTCGAGGGCGTCGACGGCGGTCCCGAAGGCCAGCACGATGCCCCCGGCGACCGGGTCGCCGGCGAGCACGACGACGGCGCCGGCGACGGTGAGCAGCAGGCCCGTCGCGGTGAGCGCGTCCGCGGTCGCGCCGAGGTGCACCAGCCCGCGCGCCAGCGGGGTCGCGACGCGATCGGTGAAACCGCGCGCGTGCGCGCTCAGGGCCAAGGCGATCAGCCTCCGCCGGCGTCCGGCGAACCTGCGCCGTGCTCGGCGTCGGCGAAGGCAGGCACCAGCCGCCGGTAGGTCTCGGTCAGCAGCTCGGGCAGCACCCGCGTCTGCCCGATCACCGGCATGAAGTTCGTGTCCCCGCCCCAGCGCGGCACCACGTGCTGGTGCACGTGGTCGGCGATCCCGGCTCCCGCCACCCGGCCCGCGTTGACCCCGATGTTGAACGCCTGAGGCGCGCTGCACGTCCGCAGCGCGCGGACCGCCCTGCTGGTCAGCAGCGCCGTCTCGGTCAGCTCCTCCAGCGTGAGCGCGTCGTAGTCGGCGACGTGCCGGTACGGCACCACCATGAGATGGCCGGGGTTGTAGGGATAGGCGTTGAGGATGCAGAAGGTGGTGGCGCCGCGATGGACGATCAGCGTCTCTTCGTCGCGCGCCGGATCCTCGTCAGGCAGGACGCAGAACGGACACCCGGCTCGGGTCGCGTCGGGATCGCGGATGTAGGACATCCGCCACGGTGTCCACAACCGCTGCAGCGCGTCGAGGCGCTCGTCGTCTGCTCGCCGGGACGCGTCCATCACAGCGACCGGCGGCCGGCGACCTCGGCGGCGAGTTCGGCGGCGAGCTCGGCCACCGGCACGTCCTTGCGCTGGTCGCCCTGGCGCGGGCGGACGGCCACGGTGCGCGCGGCGGCCTCGGCGTCACCGACGATTAGCTGGTAGGGCACCTTGGCCAGCTGGTGCTTGCGGATCTTGGCGCCCATCGTGTCGTCGGAGTCGTCGAGCGTCGCGCGCAGGTCCTGGGCGACCAGCTCGGCCACGACCTGGTCGCCATAGGCGTGGTGGCGGTCGGAGATCGGCACGACCACGGCGTGCACCGGTGCCAGCCAGGTCGGGAACGCGCCGGCGAAGTGCTCCAGCAGGATCGCGAAGAAGCGGTCGAGCGACCCGAACAGCACCCTGTGGATCATGTAGGGACGGTGCTCGGCGCCGTCAGGACCGACGTAGGCGAGGCCGAAGCGCTCCGGCAGGTTGAAGTCGACCTGCACGGTGGTCAGCTGCCACGCCCTGCCGATCGCGTCGGTCACCTGCAGGTCGATCTTGGGTCCGTAGAACGCGCCCTCCCCCGCGTCGACCACGTAGTCGAGCCCGGAGCGCTCGAGGGTCTCGGTGAGGGCGGCCTCGGCGTGGATCCAGCCCTCGTCGGTCCCCACGGTCGCGGCCTTGGAGGGGCGGGTCGACAGCGCGACCCGCGATGGGCCCTCGGCGAAGCCGAAGTCGCGGAACAGGTCGACGGCGAACTCCAGCACGTCGACGCACTCGTCGACGATCTGCTCGGCGGTGCAGAAGATGTGGCTGTCGTCCTGGGTGAAGCCGCGGGCGCGCAGCAGGCCGTGGAGCACGCCGCTGCGCTCGTAGCGGTAGACGGTGCCAAGCTCGAACAAGCGCAGGGGCAGCTCGCGGTACGAGCGCGTCCTGGAGCGGTAGACCAGGACGTGGAACGGGCAGTTCATCGGCTTGGGGTAGTAGTCGGTGCCGCGCTGGGCGCCGCCCTCAGAACCGCGCACCGACCCGCGCGATTCGCCGCCGGTGTCCAGCTCCATCGGCGGGTACATGCCGTCGGCGTAGAAGTCGAGGTGGCCCGAGGTCTCCCACAGCTGCGACCGGCCGATGTGCGGGCTGTAGACGGGTTCGTAGCCGCGGCGCAGGTGCTCCGCGCGGGCGTAGTCCTCCATCTGTTTGCGGACGATCGCGCCGTTGGGGTGCCACACGGCGAGGCCGGCGCCCAGCTCCTCGGGGAACGACAGCAGGTCCAGCTCGCGGCCGAGCTTGCGGTGGTCGCGCTCGCGGGCCTCGTCGAGCTGCCGCAGGTGCGCCTTGAGCGCCTTGCGGGACTCCCACGCGGTGCCGTAGATGCGCTGCAGCATCGGCCGCCGCTCGTCGCCCCGCCAGTACGCGCCCGCGACGCGCTGCAGGGTGAACGCGGGCACCCACTTGGTCGTGGGCAGGTGCGGGCCTCGGCAGAGGTCCGGCCAGACGGTGCCGTCGGGGCGCACGTTGTCGTAGACCGAGATGACCTGATCCTCGACGCTGTGGATGATCTCGACCTTGTAGGGCTGGTCGGCGAACAGCTCGAGGGCCTCGTCGCGCGGCAGCTCGCGGCGCTGGAAGGCCTGGTCCTCGCGGACGATCGCGCGCATCCGGTCCTCGATCCGCTCGAGGTCGGTCGGGGTGAACGGTTCGGCGACGTCGAAGTCGTAGTAGAAGCCGTTGTCGATCGGCGGGCCGATCGCGAACTTGGCCTCCGGGTACAGGTCGGTCACCGCCTGCGCCATGATGTGGGCGACCGAGTGCCGCAGGATCTGGCGTCCCTCCTCGGAGTCCGCGGGCACGGCCTCGATCCTCGCGCCGTCGGCGATCGTGGTGGCCAGGTCGCGGGTCTGGCCGTCGACCCTGGCGGCCAGGACCTGACCGCGGAACAGGCCGAGGGCGCGCAGCGCCTCACCGGCCGTGGCGCCCGCGGCGACCTCGGCCTGGCCGCCGTCCTGACCCTTCACGCTGACCTGCTGCTCCGACACGCCTACCTCCGAGGAGTTCCCCTGCCGCGGTGGCAGAGCGAACCGGGAGGATACGCAAGGCGCGCCCAGGCCTACGCGTCGCCGGCCTCGATCTCGTCCAGGAGCGCCTGGGCGCGTGACACATCGCCGCGCGCGACCAGGACACGCGTCGCGAAGGCGCCGGCGTTCAGGCCGTACACGGCGCCGAGCACGTCGCGCTCGCAGCGGGCGCCGATGCCCTCGGACTCCAGCGCGCCGGCCACGACGGCCGCGACCGCGTCGGGCAGGGCGACGAGCTGCACCTCGTCGGGTGCGGGCCGGGGGTCCATACTGGCCAAGCCTGCCACTCGCCGTCGACATCCGCGCCAGGAGGCCCCGAATGCCCGAGCCCGTCGTCGTCGCCACCGCCCGCTCACCGATCGGACGGGCCTTCAAGGGCTGTATGACCGAGGTCCGGCCCGACGACCTGGCCGCGGAGATCGTCAAGGCCGCGCTGGCCAAGGTGCCCCAGCTTGACCCCGCCGAGATCGACGACCTCATGCTCGGCTGCGGGCTCCCAGGCGGCGAGCAGGGCTTCAACATGGGTCGGGTGGTCAGCATCCTGGCCGGCCTCCCCGACGTGCCGGGCTGCACGATCACCCGCTACTGCTCCTCGAGCCTGCAGACGATCCGCATGGCCGCGCACGCGATCCGGGCCGGCGAGGGCGACGCGTTCGTCGCCGCGGGCGTCGAGACCGTCAGCCGGTTCATCAAGGGCAACTCCGACTCGCTCGACGACACGATGAACCCCCGCTTCGCGGCGGCGGCGGCGCGTACCGCGGAGCGCGCGGAGGGTGGCCACGGCGTGTGGGTGCCGCCCACCGACCTGCCCGACGTCTACATCGCGATGGGCCAGACCGCCGAGAACGTCGCCGAGGTCGAGGGCATCTCCCGTCAGGAGATGGACGCGTTCGCCAAGCGGTCGCAGGACAGGGCGGTCGCCAGCCAGAGGAACGGGTTCTTCGCCCGCGAGATCACGCCGGTGACCACGCCGTCGGGACAGGTGGCCGACACCGACGACGGGCCACGGCCGGGCACGACCCTTCAGAGGCTCGGCGAGCTGCAACCGGTGTTCCGGGCCGACGGCAGGGTCACGGCCGGGAACGCGTGCCCCCTCAACGACGGGGCCGCCGCGGTGATCGTGATGAGCGACACCCGCGCCAGCGAGCTGGGCATCACCCCGCTCGCGCGGATCGTGTCGAGCGGCGTGACCGCTCTGAACCCCGAGATCATGGGGCTCGGCCCTGTCGAGGCCAGCCGGCAGGCGCTGAAGCGCGCCGGCATGACGATCGACGACGTCGACCTGGTCGAGATCAACGAGGCGTTCGCCGCCCAGGTGATCGGTTCGGCCCGCCACCTCGGGATCGACGAGGACAAGCTCAACGTCAACGGCGGGTCCATCGCGGTGGGGCATCCGTTCGGCATGACCGGCGCGCGGATCATGACGACCCTGCTGAACGGGCTGCGGCGCGCCGACGCCCGCGTCGGGCTCGAGACGATGTGCGTCGGTGGCGGGCAGGGCATGGCCATGATCGTCGAGCGTCTGGCCTAGCGCGTGACCGTCAAGATCGTGCCCGCGGCCCTGCCCGTGGACTACGCGCGCCTCGGCGAGGAGATCGCCGCGCTGGACGCCGCGGGCGTCGACCGCATCCAGTGGGACGTCATGGACGGGCGCTTCGTGCCCAACCTCACCTACGGTCCCGACCTGATCGCCGCCTGCCGCCCGCATGCGACGTGCGGCTTCGAGGCGCACATCATGTGCGAGCGGCCCGAGCCGCTGCTGCACCGCTACGTGGAGGCCGGCTGCGACCTGCTGATCCTGCACCCCGAGGCGCTGCAGCAGCCCCACGCGGCCTACCAGCGGGTCGCCGAGCTCGGCGTCAAGCTCGGCGTCGCCCTGTCGCCGGCCACGCCGCTGAGCGCCGTCGAGCACGCGCTGGACCTGATCGATCTCATCCTCATCATGACCGTCAACCCGGGTTTCGGGGGCCAGTCCTACCTCGCGACGATGGAGCCGAAGATCGCCGCCGCCCGCGCGCTGATCGACCGCGGCGACCGCGCGGTCGAGCTCGAGGTCGACGGCGGCATCGGACCGGAAACGATCGCGGGCGCGGCGGCTGCGGGCGCTGACGTGTTCGTCTCCGGCAGCGCGCTGTGGCGCTACGACGACTTCGCCACCGGGGTCGCCGACCTGCGCCGCCGCGCGGAGGACGCACGCGTCTGACAACGTGTTTGGGATGGGGGTCCGGTCGGCACGGGCCAGCGTCGACACGCGGTCGGCGTCGCCGGTGCGGCCGCCGTGGTCGCGACCTTCGTCGGCCCGCACCGCGCGCGGCGCCCGCGGCCGGT
>JACDBB010000173.1 GCA_013695145.1 Euzebyales bacterium
GCTCTTTGCCGACGAGGTTGCGCAACAGCTCGCGAGCCTGCCGCACGTCGCCGAGCCGGGATGCGGGCGCGACAGCCATGGTCGCCGGAGTATATCGGCGCCTGGCTGGGCGAACGGCTGCACCCGCCGGGCGGGCCGTCGTGCGCAGCGCCCCGCGGAAGCTGGTGGCGCAGGGCTCCCTCATGCGCTGCGCAGTGCCGGCCGAGGGAACGCCGCGGGCTCGACGCCCAGGTCCGTCATCAGCTCGTGGTACTGCTGGTAGTGACGTCTGGCCTCGCCGTGCCGGCCGGCGGCGACGTGGGTCGCGACCAGCAGCAGGTGGGCGTCCTCGTCGTAGCGGTCCCGCTCCAGCAGCCGCAGGCAGTACCTCGTCGCCGCGTCGATGCGGTCGGTCTGGCTGGCCTCGATGGCGAGGCAGCGAAGCAGGGCGATGTGGGCCGCGCGCACCTCGTCACGCAGCGGCCCCGCCCATGGCTCGTACGGCGAGTCCTCGAAGGCGTCGCCGGCGTAGGCCCGGTCGGCGGCGGCGAGCAGCCGCGCCGCGGCCGCCCGATCGCTGTCGATCGCGACCAGGCCCGCGGTGACGTCGACCAGGAAGCGCTCGGCATCGACGACGACCTGTGCGAGATCCAGGCTGACGGCCTGATCGGCCGTGCGGACGAAGCGGTCCGCGTCAGACCGCCGGTCGGGGTCCAGCACCCGGCGCAGCGTGGACAGCGCCACCGACAGCCGCTGGCCCGTGCGCTCCGGGTCCTCCTCGGGCCACAGCGCCTCGATGAGCTCATCTCGGGGGACAGGCCGCCCGCGCTTGGCGACGAGGATCCTCAGCAGGTCGCGCGCCTTTCGTGACCGCCATGCGGCCAGCGGGACCACCTCGCCCTGCCGGCGCACCTGGAACGGTCCCAGAACCCGGACCTCGACAGCGGCGGGCGTCGCTGCCGCGACTGGCGCCGGTCCGGCGGCCGCCACCATCCCCGCATCCACACCGAGGGCTCGCAGGCGATGGCGAGCGTCGTGGGCCGCATCGTGCGCGCCGCGCAGCGTCGCGGCGGCCAGCTGCGTTCTCAGGGTGCCCACCGGGTCACCGATGTCCCGCCAAACCGCCTCGGCGTCATGGAGACGCGCCAACGTCACGTCCGGCAGCGGGGCGGCCAGCGCGTTCAGCTCGAGCGCCTCGGCGAGCTGCACGCGGGCGCGCCGACGCCGGGCAGAGGCCGCTGCCGAGTCAGCCAGCCGAGCGGCGCCGGCCGCGTCGCCATCGGCCAACGCCACCCAGCCGGCGGCGAGGAGGCTCGGCGGCGCCTGGCCTGCCGCTCCGCCGGTCAGCTCCTGGACCGCCGCACGAGCAGTGCGCGGATCGCTGCGAGCGAGTGTCCGCGCGAGGCCCGCGAGAGCGGGCACCAGCCCGTGGAGGTCGCCGGCCTCCCGCGCGAGCGCCGCGGCCTCCTCGAAGGACGAGCGAGCCAGCGTGTCGTCGCCACGCAGGCGGTGGACCTCTCCCAGTCCCGACAGTGGGTAACAGGCCTTGCGGAGCCCAAGTTGGGCGCAGATCTGCCACGAGGCCGCGTAGTCGGCCACCGCCTCCTCGAGCCGGCCGAGCCCGCGGAAGGCGTCACCGCGGTTGTTCAGCGCGACGACCCGGAACGCGCTGTAGCCACTGATGTCAGCCAGACGAACCGCCCGTTCGAGCAGCTCCAACCCGTCGCTGTGGCGGCCCTCGTCGTTCGCGTGCGAGCCCATGTTGCCGAGCAGTCGGACCACCGCCAGGGTGTCGGAGACCCGTTCGGCGGCGGCCAGCCCGGCCCAGTTGTGCGCGTCGCACGCGGCCATGTCGTCCTCGGTGCTGGCGAGCATCGCGAGCACGGTGTGCGCGGAGGCCATTGCGCTGTCATCGCCCGCAGCGGCAGCGACCTGGAGCGCGCGGTCTGCGAGGTGGCGGCCGACCGCCAGATCGCTGATCCGCCAGCGGGCGGTCGCGTGCCAGGCGAGCAGGTGGGCGACGGCGACGCGGTCGGGGCTGTCGAGCCGCCCTCGGTCGAACGCCACGAGTGCGGCGTCGGTCCGGCCGCGCAGGTAGTGCACCAGCCCGATCCGCCATGCCAGGCCGGGCGGGAGCGTCTCGACCTCGGTGGCGGCGCGCTCCAGGCACGCGAGGGCCGTGTCCCACTCGCCGCGGACGAGCAGCGCCTCGCCCTCGAGCTCGTCGACGGCGCGCCGCGCGTCGCGTGGGAGCCCGCGGACGGCCTGCAGCACCGAGGACGCGGCGCCGGCTGCGATCAGATCAGGACCCCGCTCGACCAGCAGGGTGCGCAGCGCCGCCGGGTCGTCCGCCGCCCGCAGGGCGCGAAGCCCGTCCTCGAGGTGACCACGTGCAAGACACCACGCCGCCGCCCGTCGTCGTAGGTCGCGTCGACGTGGTCGCGACAGCGGCAGCGCTGCGGTGATGGCCTCGCGAGCCAGTCCGGTCAACGCGTACCAGTCGTCGGCACCGACAGGAGGCTCGATGAACATGCCTCGCCGGGCGAGCGCCGCGAGATCCTCACTCGCGTGGGCGAGCCCGAGCTCTTCGCACAACGGACCCGTGACGCGGTCGAGCGCGGCGGCGTGGCTGAGCAGGCGACGCACGCGTGGCGGGCAGGCCGCCAGCACCTCATCGACCAGGTAGGCGAACAGCACGCCGCCGGGACGCGACAGCCGGGCGAGGATGTCTCCTGGGTCGCCGGTCCCTTCAGCAGCGAGCGCCTCGGCGGCCATCCGCACAGCCGCCGCCCATCCACCGGTCACCTTCCGCACGGCCTCGGCCAGGGCTGCGCCCTCCGGACCCACCACCTGGGTCAGCAGGGCACGGGTGTCATCCACCCGCAGGGCGAGGGCATCGGCGCCGATCTCCACCAGGAGACCTTGTCCGCGCATGCGGCTGACGAGGAAGGGCGGCTCGTCGCGCGACGACAGCACGATGTGCAGTCCCGGGGGCGCCTGCCGGCACAGCTCCTCCACGAGGCGCGCCGAGGGGCTGCCGGGTCGCAGCCCCTGGGCGTCGTCCAGCACCAGGGCCGTGGGACGTCGCAGCCGTTCCTGTGCGACCTCGGCCAGCCGGCTGGCGAACGACGCTGCGCGCTCGGCGTCCTCGGCGTCAGGCCCGTGGGGGCGCGGACGAACGTCCGCGACGACGGACTCGACCCCAGGCATGAGGGGGGCCAGCGCGTGCGCGACGCCTGCGAGCAGCCGCGCCGGCGCGCTGTCGTCGGCGTCGACGGCGTACCAGGCGACGTGGTCGCCGCGGGCCCATGCGGCAAGCACCGTCGACTTCCCGAAGCCGGGCCCGGCGACCACCGTCGTCAGCGGGCGCGCCCAGATCTCCGACAGGCGCGCGAGGACCTCGGGGCGTTCAACGAACGTCTCCGGCACAGCCGGGGGCAGGACCTTCCTGGTGCGGCGCAACGCTCCAATCCGATCGCCGGCGACAGCGTCGCGGCGACTCTACTGCCGGTTGGCGCCGCTCCCGAGGGCGCCATCCGTCAGCGCCGACGACCAGGGTCACCCGAGCACCTGCGCCAGGGTGTCCCTTCCTGTGATGTTCAGCTTGGCGTAGATGCGGTAGAGGTGGTTGGCGACGGTCCGTGGCGACAGGAAGAGGGTCTCGGCGATCCGGCGGTTGGTGAGGCCACGGGCAGCCAGGCCCGCGATCTCGTGCTCACGAGCTGTCAGGAGGTCCTGCTCGCCGATGACAGGGCCCGGCAGCAGGGCGGGCGTGCGGGCGTCCTCGCAGCGGGCGAGCCGCTGCTCGGCGAGGCGAGCCGCAGCCATGGCCGAGCCCGGCCGACCCCTGGCCCGGTGAGCAGCGGCCGCCTGCGCGGTGGCTTCCGCGCCGAGAAGGGCGAACCCGAGTTCCGCCAGTCGTTGGCCGGAGCGCTCGAGCTCGGCGGCGTCGTCCTGAGCGGTCGCGACGGCATGACTCGCCAGCACCCGCCAGATGGGCCCGTCGAGCCGGGCCGCCAACCTCCGCAGCCGCGCCGCGACCAGCTCGCCGACGCCGAGCCTCGCCTGGTCGTGCAGGGCGAGCGCTTCGAAGGCGTGGGCGCCGTGCGCGGCGGCTCGCTCGGCGGCACGCCCAGCCAGTTCCCGGGCGCGGGACAGCTCTCCCCGCGCGACCGTCAACCAGACCTCGCCGCGGTCCACGGTGGGCACGTACGCAGCGGGGGCGGCCGTTCGGGCGCGCGTCAGCGCGGCAGCCGCCCCTTCCTCGTCGCCGGCGAGCGCCGCCGCCTCGGCCAGCGACCCCAGGCAGTAGGCCTGCGGGAAGCGGCTCAGCTCGGTCACCTGCTCACCGATCAGCGCCGCCGCCTCCCGCAGCCTGGCCGCCGCCGTCGCCGGACGACCGCAGAGCAGCGCGATGCTGCCCAGCGGCAGCGCCCAATCGCCCCGGAGCCTGTCGTTCCCCTCCTCCAGCGCGACGTGGTACCGCGACCAGGCCACCTCCCCCGCCTCCGCCAGGCGGCCGGCGAAGGCGAGGGCCAGGCAGCGGCCGAGGCCCAGCAGGTGCTCGATGAGAGCGGGCTCCTGCCCACCCGTCTTGGCGGCGTCGATGAGCCGGGCGGCAATTTCGAGGGCCTCGCAGGGACGCCCGGCGATCGCCAGGGACGGCACCCCGACGACGCCGGCGCCCATGCGTATGCCGAGCGCCGAGTCGGGGCGCTGGTGCAGTGGTGCGGTGATCGCCACCGCGGCGGCGAAGTGTCCCCGGTTCATCGCCAGGCTGGCCCTGGCTGTCGCGAGCTCGTCGTGGCGCGCCGGATCGTCGACGACCCCCTGCGCCAGCTGCAGCAGGCGGTCAGCCTCCTCCGCATGGCCGTAGGCCTGCAGCAACGTGAACGCGCGTGCCGAGACCGCCTGGACGAGCTGTCCGTCGTCGTCGGCGTCGTCCTGCAGCTCGGCGAGCAGCCGGACCGCTCGCTCGACGTCGCCCTGGGCGCACACCGACTCCGCGTGCAGGAGTCGGGCTGCGAAGCCGGCGCCGCCCTCCACCGCGACCGCGGCGAGGCGCTCCGCCAGCGGATGGTCGAACGCCGCCCGCGCCTGGCTGGCCGCCCGCTCGAACAGCGCCGGATCGGTGCGCTCGCCCGCCGCCAGCTTCCAGGTGGCCAGCCGGAGCGTGTCGCCTGGCCGCATGACGCCGGCCTCCGCGGCGGCCTCCGCGAGCTGGCGGCTGACGCGGCGAAGGCGGAGGGCGGGGACCCGGGTCCGCAGGACCTCGCCGAACGGGGGGTGGACTCGGCACAGTCCGTCGGTCGTGAGCGTGACGAGCCCAGCCTCCTCAGCCGCCTCCAGGGCAGGTCCGACGATCGCCTCCAGGAGCCCGACAGGAACGGGTTCAGCGATCGCGGCGACCTCCAGGGCCGCGCCGGCCTCCGGTGGTAGCCCTTCCAGTCGCCGCGCCGCCGCGGCGGGCAGCGTGAGCCAGTCGACGACGGGGCCGCGCAGCCGCCAGCGGCCATGGTCGAGACGAAGGCCGCCCCGTTCCAGGGCCGCGCGCACGACCGCGCGCAGGAGCTGCGGGTTGCCGCCGCTCAGCAACCAGAGCCGGTGCCCCGCGCCGGCGTCGACCTCGTCACCGAGCACCCGCCGCAGCAGCGAGGTGGCCTCGACCTGAGCCACGGGTTGGAGCTGCACGGTGACCGTGCGGTCGTCGCCGGCGAGGGTGGGCAGCGGGTCCGCGAGCGGCGCCCCGTCGCGCATCGTCGCCACGACGGCGACGCCGCCGGCGACGAGGTGGTGCAGCAGCGCCGCGGAGGACTGGTCGAGCAGGTGCGCGTCGTCGACACCCACCACCACTCGCCGCTCACCGGCGCGGCTGCGGAGACCGTGAGCGGTCCGTCGGAACAGCTGCAAGGGGTCGTCCACGTCCCCCTCCAGCAGGTCGGCCAGCGCCGCGAACGGGATCTTTCTGGTGGCACGCGTGGCTGCGGTCCAGCGCGTCGCCCAGCCGCCCGCCGCCGCGGCGGCCAGCCCCTCCCTCGCCAGCCTGGTCTTGCCGATCCCGCTCGGCCCGCGTATCAGTATCGCCGTCGGCGTGTCCGTTCGACCGTGGTCGAGCGCGCTTGCGAGGCGCCGCATGTCCTCCTCCCGACCCACCAGTGGCCAGGTGGGCTCCGAGGATCTCTGATCTGCAGGCATGTCCGCCCCTCCCGCCGCGATCCGCCCAGCGTCTGGACGGCCTCTGCGGCGATGATGGACATGAACATTCGAACCCGCTTAAACAGCCCGCCTTCCGCACCTCGAGCCTCGGCGTGATGTCCCCGCTGTGAGATTGAGCAGGGGGGTGCTCACGACGGCCGCGGCATGGCCTGTGACGCTCGGCGCACCGCTGCAACGCCCGTCGCCGCCAGATGCGCAAGGAGTGCACATGACGTCTCACTCGTCCGCGGCGAGACGCGATCACGACGTCATCGTCCTGGGGACGGGGATGGCGGGCACGGCGATCGCCTGCATCCTCGCGCGCCGCGGCGCCTCCGTGATGATGCTCGAGCGGAACACCCACCCGCGCTTCGCGATCGGCGAGTCGATGCTGCCGCAGTCGGCGATGTGGTTGTGGATGCTGGCCCGCCGCTTCGACGTCCCCGAGATCGGCCGCCTGTCGGATTTCGACTCGATCCTGTCGCACGTCTCGCCCCGCTGCGGGCTCAAGCGCACGTTCGGCTTCGTCTACCACCATGAGGGGCGCGACAACGATCCGGGTGAGTCGCACAAGCTGATCCCGCCCGACCTGCCGTTCGTGCAGGAGTCCCATCTGCTGCGCGAGGACAGCGACGCCTACCTGCTCGACGCCGCGATCGCCCGTGGCGCGCTCTATCGGGACCACGCCCGGATCGAGGACATCGACATCGGCGACGACCGGGTCACGGTCCGACTCGAGGACGGCAGCGTCCATCGCGGTCGCTACCTGCTGGACGGCTCCGGCTTCAGGTCGCAGCTGGCCACCCGCTTCGGGCTGCGAGAGGAGCCGACGCGCCTGCGCACCCGGTCCCGCACGATCTTCACCCACGTCGAGGGGCTGCCGGCCTACGACGACATCGTCGACCCCGCCACGCCGGCGCCGGGCTCCCAGCGCTACCACGACGGCACGCTGCACCACGTGTTCGACGGCGGCTGGTTCTGGGTCATCCCATTCGGCAACCACCGTGAGGCTGGCTACGGCGTGACGAGCGTCGGTGTCACCCTCGACATGGATGTCTTCCCGCCCAACGACCTGCCCGCGGCCGAGGAGTTCGCGCGGCACGTCGCGCGCTTCCCCACCATCGCTCGACACTTCAGCGACGCCAGGCCCATCCGACCGTTCGTCAAGACCGGCAGGCTGCAGTACTCCTCGGTCGGTTCGGCTGGCCAGCGGTGCTTCCTCCTGCCCCACTCGGCCGGGTTCGTCGACCCCCTGTACTCCCAGGGGCTGGTCAGCACCTTCGAGGCGATCTACGCGCTCGCCCTGACGCTGACCGCCGCGCTGGAGAACGACGATCTCGGGCCCGCACGGTTCGCTGAGGTCGACCGCCTGCAGCGCGAGCAGCTGCTCGCGGCCGACCACCTGGTTCACAACGGGTACCTCGCCATGCGCGACTTCGCGACCTGGAACGCGTGGACGCACCTGTGGATGGCCAACAAGCTGATCGGCGACATCTACACCACCCGCACCTGCCTGCGCAGCCTCGCCGCGGAGGATCCCACCACCCTGGACGAGGCGATCGCGCATGTGCCGTTCAGCGTCAACGGCCCAACCGCCAGCGAGCACCAGCGGCTGCTGTCGTTGTGCTCGCGCGAACTGGAGGCCGCGGCAGCGGGCTCGACGGCGCCCGACGCGGCGGCGGAGCACATGCTCGCCGCGCTCGCGGCGTCACGGTGGCTGCCCCACGGCGCCTACGGCTGGGGTCGCGGTTCCAGCACCCACGTCGACTTCACCCCATCCCGGCTCGCGCGGGTGCTGCTGTGGGGAAAGCTGGCAGCACCCGTCGAGCTCCGCCGCAACGTCTTCGACTTCAAGGTCTCCACGCTCGCGCGCGAGGAGATCCGCCGACAACTCCGTCAGCGGCGGACCGCGGTCGAGCGGGACCCGCAGCTGGTGAGGGCATGACGACGGTCAGCTCGCGGACGGCGGCGCCGACCGAGCCAGCGTTGACCCCCGTTCGGGAGTTCCGTGACGTGATCGGCACGTTCGCGACCGGGGTCACGGTGCTCACTGCCGGCGAGCCGGCGCACGCCCACGGGATGACGGCGAACGCCATCAGCTCGGTGTCGCTGGAGCCGAGGTTGGTTCTCGCGTGCGTGAGCAGGACGTCAGCGATGATCACGCGCCTCGGTAAGGCTGGCACCCGCTTCATCCTCAACATCCTGGCCCACGACCAGCACGAGCTCGCCGACCGGTTCTCCGGCCGAGCCAGCAGCCGTCCGGCGATCGAGCTCGACCCATGGATGGGCGGCAGCCGACTGGTCGGCGGTCTCGCCGCGATCGCCTGCGACCTCGACGCGCTGCACGACGGCGGCGATCACAGGATCGTCGTCGGCCGGGTCGTCGCACAGCGCCGCGAGCCGAAGCCGCGCCGTCCGCTGATCTTCTACCGCGGCGCCTACGAGCGGTTGCTGGCCCAGCCGGACATGCCCGGCCGCACCGCAGCCGTGCGGTGCGGGGCGAGCCCGCCGCAGGAGAAGTGGACGCGTGCCCGCGCGGTTGACGCCGCCCGGGACACCTCGTCGGCGCCGATCTCGTGATCGGGGTCGGGCCGCGCAGACGGCGGGCGTCGCGGGGCTGCCGGTCGCCAGGACCGGTACGGGAACTGACGCCTCCGGATCGGGAGGAACGGGACATGGGACGTGGCACGCGGATGGGAGCGCTGGGGCTGGCGGCGGTCAGGGTGGTCGCGTCGCTGCCCGGCCTGGCTGCAGCGACCACCTTCATCGGGTCGGTCCGGGTCAGCGGCGCGATGCCGGCGTTCGCCGACGCATCACGTTACAGCGTCTCGCGGGTGTACAAGGCCGATCACATTTACCAACGAGGTGTTCGAGCTCTGGGCGACGTCCCGGGGTCAGCGACCCGCGCCGGCCCCGACCGGCGTGAGCGGCGCGACGGTGAGCGACACCACCGCGACGGTGTCGTGGGCCGCCCTGACCGACCTGTCCCCCGACACCGCCTACACCGTTCGACAGGCCGCGTGCCGCGCTCGTCGCGCACGCACGGGGGCAGCAAGCGCCGCCCCGCAGGAATCTACCGGATATTCCGTTTTGCCCATCTGGCGCAGCGTGCGGTTCGTGCAGCGCCTTCCTGGCGGGATGACGTCCGTTGACACGCCGTCCGCCCTACCACCGATTCGAGGAGGAACCGTCATGACCGTTTCAGCCCCAACCGTCCGTACCCACGCGGGAAGGCTCGCAGCCGCACTCGCGCTGTGTGTCGCCCTGGTGGCCGCCCTGGCCGGGGCCGGCCAGGCTGACCCGCTGCCCGCACCCGGCGCCTACCCCAAGGTGGCGTTCGTCGCGCGCAACGACGTCCCGTTCGACTCCCTGTCCGTCGGCCCCGTCGCGGGCGCGCTCGGGGGCATCGTGGTCATCACCTCACCCACCTCGCTCGGCGACCCGGCACGGGACGCCCTGGTCGCGTTCGCTCCCGACCTGGTCGTGATCGCGGGCGGGACCGCCGCCATCTCCTCCGACACCGCCGCGGCTGTCGACGCGGCCGGCCCCTGGTCGGTCGTGCGCAAGTCCGGGCCCACCCGCGACGACACCGCCGCCGCGCTGGCCAGCGTCCTGGACGACCTCGGCGTGGACCGGCCGGGCCTGGTGGGCGACGGGCAGGTGATCGGCGACCTGTCGGTGGGCGGGCAGGTCCACGCCGACACCCTCGCCGTGGAGTCCGACACCCACGTCGCCAACCTCAACGCCGACCTCCTGGACGGCCTCGACTCCACCGACTTCCTCGCCAACGACGCCAGAGGCGTGGCCGCCTTCGGAACGCGGGTGGGCGCGGACGGCACCCGGCGGGGATGCACCGCCGGTGGCGAACCCAACGTCGTCAAGCTGGGCGGCAACGGCCAGTACCGCATCGACATCCCCGGCGTGACGCTGGACGCCGACAACTTCGTGGTGTCGGCCACGCCCGACCTCGGCCAGAACCAGATCGGCGCGACCTTCACCCCGGCCGGCTCGATCATCGTGACCACCTACGACGCGGCCGGTGTCCTGCAGGACGCGACCTTCAACGTCACCGCTTGGAGCGCATCCAATGATGGCTGAGCCGAGCGCTGACACACCGACCGGGACTTTCCGAGACCGAGTAGGAGCGCCAATCATGAGCGGGAGACGGACGACACGACGGAAGCGGGCCGTGCGGTGGATCGGGGTGCCGCTGGCGCTCGCGCTGGCGGTGGGGATGGCTCCGGTAGCCGGAGCCGCGCCGGTGCAGTCGCTTGAGCTGGTCAGCGCCACACCCGGCGGGCAGGCCGGCGGCGGCGAATCGAAGTTGTCGTCGTTCCATGACGGGGCCGAGGTCAGCGCCGACGGCCGCGTCGTGGTGTTCGAGAGCTTCGCCGCCGACCTCACCGGGGCGACCGACGTCAACGGCGTGCGCGACGTGTTCGTCCGCGACCTGGTGTCGGGCACGACGACGCTGGTGAGCGCCAACCCATCCGGCGATGCGGGCGACGGGGCGTCGTTCGCCCCGACGATCAGCGCCGACGGGCGCACGGTCGCGTTCTCCAGCGAGGCCACCGACCTGACCGGCGACCCCGACGCCAACGGCGCCACCGACGTGTTCGCCCGAGACCTGGAGACCGGCGTCACCGAGCTGGTCAGCGCCACGATCCTGGGCGAACCCGGCGGCAACCACTCGTTCTCGCCGGTGATCTCGGGCGACGGCGGCACGGTCGTGTTCGCCAGCATGGCCGACGACCTGACGCCCAACATCGACGCGAACGGCGCCATCGACCTGTTCGCCCGTGACCTGGACGCGGGCACCACGCGGCTGGTCAGCGTCAGGCCGCCCGGGGTCTCGGCCAACGGCCCGTCCTCGTTCGCGGCGGTGAGCGCCGACGGGCGCACGGTCGCGTTCTCAAGCTCGGCGACCGACCTGACCGGCGACCCCGACGCCAACGGCGCCTCCGACGTGTTCGTGCGCGACCTGGACGCCGGCGTCACCGAGCTGGTCAGCGTCACCCCTGGCGCCGAGAGCGGCAACGGCATCTCCCGGGTGCAGGGCCTGAGCGACGACGGCCGGGTGGTCGCCTTCAACAGCGAGGCCACCGACCTGACCGGCGACGCCGATGCCAACGGCGACAGGGACGTGTTCGTGCGCGACCTGGACGCGGGGGTCACCACCCTGGTCAGCGTCACCCCTGGTGGCGACGCGGGCAACGGGTTCTCCGCGGTCGCGGCGCTCAGCGGCGACGGCGGGACGGTCGCGTTCCTGAGCGCGGCGACCGACCTGACCGGCGACCCCGACGGCAACGGTCTCGGCGACATCTTCGCCCGCGACCTCGACGAGGGCGCGACGACCCTGGTCAGCGTCACCCCCGGCGGTGAGACCGGTGACGACGCATCGTTCCGGCCGCGGGTGTCCGCCGACGGGCGGACGGTGGTGTTCACCAGCCGGGCGAGCGACCTGACCGGCGACCCGGACACCAACCTGGCGGGTGATGTCTTCGCCCGTGACCTCGACGCCGGCGTGACCACCCTGGTCAGCGCCACCCCCGGTGGCCAGGCGGGCAACGGCGACTCCTTCCGGGCGGCCCTGTCGGCCGACGGGCGCACGGTCGCGTTCGACGGCTTCGCCACCGACCTGACCGGCGACCCGGACACCAACGGCGGCCAGGACGTGTTCGCCGCGGTGCTCAACAGCGCGCCTGTGGCGGTCGACGACGCGGCGACCACCGTGAGGGACAGCCCGGTGACCATCGATGTGCTGGCCAACGACAGCGACGCCGACGGCGACCCGCTGACGGTCGCCGCGGTGACCGATCCCCCCGAGGGCGTCGCCGTGGTCAACGGCGACGGGACCGTCACCTACACCCCAGGGGCCGGGTTCACCGGCACCGACACCTTCGACTACCAGGTCGAGGACGGTCGCGGCGGCGCGGCCGACGCCACCGTCACGGTCACCGTGACCCCGCCCGACCCGCCCCAGCCGCCGGTGGATCCCGGCCCGGTGGATGTCGTCCGCCTGTCCGGTCCCGGCCGGATCGAGACCGCGATCGCAATCTCGAACGACTCCTACGGCGACGGCGAGGCGACCACGGTCGTGCTGGCCCGCGCCGACGACTATCCCGACGCCCTGACCGGCGCCGCGCTGGCCATCGCAGCGGACGGTCCGCTGCTGATCACCAGCTCCAACGAGCTGCTCGGCGCCGTCGCCGACGAGCTCCAGCGGGTGCTGCCGGCCGGCGGCACCGTGCACGTGCTCGGGGGCGACCAGGCGATCGAGCCGGCGGCCTACGGCGCGGTCGCCGACCTTGGCTACGACGTGGAGCGCATCTTCGGCCCCACCCGCTTCGAGACGGCCGTGGCCATCGCCGAGTTCCTCGGCTCGCCCGACCCGACCCTGCTCACCACCGGCCTGGACTTCCCCGACGCGCTGGTCGCGGGAGCAGCCAGCGGCCAGGTCGGGGGTGCGGTCCTGCTGACGGCGGGCGAGGACCGTCACGCCGCGGTCGACGCCTACCTCGACGCCAAGGACGAGGCCCAGCTGTGGGCCGTCGGCGGTCCGGCGGCCCTCGCCTACCCCGAGGCCGAAGGCGTCTTCGGCCCCACCCGTGAGGGCACCGCCGTCGCGGCCGCGGAGGAGTTCTTCGCCGAGCAGCCCTCCGTCGTCGGGTTCGCCCGCCGCGACGACTTCCCCGACGCGCTCACAGGTGGCGCGCACATCGGCCGCCTCGGCGGTCCGCTGCTGCTCACCTTCACCGACCAGCTGTCTGTGGAGCCCGAGAGTTACCTGTGCCAGCGCGTGGGCGGCTTCGAGATCGGCTACGTCTACGGCGGCACCGCCGCCATCAACGACCAGGTGGCGGACCTGCTTGAGGCCCGCATCAACGGCGAAGGCTGCGTCCCGCAGCCCTGACCCCATCCACCCCGCCCCCCGGCTGGCCCCGGTCCGACTCGCGGACCGGGGC
>JACDBB010000182.1 GCA_013695145.1 Euzebyales bacterium
CGCCGAGCTCGGCAGCAAGTACAAGGGCCAGCGGGGCCCCACGGCAAGCCGCTTCTTCATGAACTACGCCGACGGCGGAGGCTGAATCGCGCCTCCTCGGCGGTCGTCCACAGCCCTGACGGGTGGGAAGACGCGCGCCTATGCTGACGATGCCGTGGTCGAGACTTGGCACGGCAAGGAGGCGAAGGATCGCTGCACCGGTGCAGACGCGGTTCACGGTCGCGGATCTGGACGACTTCCCCGACGACGGGGCGAGGCGCGAGCTCATAGACGGGGTGCTGTACGTCGACGGGCAACCGTCCGACGACGGCGCTCGTCTGATGCCGCCGCCGCTGTGGCGCCATCAACGCGTGGCGATGCGCATCGGGCGCCGGTTGCTCGACTACACCGACACCCATGGCGGCGAGGCCGTCGGCGGCCCCGGGGTCAAGCGGAACGAGGAGAACTACGTCGAGCCGGACGTCGTGCTGGTCGCCGCTGACGCGGTCCCCACCGGCGGGCAGCGGTTCGCCGAGACCCCGCCGGCGCTGGTGGTCGAGGTCTCATCGCCCTCCACGCGCACCCACGATCTGGTCCGCAAGCGCGCATGGTACGAACGCGGCGGCGTCGCAGAGCTCTGGTTCGTCGACTTGGACGTCGACCGCGTCGAGGTGTACCGCCTCCGCGGGGACGGCCGCTACGCGCCGCCCGAGCTCGTCGAGCGCGGCGGCCCCATCAGCCCTCCTCACCTGCCCGGACTGGCCGTCGAGGTCGACGACGTCCTGGGTCCCGCGACCGACGCCTGAGCGGCGGCCCTACCGCTGCGAGTCCGGCTCGTCGCCGGCCGTGCCCGACGGGCGCCCGCCCGAGGGGCTGTGAGGTGCCCCCACCGGATTGCCGTTGACCGCGGCGACCGGGAGCAGCGAGTCTGCCAGGATCTGCGACACGTCCACGACCCGGACCTGGCCCTCGGCCAGCTTGCCCTGGCCGACCTTGTCGTTGACGGCGTCGTCGAGCATCACCAGGCAGTAGGGGCAGGCGGTCGACACGATGTCGGGCTCGAGGCCGAGGGCCTCGTCGATGCGCTCGTGGTTGACCCGCTTGCCGATGGTCTCCTCCATCCACATGCGGGCCCCGCCCGCGCCGCAGCAGAAGCCCTTGTTGCGGCAGCGCGGCATCTCGACCTTGCGCAGGCCGCCGACCGTGTCGACCACCGCCCGCGGCGGGTCGTAGACCTCGTTGTGCCGGCCCAGGTAGCACGGGTCGTGGTAGGTGACCGTCGCGTCGATGTCGGTCTGCGGCGACAGGCGGCCCTCGGCGACCAGGTGCGCCAGCAGCTGCGTGTGGTGGATGACCTCGAAGTGCCCGTCGAAGTCCGGGTACTCGTTGCGCAGCGTGTTGAAGCAGTGCGGGCAGGTCGCGACGATCTTGCGCGCGCCCACGCCGTTGAGCGTTTCGACGTTGGCCTGCGCCTGCATCTGGAACAGGTACTCCATCCCGAGGCGCCGCGCGGGATCGCCCGTGCACGACTCCTTGCCGCCGAGCACCGCCCAGTTGACCCCCGCGGCGTCGAACAGCCGCGCGACCGTCTGGGTGACCTTCTTCGAGCGGTCCTCCAGCGCGCCCGCGCAGCCGACCCAGAACAGGTACTCGACGTCGTCGTCGATCGTCTCGCCGACCACGGCGACCTCGACGTCGTCGATGGCCTTGGCCCAGTCCATCCGCTTGGACGAGCCGAGCCCCCACGGGTCGCCGGAGTTCTCGATGTTGCGCAGCATCCCGCCCGCCTCGGACGGGAAGCTCGACTCCATCTGTGCCTTGTAGCGGCGCAGGTCGACGATGTGGTCCACGTGCTCGATGTCGACGGGGCACTCCTCGACGCACGCGCCGCAGGTGGTGCAGCTCCACAGCACGTCGAAGTCGATGACCGCGTTCTCCTGGCCGGGCGCGTCGCCGACCAGCGCCCTGTTCAGCACGTCGACCTCGGCGTGCTCGGCCGCCATGTTCTCGTCCAGCAGGTAGGGCCCCTGCGCGTACAGCTGGTCGCGCAGATCCATGATCAGCAGCTTGGGCGACAGCGGCTTGCCGGTGTTCCACGCCGGGCACTGGCTCTGGCAGCGGCCGCACTCGGTGCACGTGTAGTAGTCGAGGAAGCGCTTGAACCCGAACTGCTCCAGCGACCCGACCCCGAGGACGTCGTCCTCGCTCATCGCCTCGACGTCGATCTTGTCGGCTTCGAGCTTGCCCAGCGAGCTGGGCTGGCGGGCGAAGGCGACGCTGAAGGGGGTCGTGAAGATGTGCAGGTGCTTGGAGTTCAGCGTGAACAGCAGGAAGCCCCCGAGCACCGCGACGTGCGCCACGAGGAAGGCGGTCGTGAGGATCTCGAGCGACTCGGGGGGCAGCCCCTCCATGAAGCCGCCCAGCCAGCTTGAGATGAACGCGCCCTCCGGGTAGGGCAGCGTGCCCTTCGCGGCCCGCGTGGCGCGCAGCACCATGACGGTATAGAGCAGCCCGAACTCGGCGAGCAGCACGTACCAGCCCTGGAGCAGGTTTGAGCCCGAGAAGCGGCTCGCCCGTCCGATGCGGCCGGGGCTCTGCGCGAAACGGACCAGCGCGAACCCGACGATCGCCAGCAGCACCAGCGCGGTGAAGGTGTCCTGGAAGAACCCGAGGAGCTCGCTGCGCAGCGTGCCCTGGGGGAAGCCGGGAATGTGGAACTCGGGGTCGAAGATCTCCCCGATGGCCTCAAGGCTCTGGGTCTGCAGCACCATGAAGCCCCAGAAGATGAACGCGTGCAGCACCCCCACGCCCGTCCACTGCAGGATCTTCTGCTGACCCAGCACGCGGGTGAGCTGGTACCACAGCTTGGCCCCCCACCCGCTCATGCGGTCGGGCATCGGCCGGGCCTTGCGCAGCAGCGAGAACAGGAACCAGATGCGGCGGCCCGCCAGCGCGAACGCGATGCCGAGCGCGCCCACGCCGGCGACGATCCTGACGATGTCGAGCGGCTCGAGAGCAGGCATCGCGGCGGTCCTTGTCGGTCGCGGTCTGGGGCGCAGTATGGGGCATGCCGCCGAGCGTGGAGTCGCGCCGCGCCGTCGCAGCGCCTCGGTCAGGTCAGCAGGGTCGCCGCGCCGGCGCCCAGACCCGCCGCCACGATGCCCGTTGTGGCCCAGGCGACCCGCCGCAGCCATGGCGGCCGGTCGCTCATCCCCGTCGGGGGCAGGTCGGGTGCGGGCGCGCCGGCCAGGCCATCGGGCAGCGGCCGGGCGGGCAGCTCGCCCAGCGCGTCGCGTCCGCGCCGCAGCGCGCCTCGGGCGGTGGCGCAGCTGTCGCAGGTGCGCGCGTGCGCCACGTCGGCAGGGTTGCTGACCGCCAGGCCACCCAGGCGCTCCGGGTGCGCGAACGCGGTGTCGACGGTCTCGACCAGCGCCTCGAGCCGGCCGTGCGCCAGCTCGGCTCGGGCCTCGTCGGCATCGAGGGCGACCAGCGCCGCGGCGTCCGGCAGCGGCAGGCGCGCGCGGTCGTGGAGGAGCGCCAGCTCCGAGGCCGGGCACATGCTGGGCACGTCGATCGCCGCTCGTCGCACGTCGCCCAGCAGACCCGCGAGCCGGTCCGCCGGCCGCGCGAGCGCGGCGCGCACCGCCGCGGCCGCGCGGTCGTCGTCACCGGTCAGCCACCAGGCGTAGTCGAACGCCACGCCCGTGGTCGTCGAGCGGGGCTTGGCGTCCGCGCCAGTGGTGGTCATGCCGAGCAGGGTAGGCCCGGCCAGCCCGGCATGCCCGTAACCGCCGCGACGCGCGTACGCTGCGCGGGTGTCGCGTCCACGCCCGCCGGCCGTCGCCGCCGCGCTCGGCCTGCTGCTGGCGGCCTGCATCGGCGGGTCATCGCCTCCACAGGAGGGCCCGACGGACGTCAGCGCCGCCACGGCCGCCACCGCCGCGCCGGCCACCGCCGCGCCGGCCACCGATGCCGAGCCCAATCGCGCGCCGACCTCGACGAGCCGTTCCACCCCCTCTGCGCTCTCACCGTCCGGCCCCTTCGACGTCGACACCGTGACGCTGACCGGCCCCGACGGGCAGCGCATCGACGTCCCCGTCTACGTCGCGGACCAACCCGAACTGCGCCAGCGGGGCCTCATGCAGGTCGCCGACCTGCCGGACGACGCGGGCATGGTCTTCCGCTTCGACGGTGACACGACCAGCGCGTTCACCATGCGCAACACGCTGATCCCCCTGTCGATCGCGTTCGCCGCAGCCGACGGCGAGATCCTGCGGATCCTCGACATGCGGCCCTGCGAGGCAGAGCCCTGCCCGCCCTACGACCCTGAGGTCACCTATCGCACGGCGCTGGAGGTGCCGCAGGGCGCCTTCGGCCGCGCCGGCGTCACCGAGGGCTGGACGCTCGAGGACTCATGAGGCGCCACAGGCGGGGCAGACCAGCGGCGGGCAGTAACCAACCCTTGTGTCGCGTCTAGGTGGCAAGTAACTTGCGAGCCCCCAGGGCCGCGCCCAGGGCGCTTGCCGCGACCGCCGATCTGGGACCCCCCCGATGCCGACCGCTGCCGCCATCACCGCACAGCCGCCGCGCGACGGCGCGCTGCTGCTGCGCCTGGAGAGCATCGTCTCACACCTGGCGCCGGCCGAGCAGCGGGTGGGCGAGCGCCTGCTGGCCGACCCGGCGGCCGCGGCCGAGATGAGCATCACGCAGCTGGCCCGCGCCTGCGCGGTCTCCGAGACCACGGTCGTGCGCTTCTGCCGCCGCACCGGGCTGGGCGGGTACCGCGCACTGCGGCTGGCGCTGGTCGCCGAGACGGCGCGGCCCTCGGCGCCGCCCCGGGCCGTCCTCGACTCCGACATCGGGCGCGACGATCCGCTGGAGCGCGTTGTGGCCACGGTCGGCGCGGCGGAGGCCCGCGCCATCGAGGAGACGGTCGCGCAGCTGGACACCCGCGTCCTCGAGCGGGTGGTCGCCGCGGTGGCCGCCGCCGCGCGGGTGCAGCTGTTCGGCGTCGGGGCGTCGGCGCTCGTGGCCGAGGACCTGCAGCAGAAGCTCGGCCGCGTGGGCCGGGCGGCGTTCCTCGGCCGCGACCCGCATGCCGCGCTCACGTCGGCCGCGCTGCTTCGCGAGGACGATGTCGCCATCGGGATCTCCCACTCCGGCGCCACGACGGACACGATCGAGCCATTGGCCCTCGCCGGGCGGCGTGGGGCGGTCACCGTCGCCCTGACCAACGCCCGCCGATCGCGGATCGCCCAGACCGCCGACCACGTCCTCACCACGTCCAGCCGCGAGACGACGTTCCGCTCAGGCGCCATGGCCAGCCGGACCGCCCAGCTGGTGGTCACCGACTGCCTGTTCGTCGGAGTGGCCCAGCGCACCTACGACGAGTCGCTGGCGGCCCTGGCGCTGACCCGTGACGCCGTGAGGACCCGTCGGCGCGGGAGGTCATCGTAAGCCGCGCCGGCCGTCAGCCCGCAGAGCGCGTCGACGCGCCCACCGAGGCGCGCAACCCCAGGACCCTGGATCTCGACCGTCTCGACACCCTTGCGCTGCTCCAGGCGATCAACGCCGAGGACCGCACCGTGCCGGACGCCGTCGCGCAGGTGCTGCCGGCGCTCGCCGAGGTCGTCGACGCGGCCGCCGAGCGCCTGGCCGCGGGGGGACGCGTGCATTACTTCGGGGCGGGCACGCCGGGGCGCCTGGC
Source organism: Euzebyales bacterium (assembly GCA_013695145.1). Classification (GTDB taxonomy): domain Bacteria; phylum Actinomycetota; class Nitriliruptoria; order Euzebyales; family Egibacteraceae; genus JACDBB01. Next base: position 5,687 of record JACDBB010000182.1, read on the forward strand.
GGTGCTCGACGCGACCGAGCTGCCGCCGACCTTCTCGCTGGAGCCCGACCGGGTGATCGCCCACCAAGCCGGCGGGCGCGCCGCGCTGGTCACCTCGGTCGAGGGGGCCGAGGACGACGCCGCCGCTGGCGAGGCGGACGCCGCAGTCGTGACCGCCGCCGACCTGGTGATCGGTCTCACCGCCAGCGGCAGGACCCCGTACGTGGGCGGCGCGCTCGCCGTCGCGAGGGCAGCGGGCGCGCGCACGGTCCTGGTGAGCGCCAACCCCGCCGCGCCGCTCGCGAGCCTCGCCGACCACCACATCGCGGTCGCCACCGGCGCCGAGGTGGTCGCCGGCTCGACGCGCATGAAGGCCGGGACGGCGCAGAAGCTCGTGCTCAACGCGTTCTCCACCGCGGTGATGGCGCGCCTCGGCAAGACGTACTCCAACCTCATGGTCGACGTCGTCGCGAGCAACGCCAAGCTCCAGGGCCGCACGCTCACGATCCTGCTGGAGGCCAGCGATCAGGACGAGCCCACCTGCCGCGCTGCCCTGTCCGCGGCCGGCGGCGAGGTCAAGACCGCACTCGTCATGCTGCTGGCCGGCTTGCCCGCCGCGGCCGCCGCCGACGCCCTGCGGCGCGCCGACGGCCGGGTGCGTGCCGCGCTGGCGGATCTCGACGGTCGCAACCGCCACGGCACAACGGCAACCGCCCCGAGAGGGCGCTGAGGCCGACGATGACGCGGCGGCCGTTCTCCACCGTGGACTCGAAGCGCGACACTTCGTACCGAGGGTTCGTACGAAGTGTCCGCGCCGCATGCGCTGGTTCGCGGTGGGCGGACACCTGCCAGGATGCCGAGGCTGAGACGACCCGAGGGCACCGATGCGCATCGCCGCCATGATCTCCGGCACCAGCCACGACGCCATCGACGTCGCGGTGGCCGACCTCGCCGCCCGCGACGGTGAGCTGACGCTGCGCCCGCTCGGGTCGCTCGGCGTGCCGTTCGACGACGAGCTGCGCGCCGGGATCGTCGCGGCGCTGCCGCCCAGCACCGTCGGCGCCGAGGCGCTGTGCCGCCTGGACACGCGGTTGGGGCAGGCGTTCGCCGCCGCCGCCGAGCGCGCCGTGGCCACGGTGGGCGAGGGGCGTGTCGACCTCGTGGTCAGCCACGGCCAGACGATCTTCCACTGGGTCGACGGCCCCCAGGCGCTGGGAACGCTGCAGCTCGGCCAGCCCGCGTGGATCGCCGAACGGACCGGCCTGCCGGTCGTGGCCGACCTCCGCAGCCGCGACATCGCCGCCGGTGGTCACGGAGCCCCACTGGTCAGCCTGTTCGATGTCCTCCTGCTCCGCGGGAGCGGCACGCCGGCCGCGGCGCTCAACCTCGGTGGCATCGCCAACGTCACGATCGTCGGTCCCGACCCGCCGACGGCGTTCGACGTCGGTCCGGCCAACGCGCTGCTGGACGCCGCGGTGGTGCGGCTGACCGACGGCCGCGACACCTACGACGAGGCAGGCCGCCGCGCCGCGCGTGGCACCGTCGACGAGCGGCTGCTCGCCGCGCTGCTCGCCGACCCCTACTACGCGCTCGAGCCGCCCAAGTCCACCGGCAAGGAGCACTTCCACGCCGACTATCTGCAGGCCGCGCTGGCCGAGAACGGCGAGCCGGCCGGGGACGACCTGCTGGCCACGCTGGCGGAGCTCACCGCACGGACCGTGGCCGCCGCCTGCCGCGCCTACGGGGTCGCCAGGGTGGTGGCGTCCGGAGGGGGGGTGGCCAACGCGACGGTGATGGGCCGCCTGTCCGCGCTGCTGCCCGGTGTCGAGGTGGGCACCATCGAGCGGTGGGGCGTGGATCCGGTCGCCAAGGAGGCCTACGCGTTCGCGGTGCTGGGATTCCTCACCGTCAACGCCGTGCCGGGCGTTGTCGCGTCCTGCACGGGGGCGCACCGCGCCAGCGTGCTGGGCGCGGTCCTGCCGGGCGCGGACGGTCGCCTGCCGGCGCGTTCGGCACCCGAGGGCTGGCAGCCAGAGCGCCTGCTGGTCAGGGCGGGCGGTTGAGCGCGGTGCCGCTCAGCTGGCGGTCGCGCGATGGCGAGCCGCCCCAGGTCGGGCTGGACCCGGCGAGACTGGTCGCGGGCGATCGGGCGGTCGCCGCCGGCGTGCGCGCGCTCGGTGACGAGCGCCGAACCACCCCCGACACGGAGGGGCTCTACGCCGGAGCCGTGCTGGTGGTCGCGCGCGACGGAGTGATCGTGCACGAGGCGGCGCACGGATGGGCGGCCACCCACGACGGCGGGCGGCTCTTGGCGGCGCCGCGCGCGATGACCGCCGCAACCCGCTTCGACCTGGCCTCGGTGTCGAAGGTCCTCGGCACCACCGCGGCCGCGATGCACCTGGTCGACGCCGGGCAGCTCGACCTCGACGCCCCCGTCCGCGCCGCGCTCCCCGAGATGCCGGCCGGCGAGGGCAGGGATCGCCTCACCGCTCGGCATCTGCTGACCCACCGCTCAGGGCTGCCGCCCTGGGAGCCGCTGTACCTGCACGCCCGCGAGCCGCAGGCCGCGATCGCCCGCGCCGCGTCGCGGCCCCTGTCGGGACCGCCCGGCGGTGAGCGCCGCTACTCCGACGTCGGGTTCATCCTCCTCGGCGAGCTCTGCGCCCGCCTGGCCGGCCTGCCGCTCGACGCCCTGGTGCGCGAGCGCGTCCTCGACCCGCTCGGCCTGACGGCGACCGGCTACCTGCCCTCCCGACACCGTGTCGGGATTCCTGTGCATACGGCAGGGATCCCGACACGGTGTCGGAGCGACGGCGTCGCCGCGACCGCCCCCGGCGACTGGCACGAGCGGCGCATGATCGCCAGCGGCGACCCCTACCCGGTCGAGGGCCACCCCGACGACTTCGACGCCTGGCGCACCCACACGCTGGTCGGTGAGGTCTCAGACGGCAACGCCCACCACGCGCTCGGCGGCGTGGCGGGGCACGCCGGACTGTTCGGCACGGCGCGCGACGTCGCCGCGTACGGCTGGGCGGTCGTCGCGGGCGCCCGGGGCGCCGACCTCCCGTTCGCGGGCGCCGCCGCGGTGCGCGCGTTTGTCACGCCCGATCCGACCACGGGTGAGGCGCTCGGTTTCTGGAGTGACCCCATCACCGGCGCGCGTGGCCGCTCCCGCCCTCCGGGCTCGCTGGCGCTCGCCCTCTCCCATTCCGGCTTCACCGGCTGCGAGCTGCTCTGCGATCCGGGCTCTGGCCTGGTCGTCGTGTTGCTGACCAACCGGCTCCACCCCTTCGGCCCGCGCAGGCGCATCGGCGCGGTGTGGGACCGCGTCCTCGGCGCGCTTGTCGGGCGGGAGGCCTGAGCTGCTGGACGCGGGCGCGGGTACGCTTCCCGGCGACGCCACCCGCGAGGAGGTCGCAGCCGTGGAACCGCTGGCCATGTGGCTCGTCGCGGGCGCGCTCGTCGCCTTGCCGTTCGTCCTGATCGTCGTCCTCGTGGGCCGAGACCGCGCGGACAGCGGCGGTCGCCGCGTCAACCGGAACTGGTACGTCCGCAAACAGAGAATCTGAGCGCTAAGCGCTTAGAAATGGTTGACGCAGCGGCGGAGCGTCGCTATCGTGGTGCGCGACGTGCTCCATCGGGCGCCCCGCAGGCGTCCGCAACCCGATCAAGAGGTGACGAGTTCATGGCAAAGGCTGTAGGCATCGATCTGGGGACGACCAACTCGGTCGTCGCCGCGCTGGAAGGCGGCGAGGCCGCCGTCATCGCCAACGCCGAGGGGGCGCGCACGACCCCGTCGGTCGTCGGCTTCTCCAAGTCCGGCGAGATCCTCGTCGGCGAGGTCGCCAAGCGGCAGGCGGTCACCAACCCCGACCGCACCGTCGCCTCGGTCAAGCGTCAGATGGGCACCGACTGGAAGACCGAGGTCGACGGCAAGGCCTACACGGCCCAGGAGATCAGCGCCCGCATCCTGCAGAAGCTCAAGCGGGACGCTGAGTCCTACCTCGGTGAGGAGGTGACCCAGGCCGTGGTCACCGTCCCCGCCTATTTCGGGGACTCCGAGCGCCAGGCCACCAAGGAGGCGGGCCAGATCGCGGGTCTGGAGGTCCTGCGCATCATCAACGAGCCGACCGCGGCCGCCCTCGCCTACGGCCTTGACAAGGAGGAGGAGCAGACGGTCCTGGTCTACGACCTCGGCGGCGGCACCTTCGACGTCTCGGTGCTGGAGATCGCCGAGGGCGTGTTCGACGTGAAGTCCACCTCGGGCGACACCCATCTGGGAGGCGACGACTGGGACCAGGCCGTCATCGACTGGCTGGTCAAGTCGTTCAAGGACGCGCACGGCGTGGACCTGTCCAAGGACAAGATGAGCCTGCAGCGCCTGAAGGAAGCGGCGGAGAAGGCCAAGAAGGAGCTGTCCTCCACCATGGAGACCTCCATCAACCTGCCCTTCATCACCGCGACGGCCGAGGGTCCCCTGCACCTGGAGCAGACCCTGTCCCGGGCGCAGTTCAACCAGCTGACCGCCGACCTTCTCGAGCGCACCAAGGCGCCCTATCACGCCGCCATCAAGGATGCGGGATCCTCGGCGTCCGACATCGACCACGTGATCCTGGTCGGCGGCTCCACGCGCATGCCCGCCGTCGTTGACCTGGTCAGGGACCTGACCGGCGGCAAGGACGCGCACAAGGGCGTCAACCCCGACGAGGTCGTCGCGGTCGGCGCCGCGCTGCAGGCCGGCGTGCTCAAGGGGGAGGTCAAGGACGTCCTGCTCCTGGACGTCACCCCCCTCTCGCTCGGCATCGAGACCAAGGGTGGCGTGATGACCAAGCTCATCGAGCGCAACACCACGATCCCGACACGCAAGTCCGAGGTGTTCACCACCGCCGACGACAACCAGCCGCAGGTCGAGATCGTCGTGCTGCAGGGCGAGCGAGAGATGTCCGCCTACAACAACACGCTCGGCAGGTTCCAGCTGGTGGACATCCCGCCCGCGCCGCGCGGCGTGCCGCAGATCGAGGTCACCTTCGACATCGACGCCAACGGCATCGTCAACGTGTCCGCCAAGGACCGGGCGACCAGCAAGGAGCAGTCGATGACCATCACCGGGCAGTCGGCGCTGCCGCGCGAGGACATCGACCGGATGGTCCGCGACGCCGAGCAGCACGCAGACGAGGACCGCCGCCGCCGCGAGGAGGCCGACACGCGCAACAACGCGGACAACCTCCTGTACCAGACCGAGAAGCTGCTCCGCGACAACGACGACAAGATCTCCGCGGAGCACAAGGCCCGCCTCGAGGAGGCGCAGGGCAAGGTGCGCGAGGCACTCAAGGGGGAGGACGTCGAGGCGATCCGCAGCTCCACCGACGAGCTGATGCGCGTCTCCCAGGAGGTCGGCCAGGCGCTGTACGCCGCAGGAGCGGCCGACGAGGCCGGCCAGACGGGCCCGCCGGCCGGCGCCGCGGACGACGCCGGGCCTGAGGACGAAGACATCGTCGACGCCGAGGTCGTCGACGAGGAAGACGAGCGGTCCGCCTGAGACGGGCACCCCGCTCACGGCACCACCGACACCGACACCTTCGAGGAGGGATGACCACGATGAACGGACTGATCCGCCAACCGGCGAGGGACCTGCCTAACCTGCACGACGAGGTCGAGCGGGTGTTCCGCCAGGCCTTCGGCGAGGCCGACCGACCGTCGACCGCCGGCGCCTGGAGCCCGTTGCTCGACGTCGAGGAGGACGCCGACAACTTCACGCTGCACGTCGAGCTGCCCGGCGTCGAGCCGGACGCGGTCGAGGTCAGCCTGGAGGAGAGCGTGCTGACGATCACCGGTGAGCGCGACTTCTACCGTGAGCGCGACGCTGAGGGCTTCCGCCGCATCGAGCGCCGCTTCGGTCGCTTCCATCGCGCGGTCCGCCTGCCCGACCGGGTCGACGGCGATGCCGTCCAGGCGCGCTACGACAACGGGTTGCTCACGATCTTGGTGCCCAAGGCCGAGGAGACCAAGCCGCGCCGGATCGCCGTGACCAGCACCTGACCGCCGCACGGCGCGAGGAGGGGCATGGAGCTCGAGGCTCCGGCCCCTCCTCGCCTACCGGCCGACATCAGCGACGAGGACGCCAAGATGATGCACGACGACCACGCCGACGGGAGCGCCGCCGACGCCGCCGCCGACCCTGAGCCGCGGTCATCCGCGGCCGAGGGTGAGCCCGCGACGCCCGCCGTGGAGGAGGACGCCGCCGGTGAGGAGCGCGCAGCGGACGACCAGCGGTCCGAGGAGGAGCTGCGCGCCGCGCTGGAGGAGGCCGAGCGCTCCACAGTGGAGTACCTGGACCACCTGCGCCGAGAGCGGGCCGAGTTCGAGAACTATCGGCGCCGCGCGAACAAGGAGCGCATGGCGGCGCTGGACCGCGGCGCCGAGCAGCTCGCCTCCAGCCTGCTCGCCGTGCTGGACAACTTCGGCTACGTCCTCGACGCGGCCAAGGGGTCGTCGGACGAGCAGCTGGCGAAGGGCGTGGGCATGGTCCACGGCGAGCTGCTGCGCGCCCTCGGCGAAGCGGGCTTGGAGCAGATCACCACGGTCGGCGTGCCGTTCGACCCGACCGTCCACGAGGCGGTCAGCCAGGTGGAGGCGGACGAGCCGGTCGAGGATCCCGTCGTCGCCGAGATTCTGCGGCCCGGCTACCGCTTCAAGCAGCGCGTCCTGCGTCCCGCGTCCGTGTCGGTGGCGCAGTAGGAGCCGCCCGTGAGCCAGCGTGACTACGTCGAGAAGGACTTCTACGCCACCCTCGGGGTCGACAAGGACGCGTCGCAGCCGGACGTCGCCAAGGCCTACCGCAAGCTGGCCCGCAAGCTCCACCCTGACGCCAACCCGGGCGACGCCGGCGCGGAGAGCCGCTTCAAGGAGGTCAGCGAGGCGTACTCGGTGCTGTCGGACACCTCCAAGCGCGCCGAGTACGACCGGATCCGCCAGCTGGTCGGCAGCGGTTCGTTCGGCGGCGGGTTCCAGGGCGGTGGGTATCCCGGCGCCGGCTTCCCCGGCGGAGCTGGCGGACCTGGCGGTGCCGCCTTCGACATCAGCGACCTGCTCGGCAACCTGTTCGGGCAGCAAGCGGGCGGGGGGTCGGGCGCGACCCCAGGTGGTCGTGGCGCTCCACGTCGCGGCCGCGACGTGGAGACCGACGTCACCCTGGACTTCGCCGACGCCATGGCTGGCGTCACCACCACCCTGCGCGTTTCCGGCCGCGCCGCCTGCTCGACATGCATGGGCACCGGCGCACGACCTGGCACCAGCCCGATCACCTGCCCGACGTGCGGCGGACGCGGCCAGATCCTGTCGGACCAGGGCGTGTTCAGCTTCGCCGAGCCGTGCGTCGCCTGCGGCGGGACCGGGCGGCAGATCCCTGACCCCTGCCCAACCTGCCACGGCTCCGGCGCGGAGTCCCGCATCCGTGGCATCCGCGCCCGCATCCCCGCGGGCGTGAAGGACGGAGCCCGCATCCGCCTGGCGGGAAAGGGCGAGGCTGGCCTGAACGGCGGTCCGGCCGGCGACCTGTTCGTGCGCGTCCACGTCGCGCCCCACGAGCTGTTCGGCCGCCGCGGTGACCACCTCACCGTCACAGTGCCCGTCACGTTCACCGAGGCCGCGCTGGGCACCAGGCTGACCGTGCCGACGCTGGAGGAGCCGGTGACGCTGAAGGTGCCGGCAGGGACACCATCGGGCAAGACGTTCCGCGTCAGAGGCAAGGGCGTCGCCGGGAAGGGCGGGCGCCGCGGGGACCTGCTGGTCACCGTCGACGTCGCGGTGCCGCGCAAGCTGTCCCGCACGCAGCGCAAGCTGCTTGAGGACTTCGCGGCCACCGACGACAGCGACGTGCGGTCCCACCTCGACGCCGCCCTGGCGGGGGCGGGTGGCGGACCGTGACACGCGCCGGCTCGGTGTTCGTCATCTCGGTCGCGGCCGAGCTGTCCGGCGTCCACCCGCAGACCCTGCGCACCTATGAGCGCAAGGGCCTGATCAAGCCGGCGAGGACCTCCGGCGGCACCCGCCGCTACTCGCAGAGGGACGTCGACCGCGTCATGCTGATCCAGGAGCTCACCCAGGGCGATGGCGTCAACCTCGCCGGAGTGCTGCGCATCCTCGCCCTGCAGGACCAGGTCGAGACCCTCGCCTCCGAGCTCGCGCGTTCCCGCGCCCGGGTAGACGAGGTCCGCTCGGAGGCCCGCGCCGCCCTCCGCCAGGCCGCCCAGCGAGCAGGGTCCGAGCTCGTCCTGTACCGGCGCACCGAGATCGAGCGCCACCGCTGACATGTGAGATGCACAGATGCTGAGCCATCGACACGGTGGCGAGGAGTAGGGCAGCCATGGATCACGACCCACTCGAACTCAACCGCTTCACCCTCAAGGCGCAGGAGGCGGTGCAAGCCGCGGGCGCGCTCGCGGTGGCCCGCGGCAACGCCGAGCTGAAGCCGGCGCACCTCCTGCACGCCCTGCTCGACGAGAGCGAGGGTCCGGTGTACCCGGTGCTGCGGCGGCTTGACGTCACGCCGACTGACCTGCGCCGCGCGACCCAGACGGTGCTCGACCGGCTGCCCGCCACGCACGGCACGACCGCCCAGCCGTCCCTCTCGCGCGCCCTGCACGACGTGCTGGCCGACGCCCAGCGGCTGGCGGGACAGCTGGGTGACGACTACACCTCGACCGAGCACCTTCTGCTCGCGCTGTCCGCCTCGGACGGCGCCGCCGGGACCGTCCTGCGCGACGCCGGCGTCGGCGGCGACGAGCTGCTGGCGGCGCTCAAGGCGGTGCGCGGCAACCAGCGTGTCACCTCCCAGACGCCCGAGGGCACCTACGAGGCCCTGGAGCGCTACGCGCAGGACGTGACCGCGGCGGCGCGCGACGGCAGCCTCGACCCGGTCATCGGGCGCGACGAGGAGATCCGCCGCGTCGTGCAGGTCCTGTCGCGGCGCACGAAGAACAACCCCGTCCTCATCGGTGAGCCCGGCGTAGGCAAGACAGCCGTCGTCGAGGGGCTGGCGCAGCGGGTCGTCGACGGCGACGTGCCGGAAAGCCTGCGGGGCAAGCGAATCGTGGCCCTCGACCTCGCCGCCATGGTGGCCGGCGCGCAGTACCGCGGCCAGTTCGAGGAGCGGCTCAAGGCGGTGCTCGAGGAGATCCGTCAGAGCGAGGGCCAGGTCATCACCTTCGTCGACGAGCTGCACACCGTGGTCGGTGCGGGCAAGGCCGAGGGCTCGATGGACGCCGGCAACATGCTCAAGCCGATGCTGGCCCGCGGCGAGCTGCGGATGGTCGGCGCGACGACGCTCGACGAGTTCCGGCAGAACGTCGAGAAGGACCCCGCGCTCGAGCGCCGGTTCCAGCAGGTGTTCGTCGGCGAGCCGACCGTCGAGGACACCGTCGCCATCCTGCGCGGGCTCAAGGGCCGGTACGAGGCGCACCACAAGGTCGACATCTCCGACTCCGCGCTCGTGGCGGCGGCGACGCTGTCCGACCGCTACATCAC
>JACDBB010000190.1 GCA_013695145.1 Euzebyales bacterium
GTAGGAGTCGTTCGAGATCGCGATCGCGGTCTCGATCCGGCCGGGACCGGACAGGCGGATGAGCTCCGCCGGGCCGGGCTCCACCGGCGGCTCCACCGGCGGCTCGACCGGCGGCTCCACCGGCGGCCGTCCGCCCGTGTAGCGGAAGATCCACAGCCCGCTGTCGCGGTCGCTGGCCAGAATCAGTGTCTCCTCACCTTGCCCGGGGGTCCCCGGCGGCAGTCGGTGCACCTCGACGCCCCAGAAGTTGTTCCCTCCTTCGGCGATGTAGTGACCGACCTCGGTGATCCCGTCCTTCTTGTCGTAGGTGATTACCCGCAGTCCGCCGGAGTAGTAGGACAGGTAGGCGAGGCCGTTCTTGCGCGGGTCGACCGCGACCTCGTGGACGGACAGGTCGCCGAAGCCGGACGCGAACGCCGGGTCGAGCGCTTCGTCGATTGCATAGGCGTCGATCTGCTCCATCGTCTGGGTGTCGAGCAGGTGCACGTAACCCCAACCGTCGAACAGCGCCGTCGCCGAGACAGGCTCGCCGAGCGTACCGATCGCCGGCTCGTCGCTGCCGGTGTAGGTCGGCTCCTGCCCGAAGAGCAGGTGGAAGGCGCGGTGCCCGAGGCAAACCGCGGCGATCGTCGGGGTGAACTCGTGTCCCTGGCTACCGCACAGGGTGGCATCGGGTGCGGCACCGTCACCTGCGCCAACGTGGCTGTTGGCGATGATGACCGCGTCATAGCCGGCGAGTTGCGCCTGTTCGACCTTCTCGGAGAAGAAGCACGTGCCGCGCAGCAGAACGACGATGGCCTCCTCGCCCGGCGCCAGCTCCAGCGTCGATGCGGGGGGGATGGGCGGATCTTGGCCAGGACAGCCAAGTCCGCCGTAGATGGTCGGCCCAGCGATGCTGCCGCCGTACTGATCGGAGGCGATTGGCACGGTGAACCCGAACTCGCCGGCCTCGTACTGCCCTTCGTTTGGCCCGCTGGTGATGAGGAACGGGTCGAGGCGGTACGGGGTGAAGTCCTCACTGGTGCCCACGATGAGCTCGCCGTTCGGGCTGAACTCTGCCTGATGGGCGTTGCCCTCGGACGGCGTGAGACCGGTGAGGGGGTCTGGAACCGGGAAGTCGCTGTTGGCGATGAACTCCGGGTTCGCGGGGTCGTCGACGTCGAGCAGCACCCAGCCGCCGTCCCAGTAGGACAGCAACATCGTCCACGTGCCGCGCACCTTCTGAACCACCATGTCGTGCAGGAAGGACGCCTGCCCCAGCGGCGTCCCCTCCTCTTGGAGGACCCCGAAGTCGTTCAGGTCGAGTTCGGCGATGAACACCGGATTGCGTGGATCGGTGATCTCGAGGATGTCGACGTCGGTCGTCTCCTCGTTGTCGACGATGACCACGAACGCCCGCTCGCCGTCCTGCCACGCGAACGCACTGTGGATCTGGTTGAACTCGCTGACAAAGCCACCGGGGTCGTTGTCACCTGCGTGCGCGGTGAGGACCTGGGGGTTGAGAGGGTCGCTCACGTCCCACAGCGACACGCCGCCCTCACCACCCAGGTCGCAGATCTCGTTGTTGAACACGAGGACCTGGCCTCGGAACTCCTTCGTCTTCAGGTCGAGGATCTGCGCGCCCTCACCGGGAAAGGAGCCCTCGGTGGCGTCGATGAACGCGACCTGCTGAGGAGCAGTCGGGTCGGAGATGTCGAACACGGCGACGCCCGCGTCGACGCAGCCCTGCGGGTCGCGAACGTTCAGGTAGGCGTAGTTGCCGAACGCCGCGACATCCGCTACCCGCCCCTCCGCAGCGCCCTCTATATCGGCGCGGCCGACGAGTTCGACGTTCTCCTGGGACGCGGGCAGATGACCGTCCTGGCCCCCGTGCTGCCCATCGTGGGCCTTGTGCACCTCGACAGGGGTGTCGATGGCACCGTCATCGACCGACCGCGAGGTGTCGTCCGACCGCGAGGTGTCGTCCGGCACCTGTGCGGTGGCGACACCCGGCATAGCCATTGCCAGCAGGGCCAGCCCGACCAGTGCTGCGCTTGCCCGTTTGCGCATTACCGCTCCTTACCTCAGCGGCCATGCCTTCTCGTGCTTCACGGCCGGCGTGTATGCGACTCGTAGCGGATCGATAGATCTCTCAAGACCGTCAAGACCCGCGAGTGCAGCCTAGGCCCGTTCTCGATCCGGGGCAAGGGTCAAACGCCCTCATGCACCCCGTTCTGCTCCGACGACCAAAGAGGCCGTCCCCTCAGCGTCCCGCCCCGCGCCACCCCCCTCGGAAACGCCCCGGGCGGATCCGGCCCGTGAGGCCCGGGCCCATCACCGATTGGTGCCCGCGGCAGGATTCGAACCTGCGGCCTTCTGCTCCGGAGGCAGACGCTCTATCCCCTGAGCTACGCGGGCGTGGCGGCCACCGACTCGTCGGCGACCCGTCGGCAGCCCGAGCGATGGTAGCAGAACCGCCTCGCCGCCTTGGCTTGCCGCTTCCCAGTCCCGGTCCGGCCAGGTGGCGGATGCGCGGGTTTGCCTGGTGGACCTACGATGCGCGACGCGCGATCCACGCGTGAGGCGCTGTAGAGGAGTCAAGGTGGCGCTGGTGCTGGCGGTTGACGATGACCAGGTGATCCGAGGGCTGCTCGAGGTCAACCTGGAGATGGAGGGACACGACGTGGTGACGGCCGTCGACGGCCAGGATGCGCTCGACAAGGTGGCGGCCAAGCGCCCCGACCTCATCCTCCTCGACGTGATGATGCCGACCGTGAACGGCTGGCAGGTGGCCGAGCGCCTGAAGGGTGACCCCGCGACCGCGAGCATCCCGATCGTCTTCCTGTCCGCCCGCGCGATGGAAGCCGACGTGCGCAAGGGGACCGATCTCGGGGTGGAGCGGTACGTGACCAAGCCGTTCGATCCGATCGACCTGATGGACCTGGTGAACCGACTGCTCGCTGAGCGGCCCTGTGGGGACGGCGCGTGATCAGCCCTGACGCGCTCGCTGAGCACGTGCGGGCAGCGCTGTCCGACGCCGGACTGCCAGACCGCCAGCCGAGCTTCGAGCGGCCGCGTCAGCGCGAGCACGGCGACTGGGCGACCAACGTCGCGTTGACGCTCGCCAAGCGCGTGGGCCGCTCCCCACGGGACATCGCCCAGCACATCGCCGACCGACTCACCGACGTCGAGGGCATCGAGCGGGTCGAGGTCGCGGGCCCTGGCTTTCTGAACTTCCACCTGTCCACCGCCGCGTTCGCCGACGTCGTCCGCACAGCCGTGCGGCAAGGCCCGGCCTGGGGGCGGGATGGTGCGTGGCGGGGCCGGGTCAACGTCGAGTTCGTGTCCGCCAACCCCACCGGCCCGCTCCACGTCGGCCACGGGCGGCAGGCGGCGCTCGGCGACGCCCTGGCCAACCTGCTCGACGCCACCGGGTGGGACGTGACCCGCGAGTACTACTTCAACGACGCTGGCACCCAGATGGCGCACTTCGGTGAATCGGTCGCGGCCGCCCTGCGCGGCCAGGACCCACCGCCCGACGGCTACCGGGGCGCCTACATCAGAGAGCTCGCCGCGCAACTGGAGGCCGACGGAGTCATCCAGGCCGACGTCCGTGAGGTCGCCTACCGGGCCATGCTCGACCGGATCAAACGCACGCTCGACCAGTTCGGCGTGCACTTCGACGTCTACTTCGGCGAGCGGGAGCTGCACACCTCGGGCGCCGTCGAGCGGGTGATCGCCCGCCTGCGCGCCGGCGGGCACGTCTACGACTCCGGCGGCGCGGTGTGGCTGCGCACCACCGACTTCGGCGACGACAAGGACCGTGTTCTGGTCCGCTCCGATGGGCTGCCGACGTACTTCGCCGCCGACTGCGCCTACCTCGGGCACAAGGCGGCGCGCGGGTTCGACCGCTGCGTGTACGTATGGGGCGCCGACCATCACGGCTACATCAACCGGGTCATGGCCATCGCGCGGGCCGAGGAGCTCGGCGACGACCTTGTGGAGATCGTCCTGCACCAGTTCGTCAACCTCTACCGCGGCGGCGAGGCCGTCCGCATGAGCAAGCGCACCGGGGAGATGATCACGTTCGACGAGCTGCTCGAGGAGGTCGGCGTCGACGCGGCCCGCTACACGTTCCTGCGGTTCTCGAACGAGGTCGAGATCGACTTCGACATCGCCGAGGTCGTCAGGCAGGCCAAGGACAACCCGGTCTTCTACGTGCAGTACAGCCACGCCCGGATCGCTGGCATCATGCGCACCGCCACCGAGCGCGGCGTGGAGCCCGGCAGCGTGGACCAGGCGCCGCTGGAGGTGCTCACTGCCGGCGCCGAGGTCGAGCTGATCCGCCGGATCGGGACCTACCCCGACGTGGTGAGGTTGGCCGCCGAGGGGCGCGCCCCGCACAAGGTGGCCCGCTACGGCGAGGAGCTGGCCGAGGCGTTCCACAAGTTCTACACCGAGTGCCAGGTCGTCTCCGACGACACCGACCTGACCCGGGCTCGCTACTGGCTGTGCGTTGCCGCTCGCCAGACGCTCGTCAACGCGCTGGCGCTGCTCGGCGTTTCGGCCCCCGACCGGATGTGAGACCCCATGACCGACCAGCTGCACGGCACTCCTGACGACCGGCCAGCGGATGACCCGCCCGGCGGGACGGGCCGCCGCTACCGGCGCGCCCTCGAGGGGCTGCTCGGCGTGCCCGCGACCGAGGGCAACGCCGTCGACGTGCTGCGCAACGGCGACGCGATCTTCCCGGCGATGCTGGACGCCATCCGCGGCGCCGAGCACACGGTCGACCTGCTCACCTACGTCTACTGGACCGGCGACATCGCCATCGAGTTCGCCGACGCGCTGTGCGAGCGCGCCAGCGCGGGCGTCCGGGTGCGCATCATCCTCGACGCGGTCGGCGCCGCGATGATGGACCGCAGCCTCATCAGCCGCATGCAGGAGGCCGGCTGCCAGGTCGAGTGGTTCCGCCCGCCGACCACATGGAAGATGTGGGAGGTCGACCACCGCACGCACCGCAAGGTCCTCGTCTGCGACGAGGACGTGGCCTTCGCCGGTGGGGTCGGGATCGCCGAGGAGTGGGAGGGCGACGCGCGCAACCCCGACGAGTGGCGCGACACGCACCTGCGGGTCCGCGGTCCAGCCGTCGACGGTCTGCGCGCGGCCTTCGTCAGCAACTGGATGGAGACCGATCGCCCGCTGTTCGACGAGCGCGACCGCTTCCCTGAGCAGCCGCAGCCCGGCGACGTGGTGGTGCAGGTCGTCACCTGCCCCGCCCAGGTCGGCTGGACCGACCTGGGTACGGCGTTCGCGGCCCTCATCCTCCTCGCCGAGCGCCGCCTCCGCATCACCACCGCCTACTTCGTGCCCGACGAGCGCTTCAGGGACCTCCTGGTCGACGCGGCGCAGCGCGGGGTCGAGGTGGAGGTGCTGGTCCCAGGGCCGCACGCCGACAAGCGCGTCGTCCAGATCGCAGGCGAGGCCGACTACGAGGTGCTCCTCGACGCCGGCGTCCGGGTGTTCCACTACCAGCCGACGATGCTGCACGCAAAGGTGATGACCGTCGACGGCGAGGTCGCGTGCGTCGGCTCCGGCAACTTCGACCAGCGGTCCATGGCCCTCAACGACGAGGCCAACCTCGTCATCCTCGACCAGGGGATCGTCGCGGAGCTGGACGCGGACTACGAGCAGGACCGCTCGCGCAGCGAGCAGATCGATCCCGATCGCTGGGAGGGCCGAGGCGGCGCGCAGCGCGCCAAGGAGCAGGCCTCCGAGATCGTCGACGGAAAGCTGTAGGGATGCCCGACCCGCCGGTCGCGTGCCCCTGGCCCGGGACCGCCGAGGTGGTGGACGGCCGGCTCCGGCGCATCGGGGGCGCCGACCTCGCCGACCTGGCCGCGCGCCACGGCACGCCGCTGTACGTCGTCGACGAGGCCGAGCTGGTCGCGCGCATGCGCGCGTACCGTCAGGCGTTCGGGCCCGACGTTCGGATCGTCTACGCCGCCAAGGCGCTGGCGGTGACCGCGGTGCTGCAGATCGCGGTCCGCGAGGGCCTTGACGTCGACGTGGCCAGCGAGGGGGAGCTCGCCACCGCGCTGCGCGGGGGGGTCGCAGGGGAGCGCATCGTCCTGCACGGCAACAACAAGTCCGCCGCCGAGCTGGCGCTGGCCCTCGGCGCCGACGTCAACAGGATCGCCGTGGACAACGACGCCGAGCTGGATCGCCTGGTCCCGTTGGCGGCCGGTCGTCCCGCTCCGGTCGACGTGTGGTTGCGGATCACGCCTGGCGTCGGAGCCGGTGGCCACGCCTTCATCCGCACCGGGCAGGACGACGTGAAGTTCGGCTTCCACCTGTCCGCCGGCGCCGCAGACGCCGCGACCGACCGCGTCGTCGCCGAGCCGACGCTGCGGCTGCGCGGCCTGCACTGCCACATCGGCAGCCAGGTGACCGACGGGCGGGCCTACGCCGCCGCGGTCGAGGGCATGGTCGGGCTGCTCGCGCGCGTGCGCGACCGGCACGGGCTGGTCCTCGACGAGCTGAACCTCGGCGGCGGGCTCGGGATCGTCTACGCCGCGGGCGAGGTGGTCCCGGACGTCGACGCCTACGCCCAGGACCTCCGCGCGAACGTGACGGCCGCCTGCGCCCGCCACGAACTGCCGGTGCCGCGCCTGGTCGTGGAGCCCGGCAGGTCGATCGTCGGGCCCGCGGGGATCACCCTGTACACCGTGGGCGCCGTCAAGGATGTGCCCGGCGTGCGCGCCTTCGCGGCCGTCGACGGCGGGATGAGCGACAACCTCCGGCCGGCGCTGTACGGCGCGGTCTACACGTTCGCCGCGGCGGGCCATGGAGCGCCCGTCACCCGGACGCGCCCGTTCGCGGTCGTCGGCAAGCACTGCGAGTCCGGCGACGTGCTGGGGACCGACGTCAGTCTGCCGGCCGACCTCGGTCCCGGGCAGCTCGTCGCCGTCGCCGCCACCGGCGCGTACGGCGACGCGATGGCCAGCAACTACAACCGGCTCGCGCGCCCGGCCATGGTGCTGGTGCGTGACGGCCGCGACCAGGTCATCGTGCGGCGCGAGACCGTCGAGGACGTGCTCGCGCGCGACGTGCCGTTGGCGCGCGGCGGTGTTCGTTGAACCGTTGATCCGGCATCCCGGATCAACCGTTCAACGAACGGCCTACACTGCGGCGCATGGTCCGGCACGACGACGAGCAGCCCACGCTGACCGTCGGCCTGCTCGGGTGCGGGACGGTCGGCTCGGGGGTCGTGCGCCTGCTCGCCGACCACGCCGAGGACATCGCGGCCCGCCTGGGTGCCCGCCTGGTGCTCGGGCCGGTGGCGGTGCGCAACCCCTCGCGCGACCGCGACGTCGAGGTCGCGCACCTGGTGAGCGACCCGGACCTGGTGATCAGCGACCCCGACGTCGACATCGTGGTCGAGGTGATGGGCGGGATCGAGCCCGCGCGCAGCCTGATCGTCGGCGCCCTCGAGCGGGGCAAGCCGGTCGTCACCGCCAACAAGGAGCTCGTCTCCACCCTCGGCGGGGAGCTGTTCGACCTCGCAGACGGCAAGGGCGTCCGCATCGAGTACGAGGCGGCCGTGGCCGGCGCCATCCCCATCATCAAGCCGCTCCGCGAGTCGCTCGCGGGCGACCGGGTCCGCAAGGTGCTGGGCATCCTCAACGGCACGACCAACTACATCCTGACAAAGATGACCGAGGAGGGGGTGTCGTTCGCCGAGGCGCTTGGGGACGCGCAGCGCCTCGGCTACGCCGAGCGGGACCCGGCGGCCGACGTGGAGGGGTTCGACGCGGCGTCCAAGGCGGCCATCCTGGCGTCACTGGCGTTCGACGCGCGGGTCGTCGCCGGCGACGTCTACCGCGAGGGCGTCACGCGCATCACCGCGACCGACATCGGCCACGCCCGCCGGATGGGCTACGTCATCAAGCTGCTGGCGATCGCCGAGGAGGTGGATGGCGCCATCGGCGTGCGCGTCCACCCGGCCCTGATCCCCGCCGAGCACCCCCTGGCAAGCGTGCGGGAGTCGTTCAACGCGGTGTTCGTCGAGGCGGACGGCGCGGGCGAGCTCATGTTCTACGGTCGCGGCGCGGGTTGTTTGCCGACGGCGAGCGCGGTGCTCGGCGACGTCGTCAGCGTCGCGCGCGCCCTGCTCTCCGGTGAGCGTGCGAGCAACGGTCGGGCCCACCGGCCCGCGACGATCCGCCCGTTCGAGGACACCACCGTGCAGTACTACGTGCTGCTGGACGTCGCCGACCAGCCCGGGGTGCTGGCCGCGGTGGCGTCGACCTTCGGCGATCACGCGGTCTCGATCCGCAGCGTGTGGCAGGAGGGCACGGGGGATCTCGCGCAGCTGCTGCTCATCACCCACGCCGCGCGCGAGCGCGCCGTCCAGGCGACCCTCCATGACCTGCGCGCGCTGCCCGCCGTCCGCGATGTCGCCAGCGTCATGCGCGTCGAGGGCGGCGAGGTCTGACCGGCGCCGGCGGCCGTAGACTCGTCGCGTCATGGGCGACGCCGCCGACCTCACAGCCACGACCTTCCCGCGAGTGGCGGAGACGGGTCGGCAGTGGCGCGGGGTGATCGAGGAGTACCGGTCCCGGCTGCCCGTCGCGGCGGACACCCCCGTGGTGACGTTCCGGGAGGGCGGCACGCCGCTGGTGGGATCGACCGAGCTGTCCGCCGCCGCCGGCTGCGAGGTGTGGCTCAAGCTCGAGGGCTGCAACCCGACGGGGTCGTTCAAGGACCGGGGGATGACGCTCGCGATCTCCAAGGCCGTCGAGGCGGGCGCCAAGGCCGTGATCTGCGCCTCCACGGGGAACACCTCGGCGTCCGCGGCCGCGTACGCCGCCAGGGCCGGGCTGGTCTGCGGGGTCATCGTCCCCAGCGGCAAGATCGCACTCGGCAAGCTCGCCCAGGCGCTGGTCCACGGCGCGACGGTGATCCAGGTGGACGCGAACTTCGACGTCGCCTTCGACATCTGCCGGACGCTCGACGAGAAGTACCCGGTGGAACTCGTCAACAGCGTGAACCCCCACCGCATCGAAGGTCAGAAGACCGGCGCGTTCGAGGTCTGCGACTTCCTCGGCCGGGCACCGGACGTGCACGTCATGCCTGTGGGCAACGCCGGCAACATCACCGCCTACTGGCGCGGGTACCGCGAGTACCACCGCGGCGGGCTCGCCGACCGGCTGCCGGCCATGCGCGGCTACCAGGCCGCGGGTTCCGCGCCGATCGTGGACGGGCGGCGGGTCGACGCCCCCTCGACCATCGCGACGGCCATCCGCATCGGCAACCCCGCGTCGTGGACCCAGGCCGTCGACGCGGCCGACGAGTCGGGCGGGTCGATCCGCGCCGTGACCGACCGCGAGATCCTGCGCGCCTACCGGCTGGTCGCGCGCGAGGGGGTGTTCTGCGAGATGGCGTCAGCCGCGTCGGTCGCGGGCCTGCTCCAGCTCGCGGACAGCGGTGAGCTCCCTGCGGGCGGCACGGTCGTGTGCGTGCTCACCGGCAACGGCCTCAAGGAGCCCGACTGGGCCATCGCCGGTGCGGCGCCGCCGCCGGTGATCCCCGCCGACGTCGACGCCGCCGCGGAGCTGCTCGGCCTGTGAGCCTCGCCGAGGTGCGGGTGCCCGCCAGCTGCGCGAACCTCGGGCCGGGGTTCGACAGCTTCGCGGTCGCGGTGCGACGTCACCTCACGGTGCGGGTCGCCGAGCGCGCCGACGACCGGGTCACGACCACCGGCGACCGGGTCACGACCACCGGCGAAGGCGCCCGCGAGCTCCCGACCGACGACGGCAACCTCGTCTGGAGGGCGCTGGTCGCCTACTGCGAGTGGGCCGGCGAGCCGGTGCCGGACGTCTCGCTGGCGGTCGACAACGCGATCCCGCTGGAGCGCGGGCTGGGCTCGTCCGCGGCGGCGGCGGTAGCCGGTCTGGCGCTGGGACGCGCCCTGACCAGCGGTCCGGGCCGGGATCAGGAGATGATCGACCTCGCGGCGAGCTTCGAGGGCCACGCCGACAACGCCGCCGCCGCCGTCCTCGGCGGCCTGGTCGTGGTCAGCGGCGGTCGTGCCCACCGTCTGGAGCCCGCCGACCGGCTCATGCCCGTGATGTGCGTGCCCACCGACCGTCAGGCCACCGAGGTTGCGCGCGGGCTGCTGCCGGAGACCGTCCCCCTTGCCGACGCCGCGGCCAACGGCGCTCGCGCCGCGCTGGTGCTGGCGGGGCTGTCGGGCGCGATGGCCCTGCATCCCGCCGCCATGACGGACGTGCTGCACGAGCCGGCGCGCTTGGCGGCCATGCCCGGATCGGGCGCGCTGGTCGCCGGCCTGCGCAACCGGCGGATCGCCGCGTGCCTGTCGGGCGCAGGCCCGACGGTGCTCGCCATCGTCGCGGCTGGCGACCAGGACGCGCTGGCCGCGGTCCGCGATCTCGCCGCCGACCAGCCTTTCGCGGTCACCGTCTCGGACTGGGACCGCGCTGGTGCGACCACGTCTGGTCGCTGAACGGCGGCATTCCTCCGCTGGGAGTCCGCGCCGTGAAGCCGCCGGCCAGGGCTACCCCCTACGGCGTCGCGGCTGCGGAGCTGTTCGGCCATGCCACGGTAAGGTGAGGAGGAGCGCACCGGGGCGCCGGGCCCCTTCCACCCGCTACGAGGGCATGCCGAATGGTGACCATCGCCCAGATCTCCGATCCCCATGTGGGGTCCCCGCACTTCGTTCCCAATCTCATGAACCGCGTGCTGGGCGAGCTCGAGGAGCTCGACCCCGACGCGGTGCTGTGCACGGGGGACGTCACCAACGACGGGCTGGCGGGTGAGTACAAGGCCGCCGCCGCCTACCTCGCCCGCATCCGCCAGCCGCTGCACGTCATCCCCGGCAACCACGACAGCCGCAACGTCGGCTACCTGCACTTCGAGGAGCTGTTCGGCCCGCGCAACTGGCAGCTCGACATCGGTCCCGTGCGGGTGGTCGGCGTCGACTCCTCGGAGCCCGACCTCAACGAGGGCCGCGTCGGCCGCGAGCACTACGAGTGGATCCGCGCGGCGTTCGACTGCGACGCGGAGCTCAAGGTGCTGGCCATCCACCATCACCTCATCCCGGTCCCTGGGACGGGCCGTGAGCGCAGCACCGTGGCCGACGCGGGGGACGTGCTGGAGCTGCTGCTCGCCTCCGGTGTCAACCTGGTGCTCACGGGCCACAAGCACGTGCCCCACGTGTGGCGCCTGGAGCACATGTACGTCGCCAACGCCGGCACGGCCACCAGCCTGAAGCTGCGCGGCCACACCAAGCCCTGCTACGCCGTCCTGGACTACGCCGACGGGCAGGTGCGCGTCACGCGCAGGTACCCGTTCGGCGACGGCGAGCTGAGCGCCCATTGGAACGTGCGCACCGGCGAGCAGTACCACCGGGCGTTCGAGCCGCTGTTCGCCGCTCCCATGACCGCGCACCCCGAGCGGCTCGAGGACCACATGAACGACCGCGTGAGCACGGAGGGCGCGCCACGGACGTAGCCGCCGCATCCCGCACCGCCGTCGTCCTGGTGGACGGGGAGCACTACCCGCCGGTCATCCGGGATGCGCTCGACCGGCTGCGCGACACGGGCACCGAGCCTGTCCTGGCCGTCGTCCTCGGCGGCACGGAGAAGGTCGCACGTCACGGCGCCGACCTCGAGCTCGGCGTGCCGGTCGCGTGGCTGCCGCGTGGGCCGGGCGGCCCGGCGCCGGACCCCGACGCGGCGGCCGATGGGCTCACGCGCATCCTGGCCACCTCACAGCCCGACGTCGTGGTCGATCGTTCAGACGAGCCCGTGCTGGACGCCCGCACCCGCATGCGGCTCGCCGCGGTGACGCTGCATGCCGGTGCCGCCTACGAGGGTCCGGACTTCGCTTTCACACCGCCGCCGAGACCGCGGCTGGCCGACCGGCCCTCGATCGCGGTCATCGGCGTGGGCAAGCGGACGGGCAAGACCGCGATCACCGGTGCGCTCGCGCGCGCCGCCGCCGCTGGCGGTCGGCAGCCGATCGTGGTGGCGATGGGCCGCGGTGGTCCGCCGGACCCGGTGCTCGTGCCGGTCGAGGCCATCCTGGACCCGGTCGCGCTGCTGGCGGTCGCCGACGCGGGTGGTCATGCGGCCAGTGACTTCTACGAGGACGCGGTCACCGCGGGCGTCGCCACGGTCGGCGCCCGCCGGTGCGGGGGTGGCCTGGCCGGGGGGGTGGGGGACAGCAACGTCGCGGAGGCGGTCGCGATGGCCACGCGACTGCCAGGAGACCTCTTGCTGCTCGAGGGCAGCGGCGCCGCCATCCCGCCGGTGCAGGCAGACGCCACGGTGCTCGTGGTACCCGGCGACGCCGACCCCTCAGTCCTGACCGATCACCTCGGCCCGTACCGGTTGTTGCTCGCGGATCTCGTCGTTGTTACTATGGCGGAGCCTCCCCGATCGTCCGCCGCCCAGGTGGCTGCCGTCGTGGAGGCGATCCGCAGCCTCTCGCGACGAGTGCCCGTACTGGTCACCGCCTTTCGACCGGTCCCGCTCGGTTCGGTTTCCGGCTCACGAGTCCTCTTCGCGACGACTGCACCTGCTGCCGTCGGACAGGCGCTCGCGGACTCGTTGGAGCGGGAGCACGGCTGTGAGGTGGTGGCGTGGAGCCACCGGCTCGCGGACCGCGACGCCCTCGCCCACGACCTGCGGTCGGCACCCGCGTTCGATGTCCTGCTGGTGGAGCTCAAAGCGGCTGCGGTGGACGTCGCGGCGCGCTTCGCCACCGACGCCGGTGCGCGGGTCGTGTTCTGTGACAACCGCCCGCTGCTCGTCGACGCCGCCGGGCAGCCCACGCACCGGGGCATGAATCACGGGTGGATCCCGTTGTTGACGATCGCGGATGAGAAGTTCGCGACCAGCTGACGAACCCACGGCTCGGCCCGGAGCCCGGCGACCGCCGACCATCGGTGCTCACCGCCCCCTAAGTCTCCCAACTCCTCGCAGGAGCGATGCCCGCGTCTGACACCCCCGTGCAGCCACCCGAGCCGCAACACGCGGCCCGCGTGGCGCCCCGTCACGTCACCGTGCGGGACGGAAAGGCCGGTCTGCCGTTCTCCAAGGGGCTGATGGCCACGTCGGTCATGGCCGCGGGCCTGCCCCCGGGGCGGGCGTTCGCCGTCGCGGAGGCGCTGGAGTCACGACTGCACGCCCAGGGCAGCAGCGAGATCACCGCCGCGCAGCTGCGTGAGCTCGCGTATCGCGTGATCGACGAGGAGGTCGGCTCGCGCTACGCCGAGAACTACTGGCGCTGGCAGACCGCCAGCCACAGGGACGTCCCGCTGATCGTGATGGTCGGCGGCACCACCGGAGTCGGCAAGTCCACCGTCGCGACGACGCTGGCCAACCGTCTCGGGATCGTGCGCATCATCTCCACCGACGCGGTGCGGGAGGTCATGCGCGGGATCTTCACGCGCGAGATGATGCCGAGCCTGCACACCTCGTCCTTCGACGTGGCGACGCTGCTGCCCGAGCTGCCACTGGACGCCGACCCGGTGATCGCCGGGTTCCGCGAGCAGGTGCACGCGGTCTCGGTCGGGGTGACGCAACTGATCCGCCGCGCTGTGATAGAAGGCACCGACCTGATCGTCGAGGGTGCGCACGTCGTACCCGGCGTGCTCGCGCTCCCCGAGCGCCAGCACGCGATCGTGGCGTCCCTGCTGATCACCGTCGACGACGAGCAGATCCACCGCAACCACTTCGTGGCGCGAGCGCAGGGCACCCGCAACCGGGGTTCCAGACGCTATATCGACCATTTCGCCGACATCCGCAAGATCCAGGACTACCTGCGGGCGCTCGCTCTCGAGCGCGGCGTCCCGGTCGTGACGAGCTACAGCCTCGACGCCACGGTGTCGAGGGTCATGGAGCTCGTCGTGACCGCCACCACCGACGTGCTCCCGCCGCGACCCGCGCGGAGCCCGCCAGCCATGCCGTCCCACCACCGCCCGCACGAGCCCACCGTGGCCGCCGCGGCGGCCACGACGTCCCCAGGGAACAACCCGAGGGGCACCCGACAGGAGTGACCCGATGGACCCGAGCGTCCTCGCCAGCAAGCAGCTCACCGAGCTGAAGACCATCGCCTCGAGCCTGCAGATGCGCGGCTACCAGCGCCTCAAGAAGGCCGAGCTCGTGGACGCCATCGTGCGTACCGCCAACGACCAGCCCGACTCCCGGCCGGATCAGGCCCGGTCGGAGATCTCTGACAACGGCGGCGCCTCCGCCCCGCGCAACGGGCGCGGCAGCCGTGAGCGTGCTGCGCGCCGGCAGCGCGGGCCGTCCGCGGAACGGCCGGGAAACGACGGGAGCGACGACGACGACGGCTCCGCTGCGCGCACCCGCGTCCGCACCCGCACCCGCGAGCGCACCGAGCAGGAGCGCGCCGAGCAGGAGCGCGCCGAATCGGGCGACGTGGCTGCCGTGATCGTGACCGAACGCGGCGACGGCAGCGCGCGCTCCGACGGTCAGGCCGGCGCGCGGCGCGACCTGCGGACCGAACCCGCTGGCGAACACGGTGAGCGCCAGCAGGAGGGCGCCCGCGAGCAGCAGGACCAGGCCCGCGGCGATCGGCAGGACCAGGCCCGCGGCGACCAGGAGGCCGACCGCCAGCAGCCGGACCCCAACCGCGGCGAGCAGCGGGGCGGCAACCGTCAGCAGCAGGACAGCGCGCAGGATGCGGGCAGCCGCAAGCGGCGCAGCCGCCGTGAACGGCGTCGCAACAAGGGCGGCGGGGGTGGCGGCCAGGGCAAGCAGCAGAAGGGCGGGCAGCGGCCCGAGGAGGACTTGACCGCCGAGCCCGGCGAGGTCCGCTCCGGCGTCCTCGACGTCCTGCCCGAGGGCTACGGCTTCCTGCGCGTCAGCAGCTACCTGCCAGGAGACCGCGACGTGTACGTGTCGCAGAGCCACATCCGCAAGCACGGTCTGCGGCGCGGCGACGTCATCGAGGGCCCGATCCGCCAGCAGCGCTCCAGCGAGAAGGTCCCCGCCCTCCACCACGTGCAGCAGGTCAACGGGCTGGTGCCCGACGAGAACGGCAACCTGCCGCACCGGCCGGACTTCAAGGACATGACGCCGCTGTTCCCCGATGAGCGCCTGCCGCTGGAGACCCCCGAAGGGCCGGTCTCCATGCGGATCGTCGACCTCATGTCGACCATCGGCAAGGGCCAGCGCGGGCTCATCGTGTCACCGCCGAAGGCCGGCAAGACCACGATCCTCAAGGAGCTCGGTCAGGCGATCGCCTTCAACAACCCCGAGTGCCACCTCATGGTCGTCCTCGTCGACGAGCGGCCGGAGGAGGTCACCGACATGCAGCGGTCGGTGCCGGGCGAGATCGTCGCGGCGACCTTCGACCGCCCAGCCGACGACCACACGCAGATCGCCGAGCTGGCGATCGAGCGGGCCAAGCGGCTGGTGGAGCAGGGGCGTGACGTGGTGATCCTGCTCGACTCGATCACCCGCCTGTCGCGCGCCTACAACAACGCGGCGCCCGCAAGCGGCAGGATCATGTCCGGCGGCGTCGACTCCACGGCGCTGTACCCCCCGAAGCGCTTCTTCGGGGCCGCCCGCAACATCGAGCACGGAGGCAGCCTGACGATCATCGCCACCGCGCTGATCGAGACCGGTTCGAAGATGGACGAGGTCATCTTCGAGGAGTTCAAGGGCACAGGGAACATGGAGCTGCGGCTCGACCGTCGTCTGGAGCAGAAGCGCATCTTCCCGGCGATCGACATCGGGGCCAGCGGCACCCGCAAGGAGGAGCTGCTGCTCGACAAGGAGGAGCTGCTCATCATCTGGAAGCTGCGCCGGGTCCTGCACGCGCTGGACGGGCCCGCCGCGCTGGAGCTGCTGATCGACAAGATGAAGACCACCAAGTCCAACAACCAGTTCCTGATCCAGATCCAGAAGTCCAACCTGCAGACCTGACCGGCTCGGCTACCATTCAGCGTTCCCTTCAGGCGCGCTGGTCGGCATCAGCGCGTCTCAACGACGGAGGAAGTACCTCATGAAGCAGGGCATCCACCCCGACTACGTGCTCACCGCCGTGCGCTGCTCGTGCGGCAACGAGTTCACCACGCGCGGAACGCAGTCCGAGATCCGCGTCGAGCTGTGCAACCAGTGCCACCCCTTCTACACCGGCAAGCAGAAGCTGGTGGACTCCGGCGGCCGCGTCGAGCGCTACAAGCAGCGCTACGCCAAGACGCAGGCCAAGCAGGACGCCGCCAAGCAGGACGCCGCCAGGAAGTGAGCCGCGAGCAGGCACCGCACGCTCCGCACTACTACGGTGGCCAGGCGGTCATCGAGGGCGTCATGATGCGCGGCGCCAAGATGTGGGCCATCGCGGTGCGCCGCCCTTCGGGCGAGATCTATCTGGAACGCCACCCGGTCAGCGACTTCCCCGAGCGCAGGCCGCTGTTCAAGCGCCCGATGTTCCGCGGCGTGTTCGGGCTGGTCGACGCCCTGAGGATCGGCACCAGGGCGCTCACCATCTCGGCCAACGCCTCGGTCGAGGAGGAGGAGCAGCTATCGGGCAAGCAGATGGGCGGAAGCCTGGTCCTGGCGCTGCTGCTGTTCGTCGGCGTGTTCATCGTGGTGCCGAACTTCGGCCTCGCCTTCCTGGCGGAGCGGATCGGCAGCGAGACGCTGTACCACGTCGTGGAGGGCCTCCTCCGGGTCGTGATCTTCCTCGCCTACCTGTTCGCCATCGGCAGGATGGGCGACATCAAGCGGGTGTTCGCCTACCACGGTGGCGAGCACAAGACGATCGCGGCGTGGGAGCACGGCCAGCCGCTGCGCCCCGACGCCGTGCAGCCCTACTCGACCCTGCACGTGCGCTGCGGCACGAACTTCCTGGTCATGGTCATGCTGATCGCGATCTTCGTGTACGCGATCGCCGGCGCGATCGTCCCGTCCCCCGACAGCGGGGTGGTCGCCACGGCGGCGTACCACATCGGCCTGCGCATCGCGCTGCTGCCGATCGTCGCGGGACTCGCCTACGAGGGGCTGCGTCTGGGGGCAGGCCGCGACAACGCGGTGGTCCGCGCGCTCATGAAGCCCGGCCTGTGGTTGCAGATGATCACGACCAAGCCGCCCTGCGACGACCAGGTCGAGGTCGCGATCCGCGCCTTCGAGGCGGTCGTGCCGCGGGCGGAGCTGGTGGGTCGCACCGTCGACCTGCCGTCGGTGGTGGTGTGGGGACCCGACGAGGCTCCCGCGGACACCTACGGGCTCGGAAAGCCCGCAGCGCCCGTCGAGCGCACGCCGGCCGAGCTGGCCGTCGAGCCCGACTCCCATGGCTGAGCGGCCGGCTGGCTCCGACCAGCCCGCCGCCGATCTCGGACCTGTCAGCGAGCGCCTCGGAGAGATCCGGCGCACGCACGCCGAGGTGACCGCGGCGCTGGGCGACCCTGAGGTCCTCGGCGACGCGGCCCGTTACACCGAGGCCGCCAAGCGGCACGCCGAGCTGGCCGAGATCGTCGAGGTGGCCGACGCCCACGCCGCCGCCATCGCCGACGCCCAGGCGGCCCGCGAGCTGGCACGCGAGTCCGAAGGCGACGATCGCGAGCTCTTCCGCGACGAGGCCCAGCAGGGCGAGGCGCGCGCCCTGGAGCTCGCCGAGCGGCTGCGCCTGCTGCTGGTGCCCAGGGACCCGCTGGACGACCGCGGCGTCATTGTCGAGATCCGAGCTGGCGCCGGCGGGGACGAGGCCGGCCTGTTCGCCGGGGAGCTGCACCGCATGTACACCCGCTACGCGGAGTCGTGCGGCTGGAAGGTCGAGGAGATCAGCGCCTCCAACCAGGGCATCGGCGGCGTCAAGGAGGTCATCTTCCGCCTCAACGGCCACGGCGCCTACTCCCGGCTCAAGCACGAGTCGGGCGTCCACCGCGTCCAGCGCGTGCCCCAGACCGAGTCGGGAGGCCGGATCCACACCTCGACCGCGTCGGTCGCGGTGATGCCTGAGGCCGAGGAGGTCGACGTGCAGATCGACCCCAACGACTTGAAGGTCGACGTGTACCGCTCGTCGGGCCCTGGTGGGCAGTCGGTGAACACCACCGACTCGGCGGTTCGCATCACCCACGCGCCGACCGGGCTGGTCGTCTCCATGCAGGACGAGAAGTCGCAGCTGCAGAACCGCGAGAAGGCGCTGCGCGTGCTGCGCGCCCGGCTGCTGCAAGCCGAGCAGGAGCGCATCGCCCAGGAGCGCGCCGACGTGCGCGCCGCCCAGATCGGCACTGGTGACCGCTCCGAGAAGATCCGCACGTACAACTTTCCCCAGAACCGCGTCACCGACCACCGCATCGGCCTGACGCTGCACTCCCTGCCGGACGTCATCGCCGGCGACCTGGGTCCCGTGGTCGACGCGCTGGCGACCGAGGAGCAGCGCCGCCGCCTGGCGGCCCTGTCCGAGCAGCGGTGACCACCCGCCGCGTGTCGACTTCAGCCGCTCGTGGCGGCTG
>JACDBB010000193.1 GCA_013695145.1 Euzebyales bacterium
GGAAGTCTCCTACATTCGGCCACGCCTGCCCGTTCATGGCCTCAAGCGCCGGCCGGGCTGGGGCTCGCTGCGTTGCTTCGTCGCCCAAGTACGGCCCAGTACGAGGCGCTCCTCGCGCCTTGCGAGCCGCGCGCAGTCGTGCCCTCGGTGCTTCACGGAACTTCCACGGAGGAGCACTAGATTCCAGCGGCCGGCGTCCGCCATCGCCCAGCCGCGCCCTCTGTTAGTTTCTCCAGCCCCAGGGCTCACGGATCGACCCGGTCCCGGCACCGGCCGGCGCGTTCAGCGATATCTGGTCAGGACCACGAAAGTCGTGGTGCGGACGGTCTCGCGCCAGCCGCCGAGGCGGTCGAGGATCGCGTCGAGACGGGCGGCCGAGCCGGTCGCGAAACGCACCATGAGGTCGTACTCGCCGGCGACGCTCTCGGCCTCCTCCAGCTCGTCGAACGCGCACAGGCGGCGGACGTAGGCGGCGACGTCCGGCGTCCGCAGCACGATGCCGACCCGTGCGGCGTGGCTCGGCTCGGACGCGGGCTGTGCCACGTCGGCGTGGTAGCCGCTGATCACGCCGTCGTCCTCCAACCGCCGGACCCGCGCCAGCGTGGCGGTTCGCGACAGGCCGATCCGGCGGCCGAGCTCGGCCATGGTCAGGCGCGCGTCCTCCTGCAGCTCGACCAGCAGACGCCGGTCCAGGTCGTCCACTCAGAGGCTCCTCGTCCGAGTCCGGGTGGGGCGATCGCGTCGCGACCGCCACCGCATGGCCGACGTTCCGTCGGCATCATCGCACGGTTCGTCGGCCTGCGCGCGGGTGCGACGACGCTTCGCGCTGTGACCGAGCGCGCCCGCTCCGCGACACTGATGGCTCACCCGATCCTCCAGGAGGCCACATGTCGATCGCTCCCGCCGCGGTCCACGCCACGCTGCGCCGGCACCTGCTCGTGGACGGTTTCGACCTGGTGCTGGACACCCGGGCCAGTCGCGGGTCGTGGCTGGTCGACGCGCGGGACGGCACCCGCTACCTCGACCTGTTCACGTTCTTCGCCTCCAGCCCTCTGGGCATGAACCATCCGGCGCTCACCGAGGATCGCGACTTCATGACGGCGCTCACCGAGGTCGCGGTAAACAAGCCCTCCCAGTCCGACATCTACACGACCCACCAGGCCGAGTTCGTCGAGACGTTCGTGCGGGTCCTCGGCGACCCGGCCATGCCGCACCTGTTCTTCGTGGAGGGCGGGGCGCTGGCCGTCGAGAACGCGCTGAAGGCGGCGTTCGACTGGAAGTCCCGCCACAACGAGGCGGCGGGCCGGGACCCGGCGCTGGGGACCAGGGTGCTGCACCTGCGCAGCGCGTTCCACGGCCGCAGCGGCTACACCATGTCGCTGACCAACACCGAGCCGAACAAGGTCGCGCGCTTCCCGAAGTTCGACTGGCCGCGCATCGACACCCCCGCCGTGCGGTTCCCGCCCTCCGAGCACCGCGCCGAGGTCGTGGCGGCCGAGGAGCGAGCACTGGCGCAGGCGCGCGCGGCGTTCGCCGCGCACCCCCACGACATCGCGTGCTTCCTCGCCGAGCCCATCCAGGGCGAGGGCGGGGACAACCACCTGCGGGGCGAGTTCCTGCAGGCGATCCAGGCGCTGTGTCGCGAGCACGATGCCCTGTTCGCCCTGGACGAGGTGCAGACCGGCTGCGGCCTCACCGGCACCGCGTGGGCCTACCAGCAGCTGGGCGTCGAGCCGGATCTGGTGGCGTTCGGCAAGAAGCTGCAGGTCTGCGGCTTCATGGCAGGCGGGCGCATCGACGAGGTGGCCGACAACGTCTTTCGTGTCCCCAGCCGCCTGAACTCCACGTGGGGCGGCAACCTGACCGACATGGTCCGCGCCCGCCGCGCCCTGGAGGTGATCGAGCGTGAGGAGCTGATCCCTCGCGCGGAGCGGCTGGGCAAGCACCTGCTCGACCGGCTGGGTGAGCTGGCCGCCAGCCATCCCGCGCTCGTCGGCAACGCCCGCGGTCGCGGCCTCATGTGCGCGCTCGACCTTCCGGACGGTGCGACCCGCGACGATGTGGTCACCCGGTTGCGCACCGACGAGCGGGTGCTCATGCTCGGCTGTGGCGAGCGCTCCGTGCGCTTCCGTCCCGCCCTGACGGTCACCGGCGACGAGCTCGACGCCGCCTGCGACGCCCTGGACCGCGTCCTTGCCGCCACCCCACCACAGGAGCTGACACCATGACCCGCACCGTCGCCTCGATCATCGCCGGGGACCACCGGACCGACGCGCACGGCCAGCGGCTGGCGCTGCCCAACCCCGCCAAGCTCGACGAGACGGTGTCCGAGGCCGTCATGGCCGACGCGGCGGTGTTCGTCGAGGCCTGCCGCGTCGGCAGCCAGGCGCAGGCCGCCTGGGCCGCCACCCCGGCGCCCATCCGCGGGCGAGCGATGCAGCAGGTCGGACGCCTGGTCGAGGCCAACAAACCGGCGTTGGCGCGGCTGGTCACCCGCGAGATCGGCAAGCCGTACGCCGAGGCGCTCGGCGAGGTGCAGGAGATCGTCGACACGTGCGACTTCTTCCTCGGCGAGGGCAGGCGCCTGTACGGGCAGACCGTGCCCAGCGAGATGCCAGACAAGCAGCTGTTCACGTTCCGGATGCCCGTCGGCACGGTCGCGGTGATCACCGCGGGCAACTTCCCGGTCGCCGTGCCCTCCTGGTACCTCGTGCCCGCCCTGCTGTGCGGGAACACGGTCGTGTGGAAGCCCGCCGAGTACGCGCCGGCGACAGCGCAGGCGCTGGTCCAGCTGTTCCACGCCGGCGGCGTCCCACCCGAGGCCCTCGGCCTGGTGGTCGCGGACGGCCCGACCTCGTTCGACGGCCTCGAGCAGGCCCTGGACGCCGGCCTGGTCGACAAGGTGGGGTTCACCGGCTCCAGCGACGTCGGCCGCCGCATCGGCGAGCTGTGCGGACGGCATCTGCAGCACCCGTGTCTGGAGCTCGGCGGCAAGAACCCGCTGGTCGTCATGCCCGACGCCGACCTCGACCTGGCCGTCGAGGGCGCGCTGTTCAGCGGCTTCGGCACGGCCGGGCAGCGCTGCACCTCGCTGGGCGTCGCGATCGTCCACGAGTCGATCCACGACGAGTTCCTCCGGCGCTTCGCCGCGGCCACCGGCGCCGCCCGCGTCGGCGACCCGACGCGGGACGTGCTGTACGGCCCGATGATGAGCGAGCGCTTCCTGCAGCGCTTCGAGGCGTGGCTGGAGCTCGTCGAGGGCCACCACACCCTCCACGGCTCCACCGGTGTGGGCCGCATCACCGCGGACAACCCGCGCCACGGCTTCGTCGGCGATCCGCAGGCGGGCCTGTACTGCCACCCCACGATCGTGGACGGCGTCACCGCCAAGGACGAGCTGTACCGCAACGAGACCTTCGGCCCCATCGTCAGCCTCGCCTCCTTCGGCGACTTCGACGAGGCCATGGAGCTCGCGAACGGCCACGGCTACGGGCTGTCGTGCGCCATCTACACCACCGACCCGCGGCACGCGTTCCGCTTCCGTGAGCGCGTCAGCGCCGGGATGGTCAGCATCAACAACTCCACGTCGGGCGCCGAGGCGCACCTGCCCTTCGGCGGCAACGGCAAGTCGGGCAACGGCAGCCGCCAGTCCGGCATCTGGGTGCTCGATGCGTTCACGCGCTGGCAGTCGGTGAACTGGGACTACGCAGGCAAGCTGCAGAAGGCCCAGATGGACGTCATCGACGTGGACGCCGACGTCGACTTCCGGCTCGAGGAGGAGCACTAGCGTCATGCTGGCCGACTGGGAGCCACCGACCGGGGGGCGCCGGTCGCGGTGGGTGCCCGTCGTCGGCGGGCTGGCCCTTGCCCTCCTGGTCGCGCTGGCGGTGCGTGGCACCGGCGGAGGTCTGGCCGGCGTGGAGGTCGGCGACCTCGACGGCGTCGCACCGGCCGCGCGGGAGCTCGAGACCAGGGAGCCAGCCCAGGGCGTGGTCATCCGCGTCTGGGAGGTCGCCGGCCAGGTGCAGGTGAGCGCGAGCGTCGACGGCGAGGTGGCCCAGGTCCCCCTCCCAGGCCCACCGCCGGACGGCCGTCCGGTCCATGCCGTGACCGTCCTCGCAGGCACGGAGGCGTCACCGGCGACCCTGGTCGCGATCCGTTCCACCTCGGCGGTGAACCGGGTGAGCGTGGACAGCCCCACGGGCACCGACGAGACCGTCCCCGTCGAAGGAGTCGCGGTCCTCGCCGTCCGGGGATGGGATGGGCCACTCGCCGTGACGGCGGACGGCGACGGCGGTCACGAGCTGACGAGCGGCGCGTTCCTCGAACCCGTCCGCGAGTCGATAGACCGCCGGCCGGGCCGCCGCAGCCGGCTGCTCGACCGGACCACGTCCGGCGGCGTCCGGCTCGTCGCCTCCGTCCGCCAGTGCTCGCCGCTGTCCGGCGACGCCTGCGCGGCCGACGTCCGTTCCCTGCGGGTGGCGGCGTCGACCCGCGAGGACGTGCTGGCGCTGAGCGTGACCGACCAGCCGGAGGACCCCGACGCGACGCTCGCCGTGCTGAACAGCGGCGTCGTGGGACCCGAGCGCGGCGACCCGGCGACGGTGGTGGTCGCGCTCGCCGCCGACGGTGTGGCACGGGTGCGGGCGCGGTTCGGGGACGGGGGCGTCGACGTAGCCGAGGTCGTCGACGGTTGGGCCGTGCTGGCGGGGGCGGACGCGACGGCCGGCACGGTGCGCCTGGAGGCGATCGACGACGCCGGGGCAATCCTGGCGACCGTCGAGGCCGACGCCAGCGCCGCTCGGCGCCCGTGACGGTCGATCCCTTTCCGGGTGACCCCTCGGACGCTCTTCACAACAGGCGCAGGCAGGCGTACGGTCTGGGAAGGCAGTGGCGCGGCACGCCCGCGCCGCCCCACAGCGGCACGGGAGGTCCAGCATGCAGATCGACGTCGGAGACCGCATCGAGGTCCAGAGCACGAAGGTGGATTCCCCGCCACGGCGCGGCGACGTGCTCGAGGTCGTGACGGACGACCCGCAGGAGCTGCGCGTGCGCTGGGAGGACGGCCACGAGTCCGTGCTCTACCCGCACGGCGGCATGGTCAGGGTGGTGGCCAGCCCCAACGGGTGACGATCTGTCTGCGCCCCCCTGGCCGAGGCCGGGGACCCGCGAGCATCCGCTCGTGGCGGCGGGACGTGCCGCCTCCGCAACGCCGACACAGCCCTCGGGCTCCTGGCGGTCTCCGCATTCGCTGACGTCGACCGCGACCTGGAGGCGCTGCGCCGCGCCAGAAGGGCGCTGCATGTCTACGGCTCGCTGTGGATGTCGACGGCGGGGCGGCTGCGAGCCGCAGGGTTCGATCTGACGCAACGGTCCGAGACGCCGTTACATCTTCCCGGTCGATGTTGTTGCACTATCCCAGTCAGTTCAACGACAGGGCTTCCGTCTTCGAGTCACTCGTCGTGCGCGATCTCCGGGTCTATGCGCAGGCGA
Organism: Euzebyales bacterium; assembly: GCA_013695145.1. GTDB lineage: Bacteria > Actinomycetota > Nitriliruptoria > Euzebyales > Egibacteraceae > JACDBB01. Next base: position 5,494 of record JACDBB010000193.1, read on the forward strand.
CGGACGCGCAGGTGCTGCAGTGCTGCAGTACCGGGACAACACCGGCCTTGAGGTGGACGCGGTCGTCGAGACCGCGGATGGACGATGGGGCGCGTTCGAGATCAAGCTCGGCCCCGGGATGGTCGACCGGGCGGCGGCCAGCCTGCGCAAGTTCACTGCTCGCGTCGACACGCACCAGCTCGGCGCACCGGCAGTGCTCGGTGTGATCGTCGGGTTGGGCTACGGCTACCAACGTGATGACGGCGTCGCCGTCATCCCGGTAGGCGCACTGCGCCCGTGAGCTCCAAGCGACGCCTTCGTTGAACCCCTGATCCGGGATACCGGATCAGGCGTTCAACGAGCGGGCTGACACGGCTGGGTTAACCTGCCCGCGTGCTGACCGACCGGGTCGAGATCGTCGAGCGCAACCTCGACCGCTGCCTCGCCGAGCTCGCCCCTGCGGAGCGGCGGCTCGCGCCCGACGACCCGGTCCGTCACGGGTCGTCGCTGACCGCTCGGGCCGCCATCGAGCTGTTCACCGACATGGTCCGCTCGCGGGTGCTGGACGTCGTGGCGCGCGAGCTCAAGGCGCACGGGACCGGCTACTACACGATCTCCAGCGCGGGGCACGAGCACAACGCCGTGGTCGGGGCCCGCACGCGCACGACGGATCCGGCGTTCCTGCACTACCGCTCGGGCGGGTTCATGATGGCGCGCGCGCGTCTTGACCCTGGCGTCGACCCCGTGCGTGACACCCTGCTGTCGATCATGGCGGCGGCCGACGACCCGATCTCCGGGGGAAGGCACAAGGTCTGGGGCAGCGCGCGCGCGTGGGTTCCGCCGCAGACCAGCACGATCGCCTCGCACGTGCCGAAGGCCGTGGGCACCGCGTTCGCGCTCGGCCGCATGCGTCGCATTGGTGTCGACCGCCCCATCCCGGACGACAGCGTCGTCGTGTGCTCCTTCGGCGACGCCAGCGCCAACCACGCCACCGCACTGGCCGGCATCACCGCGGCCCGCTACGCGCACCGGCGCGGCAACCCCATGCCGGTGCTCCTGGTGTGCGAGGACAACGGCATCGGCATCTCGGTTGACACGCCGCGCGGCTGGATCGCCGACGCGTTCGGCGAGTTGTCGAGCCTCCGCTACGTGCGCGCCGAGGGCGAGCTCGACACGGTCTGGGACGCCGTCGAGGCCGCCGTCGCGAGCTGCCGCGGCGCGCGCGCGCCGGTGATGCTGCACCTGCCGACCGTGCGGCTGTGGGGTCACGCCGGCAGCGACGTCGAGAGCGGGTACCGCGACCTCGCCGCGATCGCGGCCGACGAGGTCCGTGATCCGCTACCCGCCGCCGCCCGCCGCCTTGTCGCACTCGGAGCCGCGGCACCCGCTGAGCTGGCCGAGATCGTCGCTCGCGAGCGGTCCGCCGCGCGCCGGTGGGCCGAGGCGCTGTCAGGCTCACGGCCACTCGCGACGCGAGAGGAGGTGATGGCGCCCATGGCGCCGGCGCGCGCCGACCGGTGGGCGATGGACGCGCGCGAGCGGCTGTCCGCCGGCGCCCGCGCCGCGCACTGGGGCCGTGACCTGCCCGAACGGGCGTCCGCCGCGCCCAGGCGGACGCTCGCCGCGCACCTGAACGCGGCGCTGCGCGACGAGCTGCTGCGACGTCGGGAGGTGCTCGTGTTCGGTGAGGACGTCGGCCGCAAGGGCGGCGTGTACCACGTGACCGCGGGGCTCCAGCAGGCGTTCGGGACGGGCCGCGTGTTCGACACGCTGCTCGACGAGACCACCATCCTCGGGGTGGCGCAGGGCGCCGGCCTGCTCGGCCTTCTGCCGGTACCCGAGATCCAGTACCTGGCGTACCTCCACAACGCGCTGGACCAGCTGCGCGGTGAGGCGTGCTCGTTGGGCTTCTTCTCCGCGGGCGCGTTCCGCAACCCCATGGTCGTGCGCATCGCCGGCTGGGCATACCAGAAGGGCTTCGGCGGCCACTTCCACAACGACAACGCCATCGGAGCGCTGCGCGACATCCCCGGCCTGGTCGTGGCCACGCCGTCGCGGGGCGCCGACGCCGCGCTGATGCTGCGCGGCGCCCTCGCCATGGCAGCCGTCGACGGCCGGGTGGTCGCCTTCATCGAGCCGATCGCCCTGTACCACGCCAAGGACCTGCACGAGCCGGGCGACGAGGGCTGGCTCAGCGACTACCCGCCACCAGGGGCGGCGCTGCTGCCGGGCGAGGTCGGCCTTCACCGCCTCGACGAGCATGGCCGCGTCGTGGAGGGCGACCCCGCCGCCGCCGATGTGCTGGTCGTGACCTACGCCAACGGCGTGCCCATGACGCTGCGCGCCGCGCGCCGCCTGGCCGAGGCGCACGGGGTGCGCCTGTGCGTGCTCGACCTGCGGTGGCTGAGCCCGCTGCCCAGCGACGCGGTCCGCGCGGCCGCCGCCGCCTGCGGCAGGGTGCTGATC